>JAISTW010000023.1 GCA_031272405.1 Desulfovibrio sp. | reverse complement strand
GAACCTCCGATGAACTTTTATCGGCGGTAGGAATCGCCTTGGGTATGGTTACAGCCAAAGATGCCAAAGGCTGGTTTGAATCTTGTGGATATATAAAATGAAAGTTAAATTGCTCTAATTGTATTATGTCCGCCGTTCGCCGGCCAAGTCAGTATACTCTGAAGCGGGAAAGCGGACAACCTGAAAATTTCGGGCAACCGGCTCAGTTTTTGGTGTCGGCAAAAAGACTGCCGAGCAACTCCAGGCTGTCCACGGCGTATTGCCAGCCCTCGCGGCTGTAGCGCGCGTTTTGCAGCGTCATGTGCATCCAGCCCGCGAAAAGACGCAGAAGCGGCATTTCTTCCCGCCAAAAACCTGCCGGGAGCTCGCCGGGGTGTTTGATGCGGCTGGAACAGGCCGCGGTCAGGCGGGCCAGCCCCTGCCCGAGACGGATGTGCAGGGAGGGGAAGGCAGATTGCAGCGCGCCCAGACGTCTCAAGGCTGTTTCGCGCCCCGACGCGGCGGAAGAGGCGCCGGACAGCGCGCCGAATATGTGCAGGAAAGCCGCCTGCCAGAAATCCTCCAGCAACGTGCGGCAGGAATGTCGCGAATGATGGGGGATAAGGCTGTACAGCCCCAGGTTGTCCCGTCCGGTCTTAAACAGGGTCAGGCCCTTGAGCGGCGGGAAATCAGGCTTGTCCGGCCTGTCGAGCAGCGCGACGGCCACATCGGCCACGGCCCTGGGGGTGAACGCCCCCCGGCAGCGCGGGCGGGGTTGGCTGCACTGCCAACAGCCCACGCAGCTCGCGTCGGCACGCAGGATCCACTGGCCGGGGGAGCGCGGCCCGGTTTCCCGCGCCTGCACGGGCCCCATGGAAAGATTGAGCACAGGCGCGCCGACCCAGTCGGCCAGATGCATGGGGCCGGTGTCGGGCGTGATGAAAAGCGCCAGACCGCGCAGCACGTCGGCCAGATTTTTCAGGGAAAGGCGTCCGCACAGGTTGGCTTTGGGCAGGCCGGATTTTTGAGCCGCCTCGGCGCCCAGTTCCATCTCGGCCGGGCCGCCCAGAAACACGGGGCTGACCTGGGCCCGGACAAGCCGGCGCGCCAGGCGCGCCCAGAAATCGGCATCGGGGCGTTTGGCGGCTTCGCTGGCGCCCAGCATGAGACCGACCCGCCTGCCGCCTGCCCCCCTGGGCCGGGCATGCCCCACCCTGGTCAGACTCGCGCTTTCCACCGCGTCCAGGAGATAAAGATCGGCCCAGTGGAAAGCATTGTGGCGGTTGTTCTGGGTGAGGGAAGCCCTGTAAAGATGCCAGAAGCCTTCAATGCGGAGTCCGTCCTTGAGGGCGGCGGGGCCCAGTTTGAGCGGGGCGTCAAGGCGGGCCAGACAGCGCGCGGCGTCCGGACGGCTGCTCAGGTTGACAGCCAGGGCATAGCGCCTTTGGGCCAGGCGCGCGCAGTGGGAAGAGGGAAAAAAGACGGCCTTCGGGGCCAGGGGCACCAGTTCTTCAAAAAACTGCGGCTCGGCGGCGACCCAGACGGGATGCCCCGGCAGACGCCGCTGGAGTTGCTCAATCAGGGGGAAGCTCAGAATCAGATCCCCCATGCGTTGCATCTGAAGCACAAGCAGCGGGTCGGCGCTCATGTCGGTCAAGGTTGCCGCGGCGCGGGCGTGCCGTACACCCGGCGCATTGTTTCCAGTATTTCGGCCAGCCGGTGTTCCCAGGTATGGCAGGCCAGCACGCGTTTGCGCCCGGCCTGCGCGATTTTGCGGCGTTCCGCCGGGTGGGCGAGATAGTGAAGGGCTTTGTCCGGCGCTTCGTCAGGCTCATGGTAACAGGCTGTTTCATGGGGTTCGAAAAGCCGTTCCATCTGGGGACGCCAGTCGGTCAGCACAAAGGCCCCGGCGGCGGGGACGTCGAAAACGCGCTGGTTGACGGCCCCTTTCATTTGTTTGCTCGTGCAGTTGAAGTTGACGTCAGAGCATGTATAAAAAACCGGCAGGTCGGTGTAATAGCTTATGGCGTCCATATATCTGGGTTGATGGGCTTCCTTGCGAAATTCCGTCTTCCAGCCGCTGTCGCCCACGATCAGCGGATGCAAAGGCAGAAGACGGCGCACGCAGTCGTTGCGGTAACAGCGTGTGGCCTGCCAGGTGACGGCCGTTTCATAGGCCAGTCTGGCTTCGTTGTCGGGCAGGGCCGCATAGTCGGCGTAGACCGCCGGGTAACGGGCGCGAAGAAAGTCCGGCACAGAGCGTTCCTCGCCCTGCATGAAGGCCCGCGAAACTTCACGGAAGGGCAGCAGCAGACGGCGCGGGAAACGTCCGCTTCTCAGACGGCCTCCCACTTTGTAGAGCATGGAGTTTCCCACAAAGGAAATTTCGGCCTTCCAGGCTGCCGGAGCGGCCGCGTTGCGGCGTGGGCTGAAGCGTTCCGGATCCGTGCCCAGGGGCAGATAAAAAACATGCTCAAAGCCCGCCCGGCGCAAGCTGGAAATATTGTCCTCATCCCAGGTGAAAAGGCAGGTCCAGGGGCTGACGCAACGTGCATAGAGATGTATGATCAGATGGGGATTGTCCACGAACCAGGAAGCCAGCGGGAGCTGCAGACGGGCCAGCATGTCCATGAGCACGCCTTCCACGTCCACGCCCATGTGATTCAGCGTGAGACAGCAGTCCGGTTTGAAGGTCAGAGCGGCTTCCAGCAATTGTCTGGCGAAATCGGCCTGGGCGATGGCTTCGTCTTTGATGATGATGAGCCGGCAGTCCAGTTCAAGCTTGCGGCAGGCCCTCTCCAGTTCGCCCATAAGAAAGTATTTGCTTGTCAGCAGGAGCACGCGCGGTTTGTCGCCGGTGAAGCGCGGACGCACGGCGCGGCCCCAGAAATCGAAATCGGCGCTGGCGGCCAGCCGTTCGCGCAGAGCGCCGTAATAGGCGCGGTCGAGGCGCATGTAGAAGGGCAAAGCAAGAGGGACAAGGCGTTTGCCCCCGTTGTCGTTTTGCCACCGGGTGAGGGCGAGGATGGCGCTTTCCTCGTCCGGAGCGTCAATCAGCGACACGCGGCCGCGCGTGTCTTCGGACAGGGCCGGCGCTCCCGTCAGGTCGCGCAGGGCGGCTTCCTTGTCCGCCACAGCCACAGGCCCGTCATGATTGGCCAGAAGCAGACGCAGGGCGTAGCCGAAACCGGCGCCCAGCAGCACCGGCAGACCACCTTCCAGTGTATGGGGGGCAAGCGCCCTGATGACGGCCTCTTCGCGTTCCGGGCCGCCGTCGCCGAGCATGGCGAAGGAGCGACCGTCCTTGCGGACGCGGACGTCTACAAGCCTCGCGCCGTCATAAACAGGCGTGAAGGTTGGGGAGGTCATACAGCCTTTTTGGGAACAGGCAGGGGCTCAACCATGATGTCGTCGTAACAGAGCCGGAAGCTGACGTTCTGGTACACGCGTTCCACCATCATGAAGGCCCGGCCTATATAAATTTCTACTCCTGGGTAGACGATGCCCGGCACCGACAGACGGCAGGCGGACGACAGTTTTTCGTCGGCGTAGAGACGGTTCCACAGGTTGTCGCGCGTGTGCATAAGCTGTTGGCGCTCTTCGGTGAGTTTGGCGAGTTTGCGGCTGGCCTCGTTGGAGTTCGGCGGCAGATGGCCGGCCACGGCGGTGAGGTGCGTCATGGATTGGGACATGGAGGATATCATGTCGTCGATTTTTTCCAGGTGGCGTATGCTCAGGGGGTCGTAGCCGAGAAATATCTTCGTGGTCAGTCCGGCCTTGTTGCCGAGCTGTTTGCCGACATAGACCGTGCCGTAGGCGTTGATGGTGCTGCCGTAAAGCTGGTCGCGCACTATGAGGTTGGCCCCGGCGTAGATGGTGGAGTAGAGGCAGAATTTTTCCACCATGATGTTGTCGCGGCTGCGCGCTTCCACCTTTTCAAGAAAAGGCGTGAGAATTTTTCCTCCGGCGGTGACCAGGCAACGCTGGCCGGCCCCGCCGCGCGCTCCGCCTTCAATCATGATATCCTTGCGGGCGCGGGCCTCCCCTCCCTCCAGCATGCCCATAATGCGGACATTGTTGCCCTGTATGGAAAAACCGGATCGCACCGAACCGTGTATGGCCATATCCCCGACAAAGAAAATGTTGCCGGTTTGAAAACAGACGTCCTGCCGCACATTGAGCAGGCATTTGACGGTGATTCTGCCGCCGATATAAAAGACATATCCGTTGGCGGCGGCCAGCAGGTACTGGGGATGGGCCGGATCCACGCGGGTGTTGGCTCCCGAAGGGAAGACAGGGTCGTTGAGCACGAAGCGCGGGTCGTGATTTTCCCCGGCTTGCTCAAAGGGCACGATTTCCGCCAGCACCTGGCCGTTAATGACATTCTGGACGTAGCCCATGCTGTACATGTCCGAAACGTTGTCCCTGTGCGTGGTTTTTGGCTTCAAGTGGTTGAAGTCCGGATCGAAGTAATGCCGCAGATAGTATTTCACCGCCAGTCCCCGCTGTCGCTCGACTTGATGCTCCATACCTTAACAAAATTCGAGGTACCCTGTAAATACCGTCGGACGCCTTTGCTCCTGTTTCGTGCGTGAAAGGCCGGAGTCTTTCAGGGCGCCGCGCTTCTACGCCGTCGTCATGTTCAAGTGTCCCTGCATTTCGTCTTCGCTTTCGTACATGGGGAAGAATTCTTCAATGCCGACTTGCTGCAAAAGCTGCTTCACATGCGGAGCGGGCGCCAGCAGCACCAGGCGGCAGCCCCGGCTCCGGCTTTTGGTGCTGGCGCTCACCAGCACGCCCAGGCCCGCATGGTCCATGCTTCCCACCCGACTCAGGTCCAGGGCGACTTCCCTCACCCGCGGCGCCAGCAGCCAGGCTTCGAGCTGATTGGTGAATTCCTGCACGTCCTCAATGAGCACGTCCCCTGTCAGACGCAGAACAGTGACTTTTTTGTACACGTTGGATTCAAGCGCAAACATGATGTTAGTCCTCCCCTCTCGGATTTCCCGGATTTTCTCCCGCGCCTGTTTTTTTTCGTCCGGCCCTGCTTTCCTCCTCGCTTCTCAGCGCCCGGCGCAAGACCTTGCCCACGATGGTCCTGGGCAAATCATCCCGAAATTCCACCAGACGCGGCACCTTGTACGGGGCAAGCTTTTTTTTGCACCAGGCGACAATATCCGCTTTCGCCAATTTTTTCCCCGGCTTGACGACAATATAGGCTTTGAGTACCTCGCCCCTGAGCTTGTCCTTGATGCCCACGCTCACGGCTTCCCGCACATCCGGGTGTTCCAGCAGGGCCTCGTCCACCTCGCGCGGGTATACGTTGTAGCCGCCCACGATAACCATGTCTTTTTTGCGATCCACAATATAAAAGAAGCCGTCCTCATCCATGACCGCCAAATCGCCGGTGTAAAGCCATCCGTTGCGCAGGGCGCTGGCTGTTTCATCCTCTCGCTGCCAGTAGCCGCTCATGACCTGCGGCCCCTTGACGACGAGCTCCCCGATTTTGCCGGGGGGCAGAGGCAGCGCGCCGCCGTCCATATCCACAATGCGGGCGTCGGTGCCGGGCACGGGTATGCCGATGGAACCGGCCCGCTGGGAGAGAGTTTCCCGGGGATTGATGTGCGTGATGGGAGAGGCCTCGGTCAGCCCGTAGCCTTCCAGAATTTCCGCGCCGGTGGTTTCCTGAAAGCGGCGGAAAATATCTCTGGGAAGCGGAGCGGAGCCGGAAACGCATATCTTCACGCTCTTCAAATCATATTTTTCAAGATTCTTTTGTTGCAACAGGGAAGTGTACACAGCGGGAGCGCCCGGGAAAATGCTGGGCCTGTGTTTGACTATCATGCGCAGCACGTCCTGGGGCGCATAGCGCGGCACGGGCAGCACGGTCGCCGCCAGTTCCACAGGTATCATCAGGCAGATGGTGAGTCCGTAAACGTGGAAAAAAGGCATAATGGAGAGAAATGTATGGTGGGTTTGGGCGGTTTCATCAATAATGGACAGAATTTGTCTGGCGTTGGTGTAGAGGTTGGCGTGAGTGAGGACAACTCCCTTGGGAACGCCTGTTGTGCCGCCGGTATACTGAATGACGGCCGGCGTATGCTCGGGGTAGGCGAGTGGTTCGCTGTGGCGCGCTGCGCCCTTGCAGAATGTCTTCCAGGCGAAAACATGTTTGTCGTCATAGGGGATGGCGGAAGTTTTCTTGTTTCTGGCCCGATTGAAGCGGTACAGCCAGTTGAGGGGAAAGGAGAGAGCGTCCTCGGCCCCGGTGACGATAAAATTTTTAAGGGGGAGATGCTCGCGCAGGGCAGCCAGGCGCGGCCAGAGCATATCCAGCAGAATGATGTGGCGGGCGTCGCAGTCGCGGATATTGTTGAGAATCTCTTTTTCCATATACAGGGGGTTCATCATCACCACAACAGCGCCCGCTTTGACGGCCCCCCAAAAGGCGATGACAGACTGCGGCAGGTTGGGCAACATGATGACCACGCGGTCGCCCCTGGCTACTCCCACGCGTTTGAGCGCCCCGGCGAAGGTTTCTGCCCGCTCAAGCAGGCTCCGGTACGTCAGGCGCGTGTTCTGGAAAATCACGGCCGCGCGTCTGGGCCAGTTTTGGGCCGCGGCGTCCAGCATTTCCGTGATCGGCCTGGCTTCGACGTTCAAATTGCGGGGCACGTGCTCGCCATACCAGGCGAACCACGGACGGCTGTTCCCTTCGATCATGCTTCCTCCCGGTCGGGATTCTCCCAGTCGGGGTGTCGCGAAGTTTCGGCGAAGGCGCAGACAATGGCGCCGGCCTTGATGCCTTCGCCTCTGCCGGTAAAGCCGAGACCTTCCTCGGTTCCGGCCTTGAGATTGACGCAGCCGGCGGGCAGGTTCAGAAGGCGGGCCACATTGTTGCGGATTTCTTCCCGCCAGGGACTGATGCGGGGTTTTTGGGCCACAATGTTCATGTCCACGTGTGTTGGACGTATGCCGGCCCTGCGGATCAGCGTGAGCACCTCGCTGAGCAGAACAGCGGAGGAAATGTTTTCAAAGCGCGCGTCGCTGTCCGGAAAATGCTGTCCGATGTCGCCCAGGCCCGCGCAGCCCAGAAGGGCGTCCATAAGGGCGTGCAGCAACGCGTCCCCGTCGGAATGGGCCACGACTTCCGGGGCTCCGGGGATGCGTACGCCGCCGAGTATGAACGGCCGACCGTTCCCGTAACGGTGCACGTCGTACCCCATGCCGACGCAGGGGCGCGGTTTGGCGTCGTCGGCAAGCAGGGCAAGGTCTTCAGCTCTGGTTATTTTCACGTTGTTCGGATCTCCGGGAACGACAAGCACGTCATGTCCGGCGGCCTCCATCAGCGCCGCGTCGTCTGTCGCCGTGAGGCCGCATTCCAGGGCGCGGGCGTGGGCTTTGCGCAAAAGCCCGGCTTCAAAGCCCTGGGGCGTTTGCACGGCCACCAGATGTTCGCGGGGCAACGTGGCGCGGATCATGCTGTTTTCCACAGTCTTTACCGTGTCTGTGATGGGCAGGCCGGGAACAACGGCGTCGTGCCGGTCAAGCCCGTCGCGTACGCTGCGCGCGAGCGCCGGGCCGACAAAGGGGCGCGCCGCATCGTGGATAAGCACATGTCTTGTGCCGGGGGGCAACGCCTCCAGACCGCAACGCACAGAGTCCTGACGCCGTTCGCCGCCGGCGGCGACAATCCAGGGCAGCCCCATATCGTCGTTTTTATGCAATTTTCGCAGGCGTTGTTCCTCTTCGACCAGGCATTCCGGGGGGAAGACAAAAATCAGCCCGTCCAGGGCGGCGCTGCGGCTCATGGCCAGGGCCGAATGCCAGTACAGGGGACGGCCGCGCCAGAGCAACAGTTGCTTGTACGTTCCCCCTGTGGCCGCCGACAGGCGGACGCCGCGTCCAGCGGCCATGATCAGCGCCCAGGGTTTTTTGCTGTGCTGCGTAGCCGGCATGTTTTACTGTCTTTATGCTGCAACATGTATATCGTCTGTGGGCATCGGATTTTGCGGGAGCCGGACTGTAAGCCGGGTTCTGTCATGCGCCGCGCGCACGTAACCGTCATTTCTCTAGGAGCGCGGTTGCCCGCGCCCTCAAGCAACCTACCCGGAAGGCATACGGCCGGGCCGGCCTCCTTCCCTATTTGGTCTTGCTCCGAACGGGGCATGCCTAGCAGGCTGCGTCGCCGCAACCTCTGGTGGGCTCTTGCCCCACCGTTTCACCCTTGCCGCGGAAGCGGCGGTTTGTTTTCTGTGGCGCTTTCCGAAGGTCGCCCTTCCTGGGTGTTACCCAGCGTTCTGCCCTGTGGAGCCCGGACTTTCCTCTCCGGGTCGCAGACCCGCAGCGACGGTTTGTCCGACTCCCGCGTGTTTACTCTGATCCCGTCTGCTCCATTGGTTCCATAACAATTTGAGGTTTGAGCTGTCTTGTTTCTTCCTGCTCTGAAAAGTGTTCGCACCAGTAAATCAGGCGCTGGCAGTTGGGGCAACTTAAAATCTGGTGTCCCCGCTGGATTTCTATGAAGGTTTGCGGCGGCACGGATATGTCGCAGCCAAGACAGACGCCGTCTTTGACGGGCACGATAACCGGATGCTCAAGACGCGAACGTATGAATTCATACCGCATGAAAACTGCCTGCGGGATGCCCACGCTGACCTCTTTCCGCTTTTTCTCCAGTTCTTCAAGTTCACTCCGGGCTTTGGCGAGTTTTTCCTCCATGCCGCTTTTTTTGACTTCCAGCTCCGCCTGGATGGAGGAGTGGCCGGCGTCCATATCCGCAAGAGCGCGCTGCTGGCTTTCCAGCTCTTCCACCAGGGTATTTTTTTCCTCTTCCCGCGAATAGTTCATTTTTTCCATATTGTCCATTTCACGCATCATGGCCTGGTATTCACGCGTATTGGAAACCTGCATGAGCTTGTTTCGGCTCTTTTTGATTTTTGTCGCATCTTCTTCAATTTCTAGCGCGATACGTTTCTGCTGCTCCTCAAGATGGGCTATTTTGTCCAGGAGATGTTGCCGCTGCGCCTCGCTTTTGGCGAAACGCTCTTCGAGGTTCTCAATATCCCTGGGGGTCTTCTCCACATCCTGGCGTACAAAAAAAATGGCGTCGTCAACTTTTTGAAGTTCAACCAGTTGTTTTATCTGATCAAGATAAATAGCTTCTCCCATGTTTCCTCCTTTGTCATAAAAACGCAAGCGCCCGCCGCGGGGATGGAGATGGCGTAAAGAACACCGTCAGGGACGGGAGCAGTTTCTGAAGCGTCCTGCTCAGGCGACGCATCATTTCCTCCTCAAGGCTGTGGTGTCCGACATCCAGCAGACAGATTTGAGCAGCAAGGGCCGTATGGTATTTGACGTCGCCGGTGATGAACAGTTGCGCGTTCTGGCTGACGGCGTTTTCCAGCAGGGAAGATCCGCCGCCCGCGCAGTAGGCGACGCGTTGTATGTATTCCGGCTCCGGACCGCAGATGACGGATGTGGAGAGGTCAACGTGCTCCGCCAGAACACGGCTGATCTCTCCCAGGCTTTGCGGCGCGGGCAAATCCCCGACAAGCCCGAAGCCGGCGGGCAGGCCGCCTTCCCGCAATGGCGCCGCCGTAGGCTCAAGCACGGCAAGGTTGTCGAGCCTGAGTTCTTCGGCCAGCCATCCGACCGGACCTTCGGGATTGGCGTCCAGCGAAGTATGGGCGGCATAGAGGGGGACATCGGCGGCAAAGAGAAGGCTCAGCGCTTCGTAATAGGCGTCGCGGCGGTTGGGCAGCCCGGGTTTGATGGCCAGAGGGTGGTGGCTGACGATGGCCTGGGCGTTCAGTTCAAGGGCTTTGGCGATGGATTCCGGCGTGGGATCCAGGCACAGGGCAAGAACGTCGGCCGCGTCTCTTCGTGCTGCGACCTGCAGACCGGATGCGTCCCACTCCGCGGCTATTGCCGGCGGGGCGATGTTTTCAAGAGTGGAGAATAGCTCGCGCAACTGCATGTACGCCTCAACAAAAGTGTTCGCGCAGATAGCGCACGGCGTTGACGAAAAGCATTGTGCCCGGCGCGTCCAGCTCGCCGCGCGTCCATCCGGGATGGTTGGTGACGTGGTGGAAGGCTTCCGGGTGGGGCATGAGGCCGAGCACACGCCCCGAGGGGTCTGTCAGTCCGGCAACGGCCAGGGGGGAGCCGTTTGGATTGTGCGGATAGACCTGTGTGGGCTCGCCGCTTTCCGGGTCGGCATACTGAAGGGCGATAAGGTCGCCGTCGGCAAGACGTTTGAGGCATGCGTCGTCGGAGGCGACAAGCTTGCCCTCGCCGTGGCGCACGGGCATGGCCATGAGCGGAAGATTTTTGGTGAAGACGCAGGGGCTTTGCGGATTCGGCTTGAGGCGTACCCAGCGGTCTTCAAAACGGGCTGAATCGTTGTGCCCCAGGGAAACCTGCCGTTTGAAGCGCTCTCCCCCCAGGGCGGGCAACAGCCCAAGTTTGACCAGCAACTGGAAACCGTTGCAAATGCCGAGCACAAGTTTTCCCCGGTTCAGAAATTCTTCCAGACTGCGCAAAAGGGGAGCGCCGTCCGGGAAGCGCAGATAGCGCCAGCGCATGGCGGCCGTCTGGCCCGCGCCCAGGTCGTCGCCGTCAAGAAACCCGCCGGGGAAAATCAGAAAGTGGTAATCCTCAAGGCGCGTCTGTCCGGCGACAATGTCGGCGAAGTGAATCACATCGGCTGTGTCAGCTCCGGCAAGGCGGGCCGTGTGGGCCGTTTCCAGATGTGAATTCGTGCCGTAACCGGTTATGACGAGCGCGTTGACCGACATGGGGAATTGCCTCCGGCGCTGCCCGGCGCGTCCGGGCAGGTGTTGCCGCTTGCGTTTTGGAGCAAATACGGCAAAGAGTTCTTTTATTATAGTATTCGCGGGACAGAGTCAATGCTGGTCAACTGTTTCATTTTGGGGTACACTTGACAGGATAGGGCATGATTGTCGTTTTTTTTTGAAGCGTAAGGCGCAGGAGAGGGCATGAAAACAAAATATATTTTCGTTACGGGCGGCGTGTTGTCCTCCCTGGGCAAGGGGCTCGCGTCATCCTCTCTGGGCGCGTTGCTGCAGACGCGCGGGCTTTCGGTGACCATCCAGAAACTGGATCCCTACATCAATGTGGACCCGGGCACCATGAACCCGTTTCAGCACGGCGAGGTATTTGTGACCGATGACGGCGCCGAGACCGATCTTGATCTCGGCCACTACGAGCGCTATCTGAATGTCCCCATGTCGCGCAAGAACAACACGACGTCAGGGGCCATTTACAACAGCGTCATCGCCAAGGAACGCCGGGGGGATTATCTGGGCGCCACAGTGCAGGTCATCCCGCATGTCACCGACGAGATAAAGACCACCATCCTTTCCCTGTCCGAGGGCGATAGCGCGCCTGACGTCGCGATTATCGAGATCGGCGGCACTGTGGGCGACATTGAGGGCCTGCCTTTCCTGGAGGCCATACGTCAGTTGCGCTCGGACCTCGGGCGGGACAATTGCCTGAACATCCATCTCACCCTTGTGCCCTATCTGCGCTGCGCCGGCGAGCACAAGACGAAGCCGACCCAGCACAGCGTCAAGGAATTGCTTTCCATAGGCATTCAGCCCGACATCATCCTTTGCCGCTGCGAGCAGAGCATCCCTGCCGAAATGCGGCGCAAGATAGCCCTGTTCTGCAACGTGGATCAGGACGCCGTGTTCGCGTCCGTGGACGTGGAAAATATTTATGAGGTGCCCCTGAAATTTTATGAAGAGGGTTTTGACCAGAAGGTCGCCATCATGTTGCGTCTGCCGGCGCGCAACGCCCATCTGGAAATCTGGGAGAAGCTCGCGCGCGATTACGCGGAACCACGGGGCAAGGTGACCATCGCCATTGTGGGGAAGTACGTCGAGTTGAAGGAAGCCTACAAAAGCCTGCACGAGGCGCTGCATCACGCCGGCGTGGACAACAGGATGTCCGTGGCTCTGGTTTACGTCAATTCGGAAGAGGTGAGCGAGGGCAACGTCGCCGCCGTCCTGAACAACTGCGACGGCGTTTTGGTGCCCGGCGGCTTCGGATACCGCGGTGTGGAAGGCAAGATAGCGGCCATCCGCCACGCTAGGGAAAACAGGATTCCCTTTTTCGGCATCTGCCTCGGCATGCAGTGCGCCGTCATCGAGTTCGCACGCCATGTGGCCGGTCTGGAAGACGCCAACTCCGAAGAATTCAATCCCCTGTGCGCCCACAAGGTCATTTACCTGATGACGGAGTGGTTTGACTTTCGCACAAAAAACCTGGAAAAGCGCGATGCCGGGAGCGACAAGGGCGGCACCATGCGCCTCGGGGCTTATCCCTGCAAGGTCTTGCCCGGCACAACGGCTTTTGACGCCTATAAAAAACCGCTGGTCGAGGAGCGCCATCGCCACCGCTATGAATTCAACAATGCCTACAAAGAGCAATTGGCGGCCAAAGGCATGGTGTTCAGCGGCCTGGCCCCGGACGACTCCCTGGTCGAAATTATGGAGTTGCCGGACCACCCCTGGTTTTTGGGTTGTCAGTTCCACCCGGAATTCAAGTCGCGTCCCATGGATGTCCACCCTCTGTTCCGCGAATTTATTCGCGCGGCGAAAAAATACGCCGAATAAATGGGCTCGGAATTCGGTTGTCCGAGCCGCGCGTCAGCGAGCATGCCAATCCTCGCGTAACCCTCGGCTGTCAATTTTTCCGCAGCTCGTTACTGGCTTTTTGCCCGGGTGCCGGAAATTCGACAACAGCCTGTTCGGTGGCATCATCTTAGCGGAGAGCGCGGGCTGCCTTGCCACGAACGGGGGCCTGTGCTACAAGCCTCGGCATGATCGTCAAAACTTCGCTCCTTGTCGCTTTTTTTGCCGTCACTGTAAGCGTCGGCCTGTATTTTCGCAAACACAACACCGATGTTGATTCCTTTGTGCTGGGCAACCGCTCTGTTGGAGCGTGGCTGACGGCGTTCGCTTACGGCACGTCCTATTTTTCCGCTGTTGTCTTCGTGGGCTACGCCGGGCAATTTGGCTGGAAATACGGCATCTCCGCCGTCTGGATAGGCCTGGGCAACGCCTTCATAGGCTCCCTGTTGGCCTGGGTCACCCTGGGCCGCCGCACCCGCCTTATGACGCGGCATCTGAACAGCGCGACCATGCCGGAATTTTTCGGGGCGCGCTTCCAGTCACGCGGCCTCAAGCTGGCTGCCTCGGTCATCACCTTCGTCTTTCTGGTTCCCTACACGGCCTCGCTCTACAACGGTCTGTCCCGGCTTTTCGCCATGGCTTTCGGCACCGACTTCACCTTCTGCATAGCGGCCATGGCCGCGCTGACCGGCCTTTACGTCATCGCAGGAGGCTATGTGGCCACAGCCGTCAATGACTTTATACAGGGCATCATCATGCTTGGCGGCGTTATCGCCACAGCGGCGGCCGTGCTTTCCGTCAACGGCGGATTTCTCGGTTCTCTCGACGCCCTGGCGCGGGTACACGCGGACACGCCCGGCGTTTACGCCTCTTTTTTCGGACCGGACCCGCTGAATCTGCTCGGCGTGGTGCTGCTCACATCGGTGGGAACCTGGGGGCTTCCGCAAATGGTGCAGAAATTCTACGCCATCAGGTCGGAAAAAAGCATCGCCAAGGGCACCGTCATTTCCACGCTGTTTGCCCTGGTGGTATCCGGCGGCTGCTATTTTCTGGGCGGCTTCGGCAGACTCTTCGCGGACAGGGTGAACATCGCCGCGGACGGCTTTGACGCCATTATTCCGGCCATGCTTTCCGGATTTTCCTCACTGCTCATCGGCATTGTGGTCATGCTGGTGCTTTCGGCGTCCATGTCTACGCTTTCGTCCCTGGTCATGACTTCGGCAAGCACATTCACCCTGGACTTTCTCAGGGATACGGTTTTCAAGGATATGGACGACCGAAGACAACTGCGCGTCATCCGCATGATGATTGCCGTCTTTATCCTGATATCTTCCATTATAGCCGTTATTCAGTATAAGGGGGGCATTTCCTTTATCGCGCAGTTGATGGGCATTTCCTGGGGAGCGCTGGCCGGGGCCTTTCTGGCGCCCTTTCTTTACAGCCTGTACTGGAAGCGCGTCAGCATCGCCGCCGTCTGGGCCTGCTTTTTGTTCAGCACACTGCTCATGACGGCCAATGTTTTCTTCCGCGGGGCTTTCCCCGCCTCGCTGCAATCGCCTATCAACGCGGGCGCTTTCGCCATGCTGGCCGGGCTGATCATAGCTCCGGCCGTCAGCCTCGTGACCAAAGCGCCGGAGACGCGACGGATGGAGCAGGTGTTTTCCTGCTATGACCAGCCGGTGACGGTGCCATCCCGCCAATCACTCGGAGACTGAGCCTCCGGGCCCGTTGACCCGACTCTTGCCTGCGCCCAACGGCGTCTGCTTGGCATACGCGTGACGCTGCCAGAAGAAAACCACGACCAGAGACGTCAGTCCTATCATGTCGGTCAGAACGCCGCTGTCAATGAGGCAGAAGGCGCCGCCGAAGGCGACAACGCGCAGGATGTGGGGCATGGCCGTAAACAGGTACCCTTCAACGGCCATGCCGATGAGAAACACGCCCAAACAGGCTCCGGCCGTCACGCGCATGGCCTCCAGGAAGCCTGTGTCTATAAGAAGCAGTTGCGGCGAGTACACAAACATATAGGGCACAATAAAACCTGCCAGGGCCAGTTTGACGGCCGAAAAACCCGTTTTGACAGGGTCTCCGCCGGATATGCCCGACGCGGCGAAGGCCGCCAGAGCCACAGGCGGCGTGAGGTTGGCGAACATGGCGTAGTAAAAAGCGAACATGTGGGCCGCTATGGCGGGGATGCCCAGCTTGGCCAATGCGGGCGCGGCGATGGTGGCCGTGATGATGTAGGCGGGGATGGAAGGCACGCCCATTCCCAGAATCATGCAGGTGACCATGGTGAAAATCAGCGTGAAGAGCAGGCTGTGGCTGCCCAGAGTGATTATGGTGTTGGCCATGGTCAGGCCGAATCCTGTCTTGGAGGTGACGCCGATGATAATGCCCACGCAGGCGCAGGCGATGGCGACGGAAACCGTCTGTTTGGCGCCATCAGCGAAAGCGTCCAAAATATCCTTGAAACTCATGCGGGTCGTCTTTTTCAGGCTTGCCACAGCAATGGTGGCCACAATGGTGATGACGGCCGAATAGATGACCGTTGTGCCCGAAAAAAGAAGCAGCCAGAGCAGCACGGCAATGGGTACGAGCAGGTGTCCCCTCTCCCGCATGACGTTTCTGACAAGAGGCAGACGTTCGCTGGGCAGGCCGACCAGCCCCAGCTTTCCGGCCCGTAAATGCACCTGGATGATGATGCCCAGATAGTAGAGCAGTGCCGGCACGGCCGCATGCACGATAATGACGGAATAGGGCACGCTCAGTATCTCGGCCATGATGAAGGCCGCCGCGCCCATGACAGGCGGCAGCAGTTGTCCGCCCACAGAGGATGATGCCTCCACGGCCCCGGCGAAATCTTTTGAATAGCCGATTTTTTTCATCAGGGGTATGGTGAAGGCTCCTGTGGTGACCACGTTAGCCACAGCCGAACCGTTGATGGAACCGAGCAGACCGGAAGAAATGACAGCAACCTTGGCCGGGCCGCCCTTGCTGTGGCCGGCCAGAGCCATGGCCAGATCATTGAAAAACGTCCCCATGCCGGACTTGCTCATGACGGCGCCGAACAGGATGAACAGAAAGATGTAACTGGCCGCCACACTGACGGAAGTGCCGTATATGCCCTCAGTGTTGGCGAAGAAATGGTTGGAGAGCTGCATCCAGGTGTAGCCCCGGTGCGCGAACATGCCCGGCATGCCGCGCCCAAACATGCCATAGGCGATGAAAACAAGGCTCAGACCGACCAGAGCCCAGCCGGCCGTGCGCCGGGAAGCCTCCAGCACCAGCGCGACCAGAACCGTCGCCATGACCAGATCGGTGATATCCGGGTCTCCGGCTCTCTCCACAACGCCATTAAAGTCGAGCCAGATATAGAGCGGCGCCGACACGGCGAGCAGCACAAAAATCCAGTCCCCCCAGCTTATGCTGCTGTAGCTGCTCTTCTTGCCGAAAGGATACATGAAAAAGCTCAATATCAGCATCATGCCCACATGGAGCGAACGGTGCACAAGCACGACCGGAGTGCCGAAAAAGGCGGTGGTGAAGTGGTACAGACTGAAGAGGATGCAAAGAATGTAAAAAATTTTGTCAACGAGGGGCGAACTCAGTTTGCGGGTATGGGCTTCCTTGTCCAGATCTTCCAGCAGTTTTTGCTGCTCTTCGCTGAGGTTGCCGCGCATGGCTTCGGCAATGGTTTCGTCCAACACTTCCGGCGCTTCCGCTCCGGCTTTGTTGTGGCCCGGCTCGTCGTTCAAACGGCCTTTCATTTTGTTCCCTCCTTTGCCTGGTCAACGTCTGGAAGCACAATCAGGCGCACGCGGGCATGGTGCGGCATATCCGCGCCGCGGACCAGAAGTTTGCCGTCCAGCACGATGTCACGCGTGGCAGTTTGCGAATTGAGCCAAACCAGTTCCGGAAAAATCTGTTCTATCTCTTCCATATGAATCAGTCCGTCGCGCACGCGGCAGACGCGTCCCTTGTCAGCCGGAATGCCGGCCCCAAAGGCCGGAAAGGTTATCGTGTCCAGCACCAGATTGCGCTGTTCGTCCACATGATAGTATTCATTCCAGGGAATTTTTTCCAGAGAGTGAATCCAGCCGAAAAAAAGCCTGCTTCCGACATGCGCCGGCGCTTCGGCATACAATTTGCCCGTTCTTGCGTCGCTGACGCGCGCCACGCAGCCCTTCGCGTCAACGGCAATCTCTTTGGGAGTCTCTCCGGCGCGAACTTCTCCCACGCCGGACGCCGAAAAACCAGCGACAACGACGCAGAAAAAAAACAACGACAAAAGACCTGCCGACGAAAAGCCTTTCCCCGCCGGCAGGCTTGCCATAACGCGACACAAGCGCGTGCCGGATCTATTTGAGCATGCCCTTATCTTTATAATACTTTACCGCTCCGTTGTGCAGGGGGACGGAAGTGCCCTTGATGCCGCGCAGGGCCGTTTCCGGCTTGATCTCTTTTTTCGCCGTGGCGTGAGAAGCGTGTATGGCCTCAAGCCCCTTGGGGGAATAAACTGAGTCCAGAATATCGTAAACCACATCGTCGGGCAGTTTGATGTCCACCAGCATGATGTTCATGACGGCCGCCGTTTGCGTGTCCTTGTCCGTTCCGTAAACAGCGGCGGGGATGGTGAAGGGGATGTAGAAAGGATGTTTGGTGGTCAGCTTTTTCAGAGGCTCGCCCTCCACCGGCACAAAAACAATCTTTTTGGAGACGCCCAACTCGCGTATGGTCGCGTTGCCCAGTCCGGAAGTGACGAAGGCCGCGTCACAGAGGCCGTTTTTCATCTGGTCTATGGCTTCGCCGTAGTTGAGATAATCCACCCGGCAGTCCTTGTAGCTCATGCCGTGGGCTTCAAACATCATGCGGGCATTGAGTTCCACGCCGGAATTGGGAGCGCCCACGCCAATGCGTTTGCCCTTGAGGTCGGCAAAAGTTTTGATGCCGGAATCGGAAGTGGTCACAATCTGGCAGACATTGGGCCACAAGCCCATCATGGCGCGCAATTTTTTTGCCGGAGGTTTGCCCTCGTAAGCGCCGAAGGATTCCACAGCCTGGATGACGGCGTCGGACATGGCGATGGCCATTTCACCCTGCCCTGTCAGCAGGGCATTGATGTTTTCGGCTGTCGCGCCTGTGGCCGTGGCCGAGGTCTTGTAGCCTATAGAGCCAAGAAATGTGGAAAAAGCCCCGCCTATGGGAAAATAAATGCCGCTGGAGGGGCCGGTGAGCACGGTTACGAAATAATCACTACGCTTGACGGTCGGCTGGGCGGCCAACGCCGAGGAACAAACGGCAAGGGACAGCACGGCTGCCAGCACATATGGAAAGCGGGCCTTTTTCATTTCGTTTTCTCCTTGGTTACTTTTTTTGATTTTTTAAATCATAACAGCAAGTCCGCATATTGTCCACTCTTCCAAATCCATTCCGGCGGGTCCGGGACATCCATTCAAATGGAGAAAAAACGGCCCGCCCGTCTGAGAACAGCGCTTTTTTCCCTAGGCTATGAATTGACGCAACCAGCTTGAATTTATCGTTTTTTGTGGCGGATTATCCAAATGAGCAAAGGCGATCGGCGTTTTTCGTCCATTTGGATGTATTGATTTCTTCGGTTTTGCGGCGAAAAGATTTTTCAACAAGGATTTTTTCGACCGGAGGTTTCACCATGTTCATACCCACACTTTCCCGACCGACCCTTGCCCGGAGCGGATGCGTAGCCGCGGATCACGGCGGCCGCCCGAAGCGGCTTGAAGGACTGCCGGCGGACGTGACGTTGACGGGCCTCGCTTCAAGCGATCCCCATGTCAAATCCGTCAGTCCGGAACAAGATTCCGGCGCCTGGCGGGTAACGACGGATTACGGCCTGTTGCGCATCGGCTCTGATGGGATCTATGCGTTTACGCCCAACCGGGACTTCGACAGATTGAACGTCGCCGCCGAAATCGGTCTGGAATACACGCTTCTCGACAAGACCGGCGCCGAAAGCTTTAACATCGCCGCCGTGAATATATCCGTCAGACCGGCAGCAAGGCCGGATATCCCGGCTGACGGCATTGACCTTGATTCATATTGCCGCGCCGAGACGGAATTTTTGAACAGCCTTCTGTTCAAAACCGAAAACATCGGCGCGGAAGCGCTTGTTGACGGGCTGCCCCGCGAGCTCGACGTGAGTGATCTCGCCGACATGGGCAGATACACGAGTCACGCGGGACTTCACCTGAACAGGAACAGCGGCTGGACGGCGTATGCGGACGCGGACGTCCCCGGCATCGCCGCAATCGTGGACAACACCAACGCTGTTGAACAGACGGCGGCTGACATACTGATTGTAGGCCACGCCTGAACCCATTGCCAACCCCCTCCAATCGCCGGCCTGGACACCCGGCGTCTCCATAAAAAAGGTCCGCGCCCAGCCTCACGGCGGCGCGGGCCTTTCCTTTTCGGAAGCGTGTGAAAAAACGGCGGCCCGCCCTTGCAATCAGACACCGTTGCACGTAGTATCCGCACGCATGTCTGAAAGCGCAGCCAACCGCGAACGCTATGGGATGCTGGTCAGCCTGACCGGTCTTGTCTGCAATCTGGCGCTGTTTTGCGTCAAACTGCTCATGGGGTTTGCCGCCAACAGCGCCGCCGTCATTTCGGACGCCTTCAACAATCTGGCGGATTCCGCCTCCTCCCTGACTCTGCTTGCCGGATTTTCCGCGGCCGGCAAGGATGCGGACGCGGAGCATCCCTTCGGGCACGGCCGTATGGAATACATTGCGGCGCTGGTGGCGGCCGCGCTCATCCTCTCCACCGCTTTGGGACTGGGCAAATTCTCCCTCGACCGCATCCTTGCCCCGGAACCCGTGCATGCCGGCCCGCTGGTGATCGTCGGCCTTTTCGCGAGCATAGCGCTTAAACTTCTGCTGTACCTGTTTTACAAACGGGCGAACAAAAAACTCATCTCCGCCGCCGTCAGCGCGGGCGCTGCGGACAGTCTGGCCGACGTCGCCGTCACCGGAGTCACATTGTTTTCCATCCTTGTTTCCAGTCATGTGACTTTTCCATTGGACGCGCCGGTGGGCATGGCCATTGCGGTCTTCATTTTCATCACCGGGCTTCGGGCCGCCAAAGACGCCCTCGACCTGCTCCTGGGAAAACGGGAGGATGCCGGCCTTGAGCAGCGCATACGCGACCTGATTCTGTCCACCGACGGCATCAGGGGCATACACCGCCTGACCGTGCATGATTACGGTCCTTCGCGCAAGTACGCCTCCGCGCATATCGAGTTGGCCCCCTCCATGAACTTCGCCGAAGTGCACGCCGCCACGCAACGGGCCACCGCCCGCGTGCGCGCAGCCCTGGCCATAGACCTTGTGCTGTTCCCCGAACCCTGCGTCAGCGTTGACGAAGAAAAAACTTGATGATTGATATGCTCCAAAAGAAATTGAAGACAGCGAACCGAGGCGGCCATGAGGGGGCGGGGCAGCCACGACGTAGTGACGGACACACAAACGGATTTGCATAATCTTGCTCCCCGTGATAGACTGTTTCGCCAAATCGGAACATCGCCGCAACCATCTTTGGGAAAGATCTTTTGAGTACAACACAATCAGACGATACCTTGCGCAAACACAAAATTCTGGTAGCCAATCGCGGTGAAATCGCTATACGCATTATGCGCGCCTGCAAAAAACTCGGCATTCCCTATACAGCCGTCTATACGGCGGAAGACGCGGCATCGGGCCATGTGCGGCTGGCCCGCGCCGAAGGCGGAGAAAAAAGCCTCTTTCGAGTTTCTTCCTACCATGACGCCAATGAACTGATGTGCGTAGCCGATGATGCATCCTGTACAGCCGTGCATCCGGGGTATGGTTTTTTTGCCGAAGACTTTCGTTTTGCCCGGCGCGTTGCCAAACGTGACCGCAAAATGATTTTTATAGGGCCATCCTGGAAAATCATCCGGGAACTGGGAGACAAAATCAACACGAAACGTTTGGCCCGCAGCTTGGAAGTGCCCACAGTGCCGGGTTCCGACAGACCCATCTACGACGAAATGGAGGCCGAACGCATTGCCAAAACCATTTTTGAGTTTCAGCAACAGCAGGGCATCCGCCATCCGCTCGTTCTGGTCAAAGCGTCCGCCGGCGGCGGCGGCATGGGCATTGAAGAGGTATACGATCCGGATCAATTCCGTTCCGTCTACCGCCGCGTACGGAATTACGCCTTGCGCCAGTTCAAGGACGAAGGCGTTCTCATCGAGCAGAGGATTATGGACTTCAACCACCTGGAAGTTCAGATAGTTTCAGACAGAACGGGAAAGAATCCCGTACATTTTGGAACCCGCAACTGCTCCATCCAGTCAACCGGTCTGCAAAAACGCATTGAGGTAGCTCCCGGGTTCACGCCGGAAGTCATAAACTACTCCTTTGACGCCCAAAAGGTGCTGGACGACATTGTCGCCTATTCATTGAAAATGGCCAGGAGCGTTGGCTATGACAATGTCGGCACATGGGAATGGATAGTCACGCGCCAAGGCGCCCCTTACCTCATGGAAGTCAATACGCGCATTCAAGTGGAAAACGGCGTTTCCGCGCGTATCGCCAAAATCCGGGGACAGGATGGCGTTGATCTCATCGCCGAACAGATACGCACCGGGCTTGGAGAACATCTCGGCTACACGCAAGACGACATCAGCTTTGAAGGGGTGAGCATTGAATACCGTCTCATCGCCGAGGATCCGGAAAACAACTTCACCCCCTGGGTTGGCCAGATAGAATGTTTCGAGTGGGAAAAAGCCCCCTGGCTGACCATGCTGACCCATGTCCCGGAGAGACTTCCGTATGAAATACCTACTGAATTTGACCCAAACCTGGCCCTGGCCATCGTCTATGGCAAAGACATCCGGCAAACGCGGGAACGCGGAATCGCCTTTCTTGATTCCCTGTGCCTGACAGGAAAGGACAACAGAGGCAACGGACTGAAATCAAACGAAGCTTTCCTGAAGGCCAATACAGAACGCATTCTGCATTTTTAATCGGTGTCGCGCGCACCGGTTATTTGGGGCAGGCGGGCAGACGGCAAAACGTGATGGTAGGTTATGGACAACAGTATTGAAAAACGCCTGCACAATCTGCGGGAAAGACTCTCTTACATTACGGACGTTTTTGCCGGAAAACACAGCGACAGCACGGTCATGCTGGAAGAAAGACTCACGTTTTTCGCCGGACGCGCGATGTCCGGCGCGAGCGAAAACGCATATGCCGAACTTGCCACTGTGGAAGACCTCTTCGCCCACGTGGAGCGCCGTCTGGACAAGACGCTGAGCCCCATGGACAAAGTACGCATTGTCCGTCACCCGCAACGTTTCTGTTTGCGCGACATTCTGGAAAACGTCTATGACAATTTCACGGAGGTAGGAGGTCAGGATGAACACAGTCTTGACCCCGGCATGCTTATAGCCCGCGCCGTCATCACCCGTAGCCGCGGCAAAAAAAAATATATGCAGTCCATCATGGTCATCGGTCAGGAAAAAGGCCACGGCGCGGAATACCGCAACGGGGGATCCGTCAAGCCGTGGGGCAACGCCAAGGCTCTCCAGTACATGAACGTCGCTGAAACCGAAGGCATACCCATCCATACCTACATATTCACGCCAGGTTCCTACCCTGTGGAGGACTACCCCGGAGCCGCCCAGCAGATAGCCAAAAATATCTACAATATGGCCGGTCTGAGCGTGCCGATTGTGGCTGTCGTTTCCGAAGGCGGATCCGGCGGTGCCGAGGCCATAGGCCTTGCGGACAAACGTCTTATGCTGTCGCACGGCTATTATTCCGTCATTTCCCCTGAAGGGGCGGCGGCCATTGAAGGCAGACTCAAAAACGGCGAACGAGCTTCGCCCGAACTCATTGAACACTGCGCGGCCCATTTGAAAATACAGGCTGAGGACAATCTTCGATTCGGCTATGTTGACAAAATCATTCAGGAACCGCCATTGGGCGCGCGGCCCTGGCACTTTGACTTTTTCCGTTCCTTACGTCAGGACGTTATCCGCGCCACGGATGAAGTCGTCATATCCACTCGCAAAATGCCTGTCTTGCGCGGCTTGGCTCTTGCCCGTCACCGCAATCCGGAAACCGACATTGACGGTCTCTATATTCGTTGGGGGCTTTCAGGCGCGGCGAAAGCACGCCTTGTCCACCGTCGGCAGCAAAAATTTCTGCGCCTCTCCAGGCAAGCCGCCCGCGACAGACGCCCTTTTCTCACCAAGACGGCGACCACCTTCCTTGATTGGATATCCAAACCATGGGTCAGTTTCAAATACGACTTCTACCACAAACATCAGCGTCAGATCAGCACCTTGATGGAGGAAATCAACAACGAAATCGACATGATCAAATACCGTCTGCTCAGTCCCTGGCGCAAACTCCGCTGCCGCTTGCCAGGCCGTCAGGACGACAAGGCCCAGGAACTGACTACCCTTTCCACCTGGGAGGAAAGTGGGCGCAGCCGCAAATGGAATTACCTTTCGCCGCGCTACAAGATTGACAGAACTCTGACCTGCCCCAACAGCGAATCTTATGGATGCCTTGATCTCTGGGGGCCTGATCTGTTCGCCGAATTTGCCGGCGTATGCAGTCATTGCGGCTACCACTTTCCCATGGAACCGGAATGGTATGTACATAACGTTTTTGACGCTGGTTCGATCATTGAGTTCAACAGCGAAATCGAAGCCGGCAATCCACTGGACTTTCCCGATTTTTCAGACAAGATAACCGCGGCCAAGGAAAAAGCGAGAGCCAAAAGCGGCTGTATGACCTTCGAGGCCCGCATTGACAACATAAAGATGGTTGTGGCCATGCTCATGGGCACATTTCGAGGCGGCTCCGTGGGGGCGGCGGAAGGATACAAATTTGTGGAGGCCGCCGCCAGAGCCGCCAAAAAGCGTTACCCCTTTCTGGCTTATGTTCACGGCACAGCCGGCATACGCATACAGGAGGGCACCCACGGCGTCATTCAGATGCCCCGTTGCACGGTTGCTGTACGCAGATATATTGAAGCCGGGGGACTTTATATGGTGCTGTACGACACCAACTCCTTCGCCGGGCCTGTGGCGAGTTTTTTGGGCTGTTCCCCCTACCAGTTCGCTGTGCGTTCTTCAAATATAGGTTTTGCCGGGCCAGGCGTCATAAAGGAAACAACGGGCATGGACATCCCCCCCAAATACCACCGTTCCTACCGCGCCCTCTCAAGAGGCCATATCCAGGGGATATGGGACAGACGTCAGATACGGCCCAACATCAAACAGGCCCTGCTGACTATCGGCGGCCGTAACCTGTACTACAGGTAACAGGAATATGCTCAATATTTCTCAGTTGCTTGACGAAATCAAGGCCTCCCCTTATCGGGAAATTGTCGTCGTCGCGCCGCACACCGGCAAAATAACCTTCGCCGAGATTGCCCCCGGAGACCGTGTGCATGGCCCGCAGGGCCAATGGAAGGAACTGCCCGGCGACAGGCTCGCCACACTTGAGCGCGAACGTAATCCAAAGCCGGTTTGCGCCCCGGAAAACGGCGAAATATCCTTGGTACACAAGGAATTGAACGGATGTTTCGTCGAGGCCGGAACTCCGCTTGTGGTGTTGCGTCACATGCTCACCCGCGATGAAGTGCAGAGGACAATTCTGCAAAAGACCCTGCATCTTTTCCTTGCCCCGGAACGCGCGAAATACTATTTCACTCCGGAAGCCGACAAAAAAATCCGCTCGTCGGACGCTCATTCCGTCACTGTGCGCGACGGAATGGAACTTTTCATCATGTCGCGCATGAAACGCGAGGTGCCTTTGCACTATACCGGCCCTGACGGCGTCATTTATGAAGTATACTTCAAATACAACGAAAATCTTGATGCGGGAGCCCCGCTCATCGGCGTCTGCCCGCAGGCGCATCTGCATGTCATTCACGACATGATCATACGCGTGCAGACGGAATGGACGGAGACATAGCGGCAGTCGCCGGTCGGCAAGGACAGGGAAGGCTTGTATGGGAAAAGCGTTGCAGATTCGCGTGAGCGCCGTCACCTGGAATGAGGATCTTTTGGAGGAGTACTGGCCGAAGTTGACTGAACTCGCTTTCAGCATCCCCGTCAAGCATGAAAAACACGGAGTGCTGGAAATGGTGCGGGCGCTGGACGAAGGCTTGCAGTTCATGGACTGGTCCGAGGCCAGAAAAACAGCCATAGGAGACGATATTCACAAGGCTGCGGCTCTGAAAACAGCCATTGAGAAGGCTCTTGCGGACTGGTCGCCGAGGCGGGCCAACGCGCTGAGCGATGAGCTTGAAGATGTGCTTGACCGGATGGAGAACAGCATTGTAGCTTAAAAAACAGTCTGGAAACGCAGCCTGAAAAGCGCTGTGCGGGCAAACAGGATACGCGGACGCGGAACGCGGCCGACACAGTGAGGAGAAAAATATGCTGAACAAAGTCATGATTATCGGCCGGTTGGGACGCGACCCGGAATTGCGTTACACGCAGAGCGGCTCTCCCGTCGCCACGCTGAACATTGCGACGGACGAGTCTTACACCGACCGGGACGGCAACAAGGTTGAACGCACTGAATGGCATCGCGTCACGGCATTTCAGCGTCAAGCGGAAACCTGCTCCAATTACCTGAGCAAGGGCAGCCTTGTCTATGTCGAGGGCAGCCTCGTCACGCGCAAATGGCAGGATCAGAATGGACAGGACAAGTACTCCACTGAGATCAGGGCGCAACGGGTTCTGTTTCTGGATCGCAAAGGCGATGGTCAGCGTGAGCGTCCTGCGGGAGACGGCCACGAAGGCCAGCCTCGCGGCGGCCCGGGCCGTTCCGGCGCGGGGCAACCCTCGCATCGCCCGGCGGACGACATGGGCTCCCCCTTCCCTTCCGAGGCGTCCGGTATGGACGAAGTGCCTTTTTAGACAAAAAAATTGCAGAAGCTGGTTGACTTTTTGTTCAATTATTCACAAAATAGGAAGTACACGGATTCTTCCCGCCGTGTCGCCTGACTCTGCGGGGAGACAAACACAAACTACAGATGGAGGATACCCGTAATGTCTAAACTTGTCCCCCCGCACGGTGGCAAAGGTCTCGTTTGTTGCCTTCTGGAAGGCAGCGCTCTGGAAGCTGAAAAGAAAAAGGCGGCCGGCCTGAAACAGATCGAAATTTCTTCCCGAGCCAAAGGCGACCTGATAATGATGGGAATTGGCGGTTTTTCGCCGCTCAGCGGCTTTATGAAAAAAGCCGACTGGAAAAGCGTGTGTGAAAAAATGCTGCTCACCTGCGGTTGCTTCTGGCCGGTTCCGGTAACGCTGGACATTTCTGCCGCCGACGCCAAATCGGTCAAGGTCGGCGACGAAGTGGCCCTTGTACGCAACGGCGAAATCATGGCCACCATGAAACTGGAAGAAATTTATGAAATGACTGAAGCCGACAAAAAATGGGAATGCGAGCTGGTCTTCAAGGGTGAAGGCCCTGACTCCCAGAAATTCTGGGAAGTGGCTCCCAATGATCACCCCGGCGTCAAGATGGTGCTGGCGCAAAAGGAATATAACATCGCGGGCCCGGTAAAAGTGCTTTCCCAAGGCGAATTTCCGACGAAGTTCCCGGGCGTGTACATGACGCCGGCCCAGTTGCGCACCAAAATGGACGAGCGCAACTGGCAGAAAGTCGCGGCGTTGCAGTTGCGCAATCCCATGCACCGCTCCCATGAATATCTTGCCAAGATCGCTGTGGAAGTCTGCGACGGCGTCGTCATTCACTCTCTGGTCGGTTCGCTCAAGCCCGGCGACATTCCGGCCGAAGTACGCGTCAGATGCATTGATACGCTGGTCGAAAAATACTTTGTCAAAGACAACATCATTCAGGCCGGATACCCGCTTGACATGCGTTATGCCGGCCCGCGCGAAGCTTTGCTGCATGCCACCTTCCGCCAGAACTACGGCATCAATAACCTGATTGTCGGCCGCGACCACGCCGGCGTGGGCGACTTCTACGGCATGTTTGAAGCCCAGGAAATATTCCGCAAAATGCCCGTTCCGGCAGAAGATGGCAAACGCCTGCTCTGCCAGCCTCTGAACATAGACTGGACCTTCTACTGCAAAAAATGCGACGGTATGGCCAGTATGCGCACCTGCCCGCATGGCAAGGAAGACCGCGTCATTCTCTCGGGCACAAAGCTGCGCAAGATGCTCTCCGAGGGAGCGGAAGTGCCGGATCACTTCGGCCGGGATGAAGTGCTTGCCATTCTGCGCGAATATTACTCCGGCCTGACGGAAAAAGTGGAAATCAAGATGCAGAGCGCGGCAGCCGGCAAGGGCATGTAACGCGAGCATTCGACAAAGGCGCCAACGCGCCTCAGGCAAATATAAAAGTCCTCGTTCACAAGAGCGGGGACTTTCCTTTTTGTTGTATGTCATTTTAAAGGCTACGCTCTCCGTCATGAGGCGCTGTTGCGTTGCGAGCCGCTTTTTGCTAATATGGACACCTTTGAAATGCGTCTGACTCGGGATGACGTCATGCCTTGGGAACGGCGCGTGCAGAATCGGCGACATCGGCCGGACGTGCCGATGACAAGAATTATGAATGGAGACCGCCATGGCCAAAAAGCCGACCCTGAGCCCTCAAGATGCCCGCGCCGAAGCGCTGTCCACCGCTCTTGGCACCATTGAACGCAAATACGGCAAAGGCGCCGTCATGAAGCTTTCCGACGAAGCCCATGTCAACATCCCCGTCATCCCCACCGGTTCCCTCGGCCTTGATCTTGCTCTGGGCGTCGGGGGCATACCGCGCGGACGCGTCACGGAAATTTTCGGCCCGGAGTCTTCGGGCAAAACAACACTTACCCTGCACATTATCGCCGAATGCCAAAAGCTCGGCGGGGCCTGCGCCTTTGTGGACGCCGAACACGCCCTTGATGTGGCATATGCCAGGCGACTCGGCGTCAACACGGATGAACTGCTCATCTCTCAGCCAGACTATGGGGAACAGGCGCTGGACATTGCGGATATGCTGGTGCGTTCCGGGGCGGTGGATCTGGTGGTGGTGGACTCCGTGGCGGCGCTCATCCCGCAGGCCGAACTGGAAGGGGATATGGGCGAAACGCAGGTCGGCGGACACGCGCGCCTCATGTCGCACGCCATGCGCAAACTGACCGGCACCATACATAAATCGCGCACTTCGGTCATTTTCATCAACCAGATCCGCATGAAAATCGGCACGATGGGCTACGGAAATCCGGAAACGACCACCGGAGGCAACGCCCTCAAATTCTATTCCTCAGTGCGGCTGGACATTCGCAAAATACAGACGCTCAAGGACAAAGAAGAGTCCTACGGTTCGCGCACCAGGGTCAAGGTGGTCAAAAACAAGGTGGCCCCGCCCTTCCGCAGCGCTGTTTTCGACATTTTATATGGACAAGGCATTTCCCGCTCCGGCGAACTGATAGACATGAGCATTGAAGCCGGCATTATTGAGCAGAGTGGTTCCTGGTTCGCCTTCGGGGCCGAGAAACTCGGTCAGGGCAAGGAAAAGGTGCGGGCCCTGCTGGATGAAAACGATGATCTGCGCGCCCAGGTGGAACACGCCCTCAAGGAATTTTTGGGTGTGCATGCGGGTGGCTTCGCGCCCTCGGCCGGAGGCCGGGTTGACGAAGAAGACAGCATGCCCGCTGACGACGAATAGGAGTATGGGAGTCCATCATGCTGACCGCCAGAGAGATACGCCGTCGTTATTTGAACTTTTTCAGTCGGTTGAGGCATGAAATCGTCCCTTCCGCTCCTCTGATTCCACCGAATGATCCCAGCCTGCTTTTTACCAATGCGGGCATGGTGCAGTTCAAAAAATGTTTTCTCAACGAGGAAGATAGAGGATACCACCGCGCCGTTTCCTGCCAGAAATGTCTGCGCGTGTCCGGCAAGCACAACGACTTGGAAAATGTCGGGCGCACGGCCCGCCACCACACTTTTTTTGAGATGCTCGGCAATTTTTCCTTTGGCGACTACTTCAAAAAAGAGGCCATAGGTTGGGCCTGGGAATTCGTCACTGGGGAACTTGGCCTGCCCAGGGAAAAACTTTGGGTCACCGTGTACAGGGAAGACGACGAGGCGGCTGAACTATGGAAAAAAACAGCTCTGTTGCCTGAAGAACGCATTGTCCGTATGGGTGAAAAGGACAACTTCTGGACAATGGGCGACACCGGCCCTTGCGGTCCCTGCTCGGAAATCTATATTGACCAGGGCGCGGAAATGAGCTGCGGACCGGACTGCGGCATCGGCAAGTGCGATTGCGACCGTTTTCTGGAAATATGGAATCTCGTTTTCACCCAGTTTGATCAGACGCAGGACGGCTCCCGCGTCAATCTGGCCGCGCCCAACATAGACACAGGCATGGGGCTGGAGCGCATCGCGGCCGTCTGTCAGGGGAAAAAATCCAATTTTGACTGCGATCTTTTTCAAAACATCATACAGCGCGCCGCGGCCCTGGCCAAGGTTGAGTACAGCTTCAGCCTGCCGGATGCCAACGATGTGGATACGGCCCTGCGCGTCATCGCGGATCACAGCCGCGCGGCTGCCTTCCTCATTGCCGATGGCGTGCTGCCTTCCAATGAGAGCCGGGGTTATGTGCTGCGCCGCCTTATCCGGCGCGCCCTGCGTTTCGCCACGCTTATGGGCGTCAACGATCCCTTTCTGTACCGTGTCTGTGAAGCCGTGATCGCCGAGATGGGTGAAGATTACCCTGAACTTGTCAAAAACGCCGCCTTTATCCCACGCGCCGTCTTTGAGGAAGAGCAGCGTTTTTCCCAGACACTGGAGAAAGGCCTTGCCCTTCTGGAAGATGAACTGGAGCGCATCAGCAAAACTGGGGGAAATATCATCTCGGGCGACTTCTGTTTCAGACTCTATGACACCTACGGCTTTCCCCTGGATATTGTCACGGATGTGGCCGGCAAACGCGGCTTCACGGCGGACAATGCCGGATTTGAGATCAACATGCGAGCCCAGCGTGAACGGGCGCGGCAAAGCCGCAGACACGACATGCAGATCATGCGCGAAAAAGGGATGGACGGTCTGGCTCAGGCTTTTGCCCGTATGAAGGATGACGGAATACAGAGCCAATTCACCGGCTATACATCGTTGACCAGTCAAAGCCGACTTGTGGCCTTGCTGGATGAAGACGGCATGCCGACGGAAACGCTGGACAATGGGCAGAAGGGATTTGTCACAGCCGGCGTGACGCCCTTTTACGGAGAATCCGGCGGCCAGACGGGCGACATTGGACTTATCGAATCCGCCACAGGGAAGGCCCGCGTTGTGAACACGCAAAAGCCTTTCCCGAATCTCACTGTCCACCATGTTGAAATGACAGAAGGCGCTCTCCACGCCGACCAGGAGATTATTCTGTCCGTCAGCGAAGACGCGCGTGCCGCGACAGCCCGTAACCACACATGCACTCATCTGCTGCACGCCGCGCTGCGCCGTGTACTCGGCCTTCACGTCAAGCAGGCCGGCTCGTTGGTGGACAGCCGACGGCTGCGTTTTGATTTTTCCCACATCGCCGCCCTGTCAACGGAAGAGCTTGCCGATGTCGAGCGGAACGTAAACCGGATCATTCTGGAAGATCTGCCGCTTCAGGTGAAGGAAATGCCGAAGGAAGCGGCTCTTGGAGCCGGAGCCGTGGCCCTGTTTGGTGAGAAATACGCTGATGTTGTGCGCGTTGTGAGCATTGGCGACGACAGCAATCCGGAATCGCTGGAATTGTGTGGCGGAACGCATCTTGCTTCCACAGGGCGGGCCGGAGCCTTTTTCATCACTTCGGAAACCGGAGTAGCCGCAGGGACGCGCCGCATAGAGGCAGTGACAGGCTGGAATGCCTATCAACAGGTGGTAGAGCAACGGGCCGAGTTGAACTCGCTTTGCGCTCTGCTCAAAGCGCGGCCGGGAGAACTTGCCGGACGCGTTCAGGCGCTGGCCGCCGAGATCAGGAAGGCGCGCAAGGCAGCTGAAAAAAGCGCAGCGCCGGTTTCCGCCGCGGATATAGCGGGAGAGGCCAGAAGCGTGGCTGGTGTTGCTCTTGTGACCAAACGACTGGACATTCCTCTCAAGACTCTGCGTGAGGTCATGGATGAATTGCGCTCCCGTTTTGTTCACAACAGCGTGATTTGTCTGGCTACTGTGGAAGATGATAAAGTTGGGCTGCTTGTATGCGTTTCAAAAGATTTGCACGACCGTTTCACAGCGCCGACGCTTGTTAAGATCGCGGCAGCTCCCTGCGGCGGATCCGGAGGAGGACGTCCGGACATGGCCCAGGCCGGCGGCAACAAGCCCGAAGGCATCGGCGACGCCTTCGAGGTCCTTTCAACGTATATTATGAACAGCTAGCGGCCAGAGGGAAAAACCGAATTTATACATCCGTTGCCACAGGAACGACCACGACAAGACAAAAGAGGATTCATGATCGGCATTTCAAAACTTTATTGCGGGCAGGCCGAAGCATCGGACGCTTTGCGCTACGGACGCGAATCCGGCAAATTGCCTTCACATCTGCTGCAATTCTCCAAAGACAAAAAACCTGTCGTTGTCTGGAATATGACCAGACGCTGCAATCTCAAATGCGTGCATTGCTACGCCCACGCAACCGCCCTTGACGGCGCGGACGACATAAGTGCGGGACAGGCCAAAGCCATGATTGACGACCTCGCCTCCTACGGTGCCCCGGTCATGCTTTTTTCCGGCGGGGAGCCGTTGGCCCGCAAAGACCTGGTGGAGTTGGCCAGCTATGCTACTCAAAAGGGAATGCGGGCCGTCATCTCCACCAACGGAACCCTCATCACCAGGAGTAAAGCCAGGGAACTCAAAGAGGTGGGACTTTCCTACGTCGGCATATCTCTGGACGGTCTTGAGCGTGTGCATGACCGTTTTCGCCGTGTGTCCGGCGCTTTTCAAAAAGCCCTTGAAGGCATTGCCAACTGTCAGGCCGAAGGACTCAAGGTCGGCCTGCGCTTCACCATCAACAAGGGCAATGTTGCCGAAATTCCGGGCATATTCAGCCTGTTGAAAGAGAGAGAAGTGCCCAGGGCCTGCTTTTACCATCTGGTCTATTCCGGCCGCGGTTCAAATCTGATCGGCGAAGACCTGAACCACCAGACGACCCGTGAAACCCTTGACCTGATCATGGACGAAACCCGGGCTCTGTTCGAAGCTGGACATCCCAAGGAAATTCTGACAGTGGACAATCACGCCGATGGTCCCTATATCTGGATGAGACTGCTCAGAGAGGACAAGAAGCGCGCCGAGGAGGCGTACAAATTGCTCCAGTTTAATGAGGGCAACAACTCCGGGCGCGGCATAGGCTGTATCTCCTGGGACGGGCAGGTGCATGCCGATCAGTTCTGGCGGGAGCATGCCTTCGGCAATGTGCTGGAACGTCCTTTTTCCCAAATCTGGGATGACCCGGATATTGAACTGCTGCACAAGCTCAAGAACAAAAAAGCCTATGTCGGGGGCCGTTGCGCCCTATGCCGCTTTCTCGACATCTGCGGGGGCAATTTCCGCGCCAGGGCAGAGGCCTTTTACGGCGACATCTGGGCGCAGGATCCCGCCTGTTACCTGACCGATGAAGAAATCGCAACGAAGGACTGACCCGGTTTCAGAACGGGCATGTTCGGCAATGACTTTGCTGATAATAATGATGTTCTTGCAACATTAGCCTGGCAAACAAAAATGGATGCATCGTCATCTCCATACCGTCTGGCCTGCATGAGCAAAGCTGCCGGGTGAGCGGCCAAGATACCGCCCCAGGTTCTGGCCGGCCTCCTCAGGCGTTTGCCGTCCGACCCGCATGCCGCGCGGTTGCTCACCACGTCCGCCAGCAACGAGGACGCCGCCGTATTGCGCATGCCTCCGGGCAAGGCTCTTGTGCAGACAGTGGATTTTTTTACTCCCATCGTCAATGATCCCTATGCGTTTGGCCAGATCGCGGCGGCCAACGCCCTTTCCGATGTGTACGCCATGGGCGGGGAACCGTGGTGCGTTATGAATATCGTCTGCTTCCCCGTTGAGGAATTACCCGTGGATATCCTTGTCCGGATACTGGCTGGCGGCGCAGACAAGGCGGCCGAGGCCGGAGCTGTTCTCGCCGGGGGACACAGCATCAACGACTCTGAAATCAAATACGGACTCGCGGTCACCGGCTTTGTGAATTCTGAATCCTTCTCCCGCAATACCGGTCTCAGACCGGGCCAACTGCTCATGCTCACCAAAGCCTTGGGCACGGGCATATTGGCTACTGGCGTCAAGGCGCAATGGGACAACTCCGCCGAACTGGAGGACATGATAATCCGCAGCGCCGCCAAACTCAACGCGGGGCCGGGCCGGGTCATTCGTGAATTGGGGCTGACTGCGGCGACGGACATAACGGGATTCGGTCTCGGAGGCCATCTGCTGGAAATGGCGGAAGCCTCGGACGTCCACATCGAAATTGAAACGGACGCATTGCCCATACTGCCCCATGCCCGCGAACTTGCCGGGATGGGACTTGTTCCGGCAGGCAGTCACGCCAACAGACGCTTCCGCCTCACGGATACTCTGGTGGGGAACAATATTGATCCGGCACTGATTGATATTGTTTTTGACGCCCAGACCTCCGGAGGCATTGTGCTTGCCCTGGAGCCGGAACAGGTTCCGGCCGCTCTGAAAATACTTGGCGAACATATGGATATCGGCGTCGTCATAGGCCGCGTGCTGTTCGAAAACGCCGGGCCGCGCTTGCGCATAACCTGAGTTGGGAAAGAAAAACGTCATGAATGCGACATTGAACACAATTTTTTATCGTGGCCGACGCCTGCGTCAAAACGGACGGATGCGCGCGCTGGTCAGAGAAACAGCGCCTCTTTTGGCCGAAGACCTGATTATGCCCTATTTTGTCGTGGAAACACGGGAGAAGGGCTTCATGCGAGAGATACCTTCCATGCCGGGCCAGTTTCAGCTGGGGCTTGATGCCTTGGAAAAACGGGTTGACTCAACGCCCGGTCTCACAACCGTACTCCTTTTCGGTTTGCCTGCCGACAAGGACGAAAAGGCCTCGGGCGCTTACGCCGAAGACGGCATCATACAGCAGGCCGTGCGCCGTCTGAAGGCCTTGCGTCCTGACCTTCTGGTCATTACGGACGTGTGTTTGTGCGAATACATGAGCCACGGGCATTGCGGCATCCTGACTCCTGAGGGCATTGTACTCAACGACGCCACGTTGCCGCTCATCGCGCAGACAGCCTTGAGCCATGCCCGCGCGGGCGCCGACATGGTGGCCCCCTCGGACATGATGGACGGCCGCATCGCCGCTATCCGCGCAAGCCTGGACGCCAACGCTTTCACCCAGACCCCCATTCTCTCCTACGCGGTCAAATACGCTTCGGCCTTTTACGGCCCTTTCCGGGAGGCGGCAGAATCCGCTCCTGCCTGCGGCGACCGCAAGTCCTATCAGATGGATCCGGGCAACGCCCGTGAGGCGCTCATTGAGGCCCGCGCCGATATCGCCGAAGGCGCCGACGCGCTGATCGTCAAGCCCGGCGGCCCCTATGCCGACGTGCTTTGCCGGGTGCGACGGATTGTGGATGTGCCTCTGTGCGCCTATCAAGTGAGCGGAGAATACGCCATGCTCCGCGCGGCCGGCCTGAAAGGCTGGATAGACGAAAGGGCTGTGATGCTGGAATCCCTGCTCTGCCTCAAGAGGGCCGGGGCAGACATGATCATCACCTATTACGCCGAAGAACTGCTTCGGGAAAAGCTGACGCGCTGATGAACTCTCCCCATCGCCGTCCCGACGCCGGACACACTGAAAACCGCGGCTCAAAACAGGTTCTGGAAGACGGCAGCCCGGTCTGCCGGTTGATCGCCTGGGAGATAACCCGTTCCTGCAACCTGGCCTGCAAACACTGCCGGGCCGAGGCCCACGAAGCCCCTTATCCCGGCGAACTCAGCACAGAGCAGGCCCGTACCCTCATAGACTCTTTTACCAAGGTGGGCAAGCCCATCATCATTTTCACGGGCGGCGAACCGATGTTGCGGCCTGACGTATATGAACTGCTTGCCTGCGCGCACAGCAAAGGGCTGATCTGCGCCTTTTCCCCCAACGGCACGCTGCTTGACGCCGCCAGCGCCGCAAAGCTCAAAACGGCCGGAGTAGACCGCTGTTCCATATCCATTGATGGACCAGACGCGGCCAGCCACGATGCCTTTCGCGGCGTGCCGGGCGCCTTTGACGCGTCCTTGCGCGGCATTGGGCATTTGAAGGCTGTTGGACTGCCTTTCCAGATCAATACAACTGTAACCAGGGACAATATTGGTCGCTTCAAGGAGATTTTTTCTCTCTGCGTGCGCCTTGGGGCGGCAGCCTGGCATATATTTCTTCTGGTGCCCATGGGCCGAGCGGCCAATCTCTCCGATCAGGTGATTTCAGCCGATGAATACGAAGACGTGCTGCATTGGCTCTATGATTTCCGCAAAACAACGGACATGCATTTGAAAGCCACTTGCGCTCCGCACTACTACAGGATTTTGCGTCAGCGCGCACACGCCGATGGTCTGCGCGTCACGCCGGAAACATTCGGCATGGACGCCCTGACCAGGGGCTGCCTGGGAGGGACGGGTTTTTGCTTTATCAGCCACACAGGCCAAGTGCAGCCCTGCGGCTACCTGACCCTCGACTGCGGTAACGTGCTGGAGACGCCCTTCCCGCGCATCTGGCGGGAAAGCGCCTATTTCCGTCAATTTCGCGATCAGGCCGCCTACAAGGGCAAATGCGGCGTCTGCGAGTTTCACAAGGTTTGCGGCGGCTGCCGCGCCCGCGCTTACAGTCTGGGAGGCGACCACATGGCAGAGGAGCCGCTCTGTTCTTATCGGCCTGGGCCCTGCGAGGGAGACAAATGAAGGCCCATATCCCCGAACAGACAGAACTTGACGACATTGATCGCCGACTCCTGGACATCATCCAGACGGATTTTCCCCTTTGTCCACGTCCTTACGCAGAACTCGGAAAACGACTTGACATAACGGAAACAGAGGCCCTCAAACGTGTGCGCTCCTTGCGGGCAAAGCGCGTCATACGCCGCATTGGGGCAAATTTTCAGTCTTCCGGACTGGGTTTTGTCTCAACTCTGTGCGCCGCCAAAGTTCCGGAAGCAAAGCTGGAAGACTTCATCGCCACGGTTAACGCCGAACCGGGCGTGACTCACAATTATCTGCGCGAACACAGTTATAACGTCTGGTTTACCCTGATCAGTCCATCCTGTGAACAGACGCAGGCAACGCTGGAGGGCATCAGCGCCCGCACCGGCGTACCTGTACTCAACCTGCCGGCAACGAAAATCTACAAGATACGAGTTGATTTTCGGATGACGGAATAACGGTTTTACCCATCTGCTGCCAGTTTGGCCAGTTCCGCCCCCACACGTTGCAGGGCCTCCACAAGCACGTCATCGGCCACGGCGTAGGAAAGCCGAATGCATCCGTCATCGCCGAAAGCGGCTCCGGGAACCATGGACACCAGGGCTTTGTCGAGCAGGTGGGCGCATATGTCCGTGGAATTTTTCACGGTCGCGTTGTAATAGCGGCTCACGTCCACAAAAAGATAAAAGGCGCCGTCAGGCTGCGGGCATACGGCCAGAGACCAGTTCCTGATGATTTTCATGGCCGCATCGCGCCTGCGCTGAAAAGCGTCGCGCATGTTTTCCACACAGTCCGTGGGGCCTGTGAGAGCTGCCAGAGCGGCTTTTTGGGCGATGGAGCAGATGCCGGATGTGCTTTGGCCCTGAAGGGCGGAGAGTTTCTTGATGAGATCCGGATGTCCCGCCAACCAGCCAACTCGCCAGCCGGTCATGGCGAATGTTTTTGAAACGCCGTTGACCACGGCCACCATTTCCGGATTCTTGACGAACCAGCCTATGGCGGTAGCCGCCTTGGCCGGCGCATAGACAAGCTGATCGTATATTTCGTCGCTGAGCGTGAAGATATTGTGGGAGAGCGCCCAATCCACCAATGCGTCCAATTCCGCCTGGGTATATACCGCGCCTGTGGGATTGGAGGGGGAATTGAGAATCAGGAGCTTTGTCCGCGCGGTGCAATATGACTCCAGTATGGACGGCGTGACCTTGAAGGCATGCTCGGCCCCGGCAGGAACAATGACAGCTTTTGCCCCGGCCAGTTCAATGACGGGAGGGTATGTCAGCCAATAGGGAGCAGGGAGGAGGACTTCGTCGCCCGGATTGAGGAAACCCTGCATAAAATTGTACAGGGCGTGTTTGCCGCCGCACGAAACAATGACGGACTCTTGCGCCACGGGCACGCCATACTGCCGCTCAAAGTACTGCCCCGCGGCCGTGCGCAGTTCCGGGATGCCGGGGGCCGCCGTGTAGCGGGTGAAGTTGGCGTCAACAGCCTTTTTTGCCGCCTCGCGGATATGGGGGGGAGTGGGGAAATCCGGCTCGCCGATGGCAAGGCTGGTGACGGCGACCCCCTGTGATTTGAGTTCGTGAGCGCGGGCGTTCAGAGTGATGGTCAGAGAAGGCTGAAGCGAATTGAGACGGTCGGCGATACGCATGATTGTTATTCCTTTTTTCCGATTTACGGTTACAATACCCGATAACAGACGGCCGGCTCGGTGAGCAGTCCGGCATCAGTCATGCGCTGAAGAGAATATTTCATGGCGCGCGATGTTGTTTCGTGCGTCATAAAGACCAGAGGCACAATATTGCCCTGACCGGACTTCTGTATCATCTGGGCCACGCTGACGGCTTCGGCTGCCATGGCTCCGGCCAGATCCCGCAGCACACCCGGCCTGTCTTCCACCGTAAGGCGCACGTAGAAGGAGGAGCGGCCATCGTCCTGAGGCAAGACAGCGGCCTCGGGCAGGGACAACCGGGCAAAGCCGCTGTTGTCCGCCCGTTCGCCCCGCGCCACTGCCACCAAATCGGAAAGCACGGCTCCGGCTGTGGGCAGCGCGCCGGCGCCGCGTCCGTGAAAGAAAAGGGAGCCAGCGGCGTTCGCCTCCAGGCGCACAGCGTTGTAGACACCGTTGACCTTGCCCAGCAGGTATCTGTTGAGCACAAGGGCGGGGAAAACACCGGCCTCCAGGCGTGTGCGTCCGCTTATATCGCGTACCTCCCTGGCTTCGCCAATGAGTTTGATACTGTAGCCGAATTCACCGGCCAGTTTTATATCCATTGCCGCCAGTCCGCGTATGCCGCGAACGGGAAGATCCGCGTAAGGATAGCTCACGCCGTAGGCCAGACGTATGAGCAGGATGAGTTTGTGGGCCGCGTCATAGCCGTCAATGTCCAGTGTGGGATCGGCTTCGGCATAGCCCAGTTCCTGGGCCTGCTTGAGCGCCACTTCGAAATCCAGGCCGTTGCTGGTCATCTCCGAAAGGATGTAATTGCTGGTTCCGTTGAGAATGCCGAGCAGGGAAATGATGCGGTTGCCGCTCATGCTTTCCTTGAGCGTCTGCACAATGGGAACGGCTCCAGCCACCGCCGCCTCAAAACGCAGCATGAGTTTGCTGGTTTCGGCTTTTTCAAAAAGCGCAGAACCCTGCTCGGCAAGCAGGGCCTTGTTGGCCGTTACAATGTGTTTGCCCTTGTCCAACCCTTTGTCGATGAGCGCGCGGGCCTGACGGATGCCGCCGATGAGTTCGACAATGGCGTCAATTTGCGGATCATCGGTGAGCGCGGCCGGGTCCGCGGTCAACTCCGTATTGGAGGGTGGGACAAGGGGGCGGGGTTTGGCCGTGTCGCGCACCAGAATACGCTTCACCACAATATCGCGTCCGGCGCGCGAACGGATCAGCTCCGCATTCTCCTCAAGCAGCCGGACAAGGCCGCCGCCGACAGTGCCGAATCCGGCCAGGCCGATAACGAGCGGCTCCGCCGTCATCACCATCCCCCGGAGAGCATCCGCCTGATGCCGGCAACGGCCTGCCGCGTACGGTGTTCGTTCTCAATAAGGGCAAAGCGTACATATTCGTCGCCGTAAGAGCCGAAACCCAGGCCAGGAGAAACCGCCACATGGGCTTCCGTCAGCAGACGCTTGGAAAATTCCACCGAGCCCATCTTGCGGAAGGGTTCAGGAATGCGCGCCCAGACAAACATGGTGGCTTTGGGCGACGTCGTCTCCCATCCGATGCGGTTGAGACCCTCCACAAGCCTGTCGCGCCTCTCCCGGTAGATTTCGCAGATTTCCGTCACGCAGTCGTCGGAGCTGTTCAGGGCCACAGTAGCCGCGATCTGCACCGGCTGAAAAATGCCGTAGTCCAGATAACTCTTGATGCGCGAAAGAGCATGCACCAAACGCGGGTTGCCCAGGCAAAAACCCACACGCCAGCCCGGCATGGAATAACTTTTGGACATGGTGTAAAATTCCACGCCGACTTCCTTCGCGCCGGGGGTCTGCAGGAAACTGGGCGCCTTGTATCCGTCAAAGACCAGGTCGGCGTAAGCCAGATCGTGGATGACCCAGAGGCTGTTCTCCCTGGCGAACTCCACCACCTTGCGGAAAAACTCCGGCGTCGTCACTTCTGTAGTGGGGTTGTGCGGATAACAGAGAAAAAGCACCTTGGGTTTGGGCCAGGCCTGACGGGTGGCCGTGGTGAGGTCATCAAAGAAGTCGCGGCCGGGCCCAATGGGTACGCTGCGCACATCGGCGCCGGCGATGATGGGCGCGTATTTGTGTATGGGGTAGGTCGGATCCGGGGCCAGCACCACATCACCGGGATCAAGCATGGCCAGGGCAAGGTGGGCCAGCCCCTCCTTGGAGCCCATAGTGACTATGGCCTCTGTTTCCTGATCGAGGTGAACGTCATACATACGCGCGTATCTGTCGCACACGGCCTTGCGCAGGTTGGGTATGCCGCGCGAGAGCGAATAGCGGTGGTTGACAGGTTTGTGAGCCGCTTCGTCGAGCTTGTCCACAATATGGGCCGGGGTGGGTATGTCCGGATTGCCCATGCTGAAATCCACAATGTCAATATTCTGGTGACGCAGCTGCATTTTGAGCTCGCCCACGACGGCGAAAACATAGGGCGGCAGGCGCTGGATGCGCGAAAATTCCTCCATGGTGTTATAACTCCTTGATTTCCCCGGCAGACGGAATCAGTTTTCCGCCGCGCTCCATTTTGATGCGTCCAATTCTTTTTCATGCTTGGCAACCACCACAGCTGCCACGATATCGCCTGTGACGTTGAGGCAGGTGCGCCCCATGTCCATAATGGCGTCAATGCCTATCATCATGGCGTAGGCGGCGGCCACGGCGGTGCCCGTCTCAATCTTTATTCCTACGGATTCCAGCACCATGAGCAGCATGATGACGCCGGCGCCGGGCACGCCGGCCGCCCCCACCGCACCGAGGCTCGCCGTGATCATGACCTTGACCTGTTGGTCAAATGTAAGGGGCGCGCCTGTGGCAAAGCCGATAAACATGCTGCACAGGCAGAGATAGATGGCGGTCCCGTCCATGTTGATGGTTGCGCCGATGGGCAGCGTGAATGAGGAAATGGAACGCGGAACGCCGAGATTTTCCTCGCTCACGCGCATGGAAACGGGAAGCGTGGCGTTGGAGGAACGCGTCACAAAGGCCGTGATCATAGCCTCCTGCGCGCCGCGCAAGAATTTGCCGAAGGACAGCCCGCTCAGGACCAGCGCGCCGCCAAAGCCGACGATGATGTGTATGGCGAAACTCAGATAGGCAATGCCCAGAATAAAGATAAGCGGACCGACGACTTTGGGGCCCTGTATGGCGAACACGTTGGAGACAAGGACAAAAATGCCTATGGGCGCGTACTGCATGATGCCGCCCACAAGCATGTACATGGTTTCAGCGCAGGCGGCGCACATGTGGTAGAGGGCGTCCGCCGGCTTGCTCAACCGTTCTTCGGAACAGTCGCGGAGAATGGAAAGGGATATGCCGAAGACCAGGGCGAAAAAGATGATGGGCAACACATCTCCCTTGGTGAGCGCCTCAAAGGGATTGGTTGGAACGATGTTCAAAAAGATGGTGGAAAGCGGCGGGGCTGCGGCCGTTTTGCCTTGTACGGCGGCATTGGCGGCCAGGTTGAGTCCGTCGCCGGGTTTGAAGAAATTGGCCATGGTCAGGCCGATGCTTAAGGCCACCAGCACGAGTATGAAATAAAAGAGCAGGGTTTTCAGCCCGACGCGCCCGAGTCTTGCTGGATCGACTCCGGCCGCGCCGGTGATGAGCGAGAAGAAGATGACCGGCACGACGATCATTTTCAGCAGACGGATAAAGATATCACCGAAAAATTTAGTGTAGGCGACAAAGGAACCGGCCAGCGACGGGGTATAGGCCAGGAAGATACCTATGACGGCGCCCGCGATCATGCCTATGCTTATCCGCAGCAAGAGGTTGCTTCCAAAATACCAACTCATGAAACCTTTTTTTTCGACTGATTGTTCTGCCATGCTGTTATCCCCCTGAATGTTTCATCGTTTCCACGGTGCTGTCTGCGCGGTATATTCGACTGTTTTCAGGGCAAAATCAAGTCCTTCCGGAAAGAAAGCTTCACTTTGCCGGAAAATAAAATTAGTAAAGTATTTCAATAGGATTTAGGAAAAATTGTCCATCCGGCGCATCGTTTCCTCTTTACCAGCAAGCTCAAAACGAATGTCATACGGCGTTTGGCCGTCCAGTGTTGGATTGCTTCATCATTGCCTGTCGTTTCCGTACCCGCCTCCTGCCAAAGTATGGCTTATTTGGCGGCGCACCTTTCAGGGGGGGGGCAGTATAGGCCTGGCTTGTCAGCATTCTTGAGGCCAGTTCTGTCTTGGTAATGCTGTTTTCCGCCAATGCCTGGGATAACTGCATGGCCAGAATTTTTTTGGCGGCCCCGGCGTTTACCTGGAGAGTTGACAAATAGACAAAATAGACATAATGTCCATTTCAAAAACGAGGACAGCGCATGCTGCGACTTCGGATCACACGAGATGCCGAAAAAGCAATGGACAAGATGCCGGATAAGCATTTCTGCCAGGTGTATGATGCTGTTCAATCATTGCGCGTTGTCCCCGAACCTGGAGATTCCAAAGCATTGCTGGGGGGCGAGACTCTCGTCCGTCGTCGCAAGGATGTTGGGGAATATCGGATAATTTACTGGCATGACGCTGAAACTCTCCATATAGACCTCGTCGGCAAACGAAATGACGGAGATGTCTATAAAAAGGCAAAACGTAAGGGGATATTATGAATACAGTCAATGCTGCTTACGCCAAGCAGAATTTTGGCGCATGCGTTGCAGATGCCGCCAAGCGGCCCGTTGTGATCGCAAAATACGGTCGGCCTGCCGTTGTCATGCTCTCCTACGAAGAATATCAACGGCTGAACGCTCTTGAAGATGATTTCTGGCTTCAGCGCGCCCAGGATGCCGCCTCCGGCGGTTACCTTTCTGCAGAGGCATCGGATGACTTTATGAAAAAACGGCTGGCGCGCGCGGGAGAAAAATAGGACGGATGTTTCACCCCCATTTTTTTACGCGTTTGCCAATACGCCCACTTTTATGCATGAAAAAGGGCGCGTCGTTGACGCTTGTTCCGAATGGAAAGGGGCCGGCCAGCGCCCTGTTGCGCTTTGCCTCCGGGTCGCGGCCTTCATAACAGCCGGCCGCTCCCAGGCCGGAGGCTATGTGCGTGTACCCATGATTTTGGTGAATTATGGTGGTAAAAGCGGTGCAGTCGATCACAGGCTCTTTCCGACGCAGATTGTCGTGCAACAGCCATGTATCCCAAGCTATTCTGCCCAAGGCGAAAGGTGGGATATTATCCCATAAGCCCGGTTTAAAGATGAAGTAATCCATGCCTGTGGGGCCGTGCATGATGCCCTTTTGCAGAGCCCCATCCAAAATTTTTGTCGCCCGGTCAGGAGTTGAAAAGTCCAGCTCGTTCGTGACGTCATAATCCAGACGCGCTCCGACCAGCAGAAAATTCCTGAATTGGGCGGCGGCAAGGGCAACAGCACGCATAAAATCGTCAAAAACGATAATATCCGCGTTGATGTAGCAAAGCGTCTCCGTGTCCGACAATTCTTGGGCCTTGAGAAAAACGTCGTCCACCAGGGGCGTGCCGAACTCATTTCGCTGCAAGTCAGGCGCATGGCGCAGTCCGAATTCCCCGCAGATTTCCGCCGTGCCGTCGTCGTCCCCCATCAGCATGATTTCCGGCTTTGGCTCAAGCTTCAGCCAACTGCGCACAGCATTGCGCTGGATGATGTTCTCATGGCCGTTAAAAGCTTTGGGGACGGCGAAAAAGGTCACTCCCGGTCGTCTGGTCTTGCTTGGAGCCGTGTGTCGGAGAAAGGTTTTCCGAATGTCCGCATACAGTTTCGGCGATTGCGGATGGGCTGTCGGCAGGGACATGTCCACCCGCAGGGAGTCGGCAGCCATCCTGAACTCCCCGGCGCGGGCGAGAACAAGAGCCAGAGCATAACCGAATCCTGTCGCGTCAGGCGCTTTTTGCCGCAGTTCCATCAGTAGATTCAGCGCCGCCGGGAAGTCGCCTTTGTCATATAGCCTCGTGACCCCCGGCATGACCCTGTCGGCGACAGAACTGTCACGAACAGCTTCCGCAAGGGGATGATAGCTGATTTTGCCGCAGGCGGAGTTGAAAGCCAACGCGTCAAATGTCGCCTCTGTCGGTTGTTTTTGGGTATAAAACGCCGCGTGTTTTGCTCCAGGGGTAAATTCAAAACGGATGGCGTGCTTGTTGACGTAATGCAGTAGGGGAATGACTTCCGGGAAGCCCCAGAAACTCCCTCCGGCATGGTAAGGGGCGTAATGGGCCTCAAAAGGCAGCAGCTCATCGCTTTCCGGCAACACCAGCTCACGGTAGAGGGCTTTCGCATTCTCCCGTGTGACGTTCTCCTGGCTGTACCAGAGATCATCCACCACAAACAGGCTGCCTTCCGGCAGACGCGACACTGCGTTTTTAAGCACATGAGTTATAATGGAGACATTCGGCGGAACGTCATGAGCATCCACGAAAAACAGGACACGGTCGTCATCTTGCCAGAATCCGTTGAAATCAAGTTTCAGGATGTCGGTTTGAAGCAACTCAACCCTGGATAAATCCAAAGGGAACATTTCAGCGGAGCTGCGCAAGGGAGCGAAATTCAGGTCAACACATTTAATTTTTGCCAGTGGCGCGGCCATGAGCCAGCAGCGCAGCGGCATGCCGGACATGGTGCCAAGTTCGACAATGACATCCGGTTTGAAGTTGGACGCCAGATCATGGAGAGATTGAAAGGACGCCGGGGACTGATCCCTGTAATACAGGCGGCGGTGGAGACAGGAAAGCATGAACCGCCAGTGCTGAAAGGCATCCGCGGGTTTGCCCATATCAGCCACTTTGCGATTTCCCCTCGTTTTCCGGCGTGCCGTTGTTTTCGGGACAAACAGAACATCTTCCTTACCGATTTGACGAGCCGAATACCCAAGCTCTTTCATAAATTCCTTAATTGCATCGGGATGATAGCCGAATTGTGCGGTATTCGGTTCCCACGATTCACAAACAACATACGGCTGATGCTTCTTTATGGTTTCCTGTGCTCCTTTCAGAACAAACAATTCGCAGCCTTCGGTGTCAATTTTGATTAAATTGATTGAGGGAATCTTCTTGCGGGCCAAAACCCTGTCCAGCGTATCCATCGGCACTGAAATTTCCCGCCATTCATGGAATCTTTGGGGCTCGCCCAAGCAAGCCAATCCAGAGTCTTTGCCGGACGCTGGTATCTTCAAAACGGCGGTTCCGGGCTTGTCCGACAGAGCGAGAGGAAGAACCTGCACGTTGTCCGACAACCCGTTCAGGACAATATTATTTTTAAGCAGCTTGCATATGGCAGGGTTCGGCTCAAAGGCAAGTCCTTTGATCTTCGGATTCACGGAGGGAAACAAGGCGCAGTAGCCGGTGTTGGCGCCAATATCCACAAAAAAGGGTTCTGATCCGGAACGATTGAGGATATCATATATCACTTCCAGCACAGACGGATCCCAAACGCAAGGATTGCCGTCCTTGTCCCGGCCTTGCCAGCAGCCTCCGACTTCGGCTGATTCCGGGTCAATCATCACTGTGTGGCGCTTGATCAAAGTGACCGGAATGGATCTAATATCTTCACAATTGACATTGTTGTTCATTTTTCTACTTTCTCGCGTATTATAGCTGGATTCTGACGTGACAACATTGCTTCAGCGCACAGGTGCCAGCCAAAATTCTGTTCCAATCGGCGAAAAAACATTTCGGGCAGCATATCGAAATACCACATTTTTTTGTACTCATAGCGCGTGTATTCCAGGATGCTGTACGGGAAAATATGCTCCACAAAGACCCGGCGCACGGTCATACCTCGCAGCAGAAGCTTGATGCCCGCGACTGTGTAACTGTATGTGATAGGGCACCCAGTCTGTGCTTCGGAATAACGGGCGATAAGCTCATCCAGCTTCCACCACCTGCCTTTGCCGTACTTGAGCAGTATCCACAGCACCTTCCAAGAGAGTTTGTTGTAAACCATAACCTTGAACAGGCTGTTTTCGTGCATGTACTTGCGAACCTGCTCAATCACGGCTTCCGGGTGCGGCGTGTGGTGGATAACGCCAAAGCTGTATACCAGATCATATGGCTCAGGCGGCACAAAATCAGTCAGTTTTTCCGCATCGGCCTGAACAAATGTGATGATGTCCGCGCAACCGAATATATCTGCCCGTTGCCGCGCCAGCCTGAGAGATTCTTCCGAAATATCCACCGCTGTGACCTTTGCTCCGGCACGGGCGAAATTGATGGTGTCCGTCCCCATGCCGCAACCGATTTCCAGCACTTTTTTCCCTTTCCAACGTGAAAACTCGGCAAACAGGGGTATATGCGGCTCCACAAAGTATTTGCGCGCCTCCACTTCGTCAAAATATTCGCGGCTCCCCACAGGTTTGGGAGAATGCCTGAGATTGCAGGGGCGGCTATTCCAGTAGGCTCGAACTTCAGAAATATCTTTTTCAGCAAAAATTTTTTCTGCAGGTTCCATTTTTTTTACCTGATACCCATGCCAAGCGGCAGATATGTAAAATTCCCAATATCCCGGCCGCGCAGGACGCGCCAGGCGTCAAACAGCAGCGCGCCGGGCATTGCCGCCCGTTCAAAGCGCGGCCAATCAAAGGCGGCAAACTCCGGATCGTCGGCAAGAAGCGCAATGCAGGCCGCCCCTTCCGCCGCTTCATACGGCGAGGAACAATAGACAGCGGATTCGCCCAGTCGCTTGCGGACGGCTTCCAGAGCGCGGGGATCATAGAGACGTACCGTAAAACCTTCGGACAACAGTTTCTCGGCCAGCATAACGGCCTGAGATTCTTCCACGATGTGCGTGTCCCGCTTGTAGGACAAGCCCAGCAGCGCAACCGGCGCGTTGGCGGGGATACTGCTCAGGATATGGGCGAAAATTCGCTCCGGCACAGCCCTGTTGACCGCGACCACTTGCGGACTGAGCAGAGGTTTATAGCCGAAAATCCGTCCCGCCGCCTGAAAGGCCAGGTTGTCTCTGGGGAAACACGGTCCGCCGAAGCCGAGGCCGCCTTTCAGATATTTGCGTCCTACACGCGAATCAGCCCCAAGAGCGTCGCTGACTGCGTCCACATCCGCGCCAGGAATTTTTTCGCACAGCGCGGCCAATTCATTGGCGAAACTGATCTTCATCGTCACAAAACAATTCAGACTGAGTTTGGCAATTTCCGCGTTGATCAGGCTCATCATCGCGTAGCGCGGTTCAGACTCCACAGTGGAAGCGTACACTTCACGGACAATATTGCCGCTGCGCTCGTCCGTGGCGCCAATGAGCACGATATCCGGATGGAGAAAGTCCCGAATGACCGAACCAAGCGCGATAAATTCCGGATTGTACACAAAGCCGAAATCCCTCCCGCGGGTTTTGCCTGTAAGTCGTTCCAGTAAAGGAATGAAAGTCTGCTCACAAGCGCCGGGCATGACAGTGGAAACGACATCCACAACATGAAAGCCCCGCTTGACGGTCAAGACCGGGGCGATTTGCCGCAGAACCGTTTCAACATAACCTGTGGCGAAAGACCCGTCTTCCAGGCTGGGCGTGGGCACAATGATCATGGTGACGTCGGTGCGGCTCACGGCATCCGCCGCGTCTTCCTCGCAGGACAAATTGTCCCAGGCCCGCGCCAGCAGGTCTTCCAACCCATTTTCTTCTATAGGGCTTCGCCTAGCCCTGAGGGTTTCCAGAACGGCGGGATTGCTGTCCACGCCTATAACGCTGTGTCCTTTGGCCGCAAAGCAGGCCGCCGAGCACAGACCAAGCTTGCCGAGTCCGATGAAGGAAATTCGCATAGTTGTTTCCCTGGCTGAAGCAGAGCTATATAAATTTATAGGTCATGCTGTCGTTCAATATAACCTGCTCGTATATCTGATTGTGCGGCTGATAGGTGCAGCGCGGGCACTCATCGGCGATGGTGATGGAGTCGTGCATTTTCCAGTGCGCCTTGCCGCCCCAAGCCGCCTCTATTTTTTCCACGTCCGTTTCGTCCCGCAGCAGTTCCAGTTTGGCGTCGCCGCGCCTGTCGCAGCACAGGCCCATCACAAAGGCGTCCTCCGGCGCATTGGGGTTTGAGGGCGGGGAAATGACGCCGGTCATGAACAGGGAATGACATTTGCTGAAGTAGTTCGCCCGTTCAAATTGCTCGGAAAATTTATGGGTAATGCCATACACGCTGAAGCTGTCGTCGTCCAACTCCTGGGCAAGGATGATCTGCTCGTTGAACAGGGCGATGTCGTCCTCGCTGAAGCGGATTTCGTCCTCTGTACCTATTTTGTCCCAAGGCGTGCCGGCCGGCCGGAAGTGGATGTTTTTGCAGCCCACTTCCTTGGCAATTTTTGTCGCCGTATACACTTCGCCGATATTTTCCGGATGCAGAAGATATTTGTAACTTATGCCGTAAGCGGGATGCGGAGAGCCGAGGCGGGCATGATGGCTGCGGGCGTAGTCCGTGAGCAGGGACATATTGTCGAGTACCGCGCCAAAGGCGTTTTTGCTTTCAGCGACGCCTTTCAGTGCGTTGAAGGTCTTCGCCGTGCCGGCGTCAACGGAAACGCCGAGCCAGGTGCATTGGGCCAGAGCATCCATATGGTCATACATGAGGCTCCCGTTGGTGACACAACCTATTTCAATGCCGTGGGCCGCGAGTTTGTCTATAAAGGCGGGCGTCGCCGGGTTGAGCAGCGGTTCTCCCCCGCCTGCGACACAAACTGCGTCCACGCCGAAGGCGTCAAAATCACGGCGGCCCCAGCGCGGCAGGAAATCCGCGATGCTCAGAAGCGCCGCTTCGGAGAGACGGCGGTTTCTGTGTTCCCTGATGTATTCGGCATTGCACCAGACGCAGTCAAGGTTGCAGACATTGGTCGGGTCAACAGTGATCAGCGCCGGGGCGGGGATGGGGCGACCGCGCCGTATGCGCTTCCAGCGTTCCACATGCGCCAGCAGCTTGTTGCTGTTGAAAGGATTCCAGCGCTTCGCCGTCCGCCATTCCGTCGGTTTGACTGTATGGGAAGGAGGAGTCATGATCGGGCTGCATATTCAAGGGACATGATGTTTTCCTGAGAGTGGTTGGATTGTCCGCTGGGAGAAGTCGAAAACGTGGGAATCTCCCGTTTTTTTCTGATTTGATCGGTTAACGACGATTTCGGCCGCAACGGGCTGACATAGAATTCCTGGTGTTGTTTTTTAGTTTAGATATTCGTATTTTATTTGTTGTACACGGCGACGACGACCGAAATTCCAGTCATGAGCGGTTCCGCCTTGATTTGAATCGCGTCTTGCACACAGGGCGTCACAAGGGGAATCCGGCTCGTGAAATCACGTCCCACTTCGAGCAACTATCAAAAAGTACACTTTTTGATAGTTCGCTTTTTTACGGCCCGAATTCCATCATCTCCAAAAATTTTGTCATTTTCAGCACGATTTGCCCCACAAGTCAAGCCAAAATCCGGATTTTGGACGGAAATGAAATCGTCTGCGGCAAGTATCAAAAAGTGTACTTTTTGATAGTTCGCTTTGCCGATTTTGACAGCCAAAGTTTTCGCAACAGCCTGTAAAATCTGACTTATTTTGTCTCTGTCCGCGCAGGGAACCAGACAGCTCTCACATTGTCAGGAGGGGGACTTTTTGATAGTCGCAATTCCCGCAACCGCCTGTAAAACGTGGCTTTTGTTAGCTCTGTCTGGGAGAGGATTTCAGAAAGGGGCAGCTTTCCGCGTTCCCACTGCTTCACGATAACGGCGAAATTTTCAGGGGGCCTTTTGACAGCGCGGCCGAAGCGCACGCCCCGCGCTCGCGCCGCCGCTATGCCCTCCGCCTGCCGTTGCCTGATGTTTTCACGCTCGTTCTGGGCCACAAAGGAAAGTATCTGCAGCACAAGGTCGGCAATGAACGTGCCCATCAAATCCTTGCCGTTGCGCGTATCGAGCAGGGGCATGTCGACAACCGCTATGTCGACGGACTTCTCCTTGGTCAGCAGACGCCACTGATTCTGGATTTCCTCATAATTCCGGCCCAGACGGTCAATGCTCTTGACGTACACCAGATCGCCGGGCCGCAGCAGTTTCACAAGCGCCTGCCAGGCCGGTCTCTGAAAATTCTTGCCGCTCTGCCTGTCGGCAAAAACGCGCGAGGGCGGAATGTTCAGCTCGCGCATGGTCAGCATTTGCCTGTCGTCGTTCTGATCCGCGCTTGATACCCTGACGTATCCATAGGTTGACATGGATTTTTCTCTTCTCATCACAAGTGCACCTGGTCTTTCCCTTGCTGGCCGACAATCGCGCGACGCTGTTCCGCCTCGCCCCGAATGCGGAATGCAAGGCCCACGGAAATCGGCCTTTACATCCATGCCGTTTCCGCCACAACCGCGCTGGCGACGGACTGAAAAAAAAGCGGTGCAATGCCGCTCATTTTTTACATCGTTCTTTTGGGAAAAACGCGTTGCCGACCTCTGTCCGCCACGCGGGCATGCGGGGCTGTGTTTTACCGGGCCGGGGAAACGGCCCGCCCTGCAACCCGCCATGCGCTTTTGCCGACAGGAATGGGGTCGGAACTTGAGACAGACGCAAAAATCGGTTGTGAAAACAGGCCGCATCTTTGAGCGCCATGAGTTTGGTCAGCTCAAGGACATGTCGGGCAAAAGCACGCCGTTCCTCCGTTCCGGCTTCAACTGGCTGATAATAACCTCCAGCCAACCGTGCACCCCACGCCCCATATTTTTGCTTTCGATACGTCTCAACATTGTGTCCTCCTTGAAAGTGAGAGGCTACCATACTGACTGATCGGGCAAAAATCTGAGATTGCCCTTCGTATTGGAAGGCCAGGCAAAAAAACAAGACCTTTTCAGGGGTTGGCAAGTCAATTTGGCATATTGACGATTTCTGCGCATTGGCCTCGTTGTCTCAAATATAAGTCATTTTTGCATCATTGACTGAAGTTACAAGTATCGCTCGCGGAGAAAATGCCTTTATCGGCATAATTTAACGAAAAGGCATGTTTTCTGCATTAGTGTCACCGACTCAATGCCCTAACATGTTTGACGACCCAAGCATTGTTTGCACAAATTATTTTTAAGGAGGAAAAAGCTAATGAAAATCGGCTGCCCCAAAGAAATCAAGAACAACGAGAACAGAGTCGGGCTTACCCCGAATGCCGTCCACGCCTATGTAGCGGCCGGCCATGAAGTATTTGTGGAAGAGGGAGCCGGGCGCGGCTCTGCCGTCAGTGACGAGGAGTATATGGCCGCGGGAGCGAAAGTGCTTGGTTCTGCGAAAGCTGTCTGGGAAAACGCCGAAATGATCGTCAAAGTAAAGGAACCCATAGAGGAAGAATACGGAAGGATGCGGGAAAATCAGCTGCTGTATACCTATTTTCATTTTGCGGCCAACCGGACGCTCACAAAGGCATGTCTTGATCGAAAAATAACAGCGCTTGCCTATGAAACTGTTGAAGAAGATCATTCCCTGCCGTTGCTCAAACCTATGAGCGAAGTAGCCGGACGCATGGCCACGCTGATGGGGGCTTTCTACTTGAGCAAGACCCAGGGGGGACGCGGGCTTTTGGCAACCGGCGTTACAGGAGTCGAGGCGGCCAATGTGGTGGTAGTAGGAGGAGGTACCGTCGGAACCAATGCTGCACGCGTTGCCGCAGGGCTTGGATGCAATGTGGTCATTTTGGACATCAATCTGAAACGGCTGGAATATCTCGGTGAAATCATGCCTCCAAATGTGCATCCACTGTTCAGTGATGCACTGAATCTGGAGACAAGCCTGAAAAAAGCCGACATTGTGATAGGAGCGGTACTCATCCCAGGCGCCATTGCCCCCAAACTGATCAAAAAATCGCACCTCGCCTTGATGAAGTCCGGTTCGGTTCTGGTAGACGTTGCCATTGACCAAGGAGGTTGCTGTGAATCCTCGCATCCGACAACGCACAGTGAACCCATATATACCGTTGACAATATCATACACTATTGTGTAGCAAACATGCCCGGCGCCTATGCAAGAACCTCCACTTTTGCTCTGAACAACGCAACGCTGCACTATGGTCTCCAACTTGCCAACAAGGGAGCCATTCAGGCATGCAGAGGGAATCTGGCTCTGAAAATGGGGCTTAACATGCACAAAGGCTTCATAACCTATCCCGCGGTGGCTGAAGCATTCGACATGATGTCATGCTTTAAATCCGCTGAATCCGTCCTCAACTGACAAAAAAATGATGGACATAGTCTTTTTCGTTCAACTCTGTCCAGACCGGCAAAATCATGCCAAGGAGAAGTCATGTCAAGCAAAAAACTGAAAGATTATGTCGAGTCGGACATTGCGAATGTCTGGCATCATCTTACCCTGCATCAGGGCAAAGCCCCAATGATAGTCGTTGAGGCGCAAGGATTGCGAATCAAGGACATATACGGCAAGGAGTACCTGGATGCCACATCAGGGGGTGTCTGGTGCGTAAATGTGGGATACGGCCGTGACAGGATCGCTGAAGCGGTATGCGCCCAGATGAAAAAAATGCCCTATTACGCCGCAAGCTGCGGAAACCTGCCCTCTATTGATTTTTCCGAAAAACTCCTGACCTATATGCCGGGGCTGTCCCGGGTATACATTTCCAACAGCGGTTCCGAAGCCAATGAAAAAGCTTACAAAATGGTACGACTCAGAGCCTATAACAGCGACAGGAAAAATAAGAAAAAAATTCTCTATCGCTACCGGGACTACCACGGCACCACTATCGCTGCCCTGAGCTCCACAGGGCAGCCGGAGCGTAAAGAATGTTTTGACCCCTTTGTTCCGGGTTTTGTGGAAATGCCGCATGCCTGCTGTTACCGTTGCGCCTTTGGGCAGCAATACCCGAACTGTAACCTGGAATGCGCCAGGGCGATTGAGGATATTATTCGGAAGGAAGATCCCGACTCCGTAGGAGGAGCTATTTTTGAACCAATTACCGCAGGAGGAGGCGTTATACCTCCTGTCAGGGAATATTACGGCATTGTCGGTGATATTTGCAAGAAATACGAAATTCTGCTGATTATGGATGAGGTTGTGTGCGGCATGGGTCGAACAGGTACCATGTTCGGCTACCAAAATTATGGTGTTGAACCGGATATAGTGACCATGGCAAAGGGTGTCGCCAGTGCGTATATGCCCATTTCATGCACCGTCACAACAGAGAATGTTTTTGCCTCCCTGCAGGATATGAGGGACAAGCTGTCGTATTTCCGCGACATAAGTACTTTTGGGGGTTGCGCCGCCTCAGCTGCGGCGGCATTGGAGAATCTCAACATTATTGAGGAAGAAAAACTGCTGGATAATGTAGTTAATATGGGTAATTATCTTCTTGACGGCCTGAAAGAAAATCTGTCGCATCCCAACGTCGGCGATGTGCGAGGGAAGGGGCTTCTTGTCGGCATTGAATTTGTTTCCGACAAGAAGACTAAGACTCCTATGCCGGAGGAAAAAGTTATAGCCGTCTGCGGCGCCATGGCGGAAAAAGGCGTTCTGGCCGGACGCACCAACCGCAGCTTCGCCGGGCAAAACAATATTCTGAACCTGGCCCCGGCCTATGTTGCGACCAAAAAAGATATTGATATCATCTTGAAGACGTTGCGGGAAGCAATCTCCACGGTACTAGGCTGAATTCAGCATAATGCCGCTCCCGAGCCTTAGGCAGGGAGCGGCGTCAAGAACAGAGTTTTTACGGGAAAAGGCGATATCGGCTGGAACTTCCAAACAAGTCAGAATCCCAGGTATTCATTTATCCACAATGGAAACACCCAGCCGTCGCGCCTTACGCACCACCGTGGACTGGCTGAGGCCAAGTTTTACAGCCGCTTTGTAGGTGCTCCCGGTAAGAGTCAAAGCCTCGCGCAAAAGTTTGCGCTCCAGATTATCCACGGCGTCCCTGAACTTCGCCGTTGTCTCCTCCTGGCTGAAGTCACCTGATATATCTTGTTCTGAAACAGAACCGAGCAGATATGGAGGAAGATCCCCCATCCTGATGACGCTACCCTCGGTCATGGCCGCCAGGAACTCTACCGCTGCCCGCAACTCCCGCACATTCCCCGGCCAAGTATGAGAAACGAAACATTCCACCACCTTGGGAGAAAAAGTTTTGACCGTGCCGTACCGTCTGCATGCTTCATCCAGAAATGTCATCATTAATACCGGAATATCGTCGGGATGTTCTCGCAGAGGTGGGATGGAAATGCTCAGAACCTGTAAACGATAATACAGATCTGCCCTGAATTTTCCACTGCTCACCAACTGGTCTAAAGGCCTGTTGGTAGCTGCAATAATTCGAACGTCAACACTTATTTCTTTTTCACCACCTATCTTGTAGAAGCTTTGCCCATCAAGTACATGGAGGATTTTTGCCTGCATGTTCAAAGGCAGTTCACCTATTTCATCCAAAAGGAGCGTTCCCTTATTAGCCTGCTCAAAAAACCCCCGCTTGCCTGTCTGGCGCGCGCCTGTAAATGCGCCTTTTTCATAGCCGAAAAGTTCCGACTCAATTAACGTTGGAGGTATCGCTGCACAGTTGAGTGTGACCAGAGGCCCCTTTGCTCTCTGACTTTTTTGATGGATACAGGCAGCGGCGTGCGTCTTTCCTGTCCCTGTTTCTCCCAAAATCAGAATGCCCAAAGGAGCCTTGGCTGCCTTGTTCATCTTTTGCAGACAATGACACATGCTTTTGCTATTGGCTATAAAGCCTGTTCCCAGTTCCTGCTGCCTGTCTACAATTTTTCCCTTGTAACGATACGCGGCAAGCTCGGCTTCAGCCAGACGTTGCTCCAGCCTTTCCAGTTCCGTCATGTCTCTGATGCAGGCAACAACACGCCATATATTCCCCTTTTTGTCAAAAATGGGAGTGCTGGTATTGAGACAACGGGCACCATTGGGATAATCATCAAACTGAGATATGGGCTTTCTCCGTTTTAACGCTTCAAGAGTCACGGCAGAGGAAAATTTTCCTTCCCGCAAAGGTTCGGAAACATGTTTGCCGACCATTTCTTCCGGGTTGATATTGGCTATCCTCTTCAAAGACTTGTTTACATGCAAAGTTATGCCCTTGCCGTCAATAATCCAGAGACCGTCATGTACTGAATCCATAATGGTCTGCAATTCCTGATCGTGAAGATATTGTTCAACCAGACCATTATGTTCCGGCATTTCGTGCAATAAAAAAAATCGCGAGACCGGTTTCTCTTCATTGGAAGCCACCCAGGTCCAGACAAATGCCCATTGTTGATTGCCAATGCCCATACCAATAGGAACATTCGGTTTGCTCGCCATAAGACGTCTGGCTGTTTGAACTTCCCCGTGATGGCAAAAAAACTCCAGGAGTGATTTTCCCAAAAATGGAGTTTGCTCATTCTCTCCTGGCCGAAACCCCAAATTTTTTGGAGACTTCTCAAAAAATTTTAAAAGGGCCCGATTACACTGGTCCACCTGCCAGCGAGCCCCCTGACAGATTCCCGCACAAACACCGGCAGGGAGCAATGCGAGCATTTTTGACAAAACTGCAGATATGTGGTTCATTGGCAAGACCTCCTTCGCTGCTTTTGGATGAATGAGTCATATTTGCATCGAACAGGAAGCGAAAAACGTGTTTATAATGCAATTATGCATTATTTCTGATTCCTGGTAAAGCACAATGTGCCGTCTTTTCCAGAATCCGGGGTATTCGCGTGACAGGAACGTTTCCTGCATATAGGTAATTAATGTTGTTTATGGTGCCATATAGCAGTTTACGCAAATAGGGCAAAAGTCACTATGAACACTATGAACAATGATCATATCAAAATCAGGGTGACCAACCTGACCAAGCGCTTCGAATCTCTCACGGTGCTGGATCATATCGCCTTTGAAATCAAGGCCGGGGAACTTGTAGCTATTGTTGGCCCTACCGGCTGCGGGAAAACGACGTTTTTGAACACCTTGTCAAAACTGATGCCCGCAACCGAAGGGAATATCCTCATTGACGGCGAGGAAGCCAATCCAAGAAAACACAATATATCCTATGTATTCCAAGAGCCGACCTGCCTCCCTTGGCGCACAGTCCGGGACAATGTGGCTTATGGTATGGAAATCAAAGGAATTCCCTATAAGGAACGCATGGAACGGACCGACAGGATTATGGATATTGTGGGGCTTTCCAGTTGCGCCCATCTTTATCCCAATCAGGTGTCGGCCAGCATGATCCAGCGTATTGCGGTTTCCCGCGCCTTTGCCGTTGAACCGGATCTGCTGCTGATGGACGAGCCATACGGACAACTGGACGTAAAACTGCGATATTATCTTGAAGATGAACTCATCAGTCTCTGGCAAAAGCTGAAAAGCACCGTGTTGTTTGTCACTCACAATATTGAGGAAGCTGTCTATGTGGCCGAACGCATTTTGGTGCTCAGCAACAAGCCCACGAAAGTCAAGACGGAAATTCCCGTGGATATCCCCCGTCCACGAGAATTTCTTGATCCGAAATTCATGGAGATACGCAATCACGTTACGGAACTCATCCGCTGGTGGTAAAGAGCTGATTCATAGTTGGTTCAAATCTGAAACCATCAAGGGGACTGGCTGATGGCCTATGAAGAAATTGCTGTTAACAAACCGCTGATCCTGAAAATCCTTCCGTTTGTGAGTGTGGGAGCCTTTTTGCTGCTATGGGAATGGATTGTTGTTTCAGGAACAGTGCCTTCGGTGTTGTTGGCTCCCCCAAGCCAGGTGTTTACACTTTTTATCAACAAACTTTCGGAACCGAATCCGGATGGAGCGGTACTTGCCGTTCACGCCTGGACAAGCCTTCAGGAAGCCTTTCTTGGTTATGGGCTGTCGCTGCTGGTGGGCATTCCTTTGGGATTGGCGATGGGGTGGTTCAAGGTGGTGGAAGGATTGGCCCGCCCCATATTCGAACTTATTCGTCCCATTCCTCCCATTGCCTGGATACCGCTGACGGTATTCTGGTTTGGCATCGGTCTGACAGGGAAGGTCTTCATCATCTGGATAGCCGGCATTGTCCCCTGCGTTATCAATGCCTACGTCGGCGTGCGTATGACGCAACCGGCGCTCATTCAGATGGCCCGCACTTACGGGGCCACTGACTGGCAAATCTTTTGCCAGCTCTGTATCCCTTCGGCCCTGCCCATGATTTTCGGCGCTTTGCAGATTGCCCTGGCCTACTGCTGGACAAACCTTGTGGGTGCGGAACTTTTGGCAGCTGACACGGGGCTCGGTTATCTCATAACCATGGGCGGGCGTTTGGGCAGGCCTGACATAGTCGTGCTCGGCATGATCAGCGTCGGCATTTCCGGGGCCATTCTGGGTTTCATTATTGACTGTATTGAGAAAAAACTGCTGGCCGGCATCAGGAGATAGCATGAGCAGTTCCATCGCCAACGAGACAGTCGGCACCGCAAACGCCAAAGAAGGAATAACTCTGCACGGTTTTCTTACCAACACCTGGTTTTTGTATGCGGTTTCCCTCTGCGGCTTCTTTTTTCTCTGGGACAGGGTGGCGTACCTGCAAATATTCGGAGATTCCCTGGCTAGGCCCCATGTGGTGGCGCAAAAACTCTATACACTGAGCCAGGTGAAATTTGCCGGCACCAATCTGGCAGGGCATATCTGGGCCAGTACCCAACGGGTACTAATCGGCTTTGGGCTGGCCAGCGTCATAGCAGTGCCTCTGGGCTTGTTCATGTCCCTGAACCAGCACGTCAACGCCCTGGTCAAACCCATTTTCGATCTGTTCAAACCCATGCCTCCCATTGCCTGGGTGTCCATTTCCATTCTCTGGTTCGGCATTGGCGAGTTTTCCAAAATTTTCATCATAGCCATCGGCACTTTTGTTCCATGTTTGTTGAATGCATATAATGGAATACGTCTTATTGAGCCGGAACTGTACGACGTGATCCGCGTTCTGGGCGGCAACAGGAAGGATGAAATATTTCAGGTCAGCTTTCCGGCATCTTTCCCAGCCATATTTGCCGGTCTTCAGATCTCTCTCAGCGTGGCCTGGACCTGCCTTCTGGCCGCGGAACTCATGAATGCCAGAAACGGCATGGGATTTCTCATCAAACGGGGAATGGACACCCATGACCCGGCCCTGGTGCTGGGAGGGATGGTGCTTATTGCCGCCATGGCCTGGCTCAGCTCTCTGCTTATTAGCCTGCTGGAGCGGAAATGCTGTCCCTGGAAACGCAGTATTGACAATCTGTGATACCCAAAAGGAGATATCTGATGACAACCGCGGGAACAGCCTGCCCGCCTCTCAAAATACATTGCGAGGATATCAGCAAGACTTTTATCCAGAAAGGCCATATCGGCGTTCCGGTAGTGAGGGATATTAATCTGGATGTGGAAGAAAACGAGTTTCTTGTGGTACTGGGTCCGGGGCAATGCGGCAAATCGACACTCCTGAGGATTATTGCCGGCCTGGAAACTCCCGATACCGGGTATGTCACGCTGGACGGCGATCCGGTTACCGGCCCGGGCCCGGATCGGGGACTCGTTTTTCAGGGGTACATGCTTTTTGCTTGGGAAACCGTTATGGGGAACGTGGAAATGGGCCTCAAATTGCGCGGTATTCCCAAAAAAGAGCGTCAGGCCATTGCCCGGCATTACATCAAACTGGTTGGCCTGGAGGATTTTGAAAAACATTACCCGCATCAGCTTTCGGGGGGGATGAAACAACGCGTCGGCATTGCCCGCGCATACGCCAACAGTCCCAAAGTCATGCTTCTTGACGAACCCTTTGGACAACTGGACGCCCAAACGCGCATGTATATGCAGCATGAAACAGCGAGGATATGGGAACACGAAAAACGCACGGTGATTTTTGTGACCAACAATATTGACGAAGCGCTGTTTCTTGCCGACAGGATCATTCTTATGGAAGGCAAACTGCCGGGCCGCATCAAAAAAGAATATGTCATTGATTTCCCCAGACCCCGGGATCACGCTCACAAGAGTATCCTTGAGCTGAGGGCCGTGATCACCGCGGAAACAGAACTCGTTCTTTAGGTAGAATATGGATACATCACTTATCTCAGCATGTCTTCTCCTGTTTGTGGTTATTATTTGTCTTTTGTTCTCTTTGCGTGACAGATTTGTTCCAGTCCGAATTACACCTTTTGCCCTGTTGCCGACGCGGACTCAAAAACTGCTTTTGCGCCGCAGATACCATCTCAGATGCCTGTCCCTGTGTTTTTTTATCCTTGCCGTGGCGACGGCTTTCACCACAGTACCCAGAGGAGTGACAATGCTATGCACTGTTGCCGGTTTTTACTGTCAATATATGGTTTACCGTCTGAAATCCAGTTACCCGATGCACTTTCACCCCATCATTGCCACCGACGGTATGGAGGTTTGCACACCGCCAGACGGCCGAGATACAGATATGAAGTATTCTGTTAACCTCAACACATGGAGCAAATTATGAAAAGGTTAAAACAAATTTTTACTTTATTGCTTACCGCTTTTTTCGTGCTGACTGCTTTTCCCGTCCTTGCGGAAGCCCCCTTTAAAATGAAAACCGCGTGGATGGACGAGCATGAAACCTTCCTGATCTGGTACGCCAAGGAGAAAGGTTGGGACAAGGAAGAGGGGCTTGACATTGATCTCAGCTATTTTGATTCCGGCATGGCCATACTTGCCGCGCTTCCCGCGGGCGAGTGGGTCATTGCCGGCGTCGGTTCCGTGCCCGGCATGATGGGTAATCTGCGTTACGATACATATACTGTGCTTATCGGCAACGACGAATCCCTGACCAACGCTGTGCTGGTTCGTCCCAATAGTCCCATTTTGAAAACCAAGGGATACAATAAGGATTTTCCCGATGTTTATGGAGACCCGAAAGATGTCAAGGGCAAGGAATTTCTTTGCACCACAGTGTCGTCAGCTCATTTTGCCCTCAGTCATTGGCTGAATGTTCTGGGACTGAAGGATTCCGATGTCGTTATCAAGAATATGGACCAGGCTCAGGCGCTGGCCGCTTTCAGCACAAAAATCGGTGAAGGCGTCGCTCTTTGGGCACCGCACATGTACAAGGGAGAAGAACAGGGCTGGAAGGTGGCAGGCACGCCCAAACTCTGCAAACAAGGTTTGCCTATTGACATCATAGCCGAAAAAAAATTCGCCGACCAGCATCCGGAACTGGTGGCCAAATTCATCCGCATTTACCTGCGGGCCGTCAACATGCTGCAAAAGGAGCCTCTGGAAAATCTGGTTACCGAATATTGCCGCTTTTTCCTGGAATGGGCCGGAAAGCAATATTCTCCTCAAATGGCGCTTCTGGACCTGAAAACCCATCCTGTATTTAATTATGAAGAACAGCTTGCCCTGTTTGACGTCTCCAAAGGCCCCAGCACCGCCCAAAAATGGCATACGGAAATTGCCAAATTTTTTACGGAAACCGGGCGCATTACAAAGGACGATCTGAAAAAAGTCGGCGACAGCAAATATGTGACGGATAAGTTTCTGAAAATGGTAAAGACACCGATTCCCTCTGACAAATAGAACGGGTCTGTCCAGATATCAAAAAAACCCTGCCGCAGGGGTTTTTGATATCTGGACAGATGAGTATTGGGCGGCACGATTTTTTCAATGTCGCCGACAGGACGTTGGTGATGGTATAATTGGGCGCATTTTTTTAAGGGGAGCACCTTTGGCCGCAGGATGAAGATGGGGAAATTGTTGAATTTCAGCGTCTTGGCGTTTTGCTGAAATCCTACCGCCGCGTGAAGATGCAGTCTCTCAGAAGCCTGTTGCAACACTAGGCTTTGCTAACAAATAATTTCAGCCAATTTTTTATCGCTGCCAGGATTATGAACCCGGCGAAGTGGGTGGCTTTCTTGTCATAGCGGGTCGAAACTCGACGATTTTCTTTGAGCTTGCCGATAAAACGCTCCACTA
>JAISTW010000019.1 GCA_031272405.1 Desulfovibrio sp. | reverse complement strand
CCCCCCCCCGCCGAAAAAACACCTTGCGCCTACAAACCGGCCCTTGGGCGGGCAGGTAAAATAACAACGCCGATTGGCAGGCACATCGGTCAAATGATGTGCTACCTACATCGGTCAACTTAACTTGCTATCGACATAAATATGGCGGGGAAAGGCAGGGCAATCCGCCTCCGCCTTCTTGACCGAAAGCCGGCTTGCGGGCATAACAGCAGTGTGCGCGTCGGCCGGACGGCAACTGGGCAAAACAGGCGTGGCGGCGTAAGGGGAAAACATGCAAAAACCCTTTTATCAGGGCAAACTGGACACATTCTGCGCCATATACGCTGTTCTTAACGCCCTGCGTTTGACCCACGGCATCCGTACCCTGAAAGCGCGTGATCTGCTCAACCTGACGCTGCTCAAACTCGCGGCCGACCCCGCCGCACTGAGGGCCGTGCTGGCACAGGACACCGACTATATTGACCTGGTTGACGATCTTCTGAACATGGCCGGTCAAAGATTTCCCATACACATTCACAAGCCCTTCAGCGAGGCCGACAAACCTTCCCCCGAAGCACTGTGGAACACTTGCCGGACATGGCTTGACGGAGGCACGCCGCGCGCTGTCGTGCTGCGCTTTCTGCGCAGCCTGAAACCGACTGCGCCGCCCCTGAGCCGGCACTGGACAACGGTGGATCGGATGAATAACGACACACTGCATCTTTTTGACTCCAGCCACGATGCCGAGGCGATACTCAATATCCGCAAGAGCGCTTTTGTCACCAGGCAGGAGCATGTGGATGAGGCGCGGCTCATCTATATCCAACCGTCCAGCCTGCGCTTTCTGCGGCTGCCGTTTTAAAGCGGGGCCGGAACCGTGCCAGCGCCGCGTCATCTGACCGTGTGGAGCCTTTCTCTCGGCTGTCCTAAAAATCGCGTCGACAGCGAGCATTTGCTCGGCTCGCTGCCGATGCCTGTCAAAAGCGTACGTCATATCGGCAGGGCGCGTCTTGTTTTCATAAACACCTGCGGTTTCATCGCTCCGGCCGTGCGGGAGTCTGTACGCGCCGTTCTGAATGCGGTGAAGATTGCGTCGCGCTGCAAGAAAAAGCCTTTGCTGGCCGTGGCGGGCTGTATGGTGGGCCGCTACGGCCAGCCGGCTCTGGCCGCCGACCTGCCCGAAGTGGATATCTGGCTTCCTGTCTCGCAACGAGCCCTCTGGCCAGCCATGCTCTCCAGCGCCCTTGGTCTGCCGCGGGTTCCTCATACAAGCGAAGGCCGGTTGCTCTCCACAGGGCCGTCCTACGCCTGGCTGAAAATCGCCGAAGGTTGCCGCCGCCGCTGCGCTTTCTGCACAATCCCATCCATCCGCGGCGACCTCAAGTCAGCTTCCGCGGACGACATCCTGCGGGAAGCGAGATTTCTGCTTGATCAGGGCCCGCGCGAGCTTGTGTTGGTAGCCCAGGACAGCACGTCCTGGGGAAAGGATCTGGGACTCAGGCACGGCCTGATTTCGCTGCTGGAACGCCTTGTCGTCCTTGACAATCTGGCCTGGCTGCGCCTGCTCTATCTTTACCCGTCCGGAGTCACGCCGGAATTGCTCTCCTTTATCAAGACAGCAGGACCACCGATGCTCCCGTACCTGGATATACCCCTGCAACACGCGCATCCAGAAATACTGGCCCGGATGGGGCGTCCTTTCGCCCGCGATCCGGAACAGCTGCTTGATGCGGTGCGGGAGACGCTGCCTCAGGCGGCTCTGCGAACAACTTTCATGGTGGGGTATCCGGGCGAAACAGAGAAACACTTCGCCTGTTTGCGCCGTTTTGTGGAAAAAGCCCGCTTTCACCATTTGGGTGTTTTCGCTTACCAGCCCGAGGAAGGCACCGCCGCGGCCGCCATGCCCGACCAGGCGCCAGAGGAAGTCAAACAGGAACGCCTGGAGACGCTCATGGCAATACAGACGGAAATCAGCCGGACGCGTCTGGCGGACTGGGTAGGCAAACGGCTGCCCGTGCTTGTGGACGCCCCCCATCCCGAATGGCCGGGCCTGCACACGGGGCGGGTATGGTTTCAGGCCCCGGAGGCGGACGGCATAACCTATGTCAGCGGGCCGGGCATACAGCCGGGCGTTATACGGGAGTGCGACATTGTCGAAAGTTCGGACTACGACCTGACGGCGCTCGCCTGACCGGAGAAACAGGAAACACAAATACGAAATATTCCCGGAAGGGGCGCTTTCGCCCCTCCGGGAATATGTGCTTTGCGCCAGATAAAGGCGACCCAAGCCTCACTAACCGCTGATGAGCGACAAAGCCATACGGGGCAGGCTGTTCGCCTGCGAGAGCATGGCCACAGCGGCCTGGGTAAGTATCTGGTTGCGGACGAATTCCGTCATTTCCGAGGCCACGTCCACATCGGAAATGCGGGATTCCGCGGCCTGCAGGTTTTCGGACTGCGTCGTCAGGTTGGAGATGGTGTTTTCCAGACGGTTCTGCAGGGCGCCAAGACTCGCGCGAATCTTGTCCTTGGAGACGATGGCGTCGTTGATGGCCGTCAGGGCCTGTTGCGCCGCGTCTTGAGTGGAGATGCTGAAGCCCTTGTCCTGGGCGGACGCGTTCCCCAGTCCCAGGGAGGATGCCGTAGCCGAACCGATCTGGATGTAGTAGTAGTCTTCCGCAGAATCGTTGCCTGAACCGAAGTGTACCTTCAGCGCGCCTGTGGCCGTGAGCCCCGATCCGTTATGCACCCCGGAGAGGTTTCCGTTGAGCAGGTGGACGCCGTTGAAGTCCGTGGCGTTGGCGATTCGGGTGATTTCCGAAGCCATGGCCTGATATTCGGACTCAAGCATCAACCGCTGCGTGGAGTCATAGGTGCCGGTGGCGGCCTGTTCAGCCAATTCCTTCATGCGGATCAGCTTTTCGTCAATGACGCCCAGAGCGCCGTCAGCCGTCTGAATAAGGGAAATGGCATCGTTGGCGTTGCGAATACCCTGATTCATGGCCGCGATGTCCGCCCGCATCAATTCGCGGATGGCCAACCCTGCCGCGTCGTCCGCGGCGGAATTGATACGCAGGCCCGTTGACAAACGCTGGGTTGACGTCGCCAAATTGGCATAATGACTCGTCAATGTGTTGGCTATGGTTGAAGCCATCTGATTGTGATTGATGTACATAACATTCCTCCTTGAATGTCTTGTGTGCCCGGCGTGGCCCCTTGCCCGTCCGCGTCCGTGCGGACTTTCGCCGTTACTCCGCTTGCGCGGTCTGTGGTTGCTGTTGTCGCGCCCGCCCGCTTTCGCGTTCACGCGCCGCCTTTGCCCTTTCCCCCAAAGAGCGCCGAAGGGGAAAATTTTGCCTGATTCGCCTCTACACTATCTCCGCCGAAGTGAATGCAGAAAACGTGCCAGGCATATTGCCGGCCGTTTCAAACAAGAAAAGCCGGTCCGCTGACGCGAACCGGCTTTGAACCTTGTGAAATGACACATCCGCCGCGACGGATTTTATCCTCCAATGAGGGACAAAGCCATGCGCGGCATGGAATTGGCCTGGGAGAGCATGGCCACGGCGGCCTGAGTCAGTATCTGGTTGCGGACGAATTGCGTCATTTCCGCGGCCACATCCACATCGGAAATGCGCGATTCGGCGGCCTGCAGATTTTCGGCCTGCGTCGTCAGGTTGGAAATGGTGTTTTCCAGACGGTTCTGCATGGCGCCCAGGTTCGCGCGGATCTTGTCCTTGGAGACAATGGCGTTGTTGATTGCCGTAAGCGCCTTTTGAGCCGCGTCCTGCGTGGAAATGCTGAACCCGGAACCCGCGGCCGCGGCATTGCCCAGGCCCAGCGCGGATGCCGTGGCGTTGCCGATCTCAATGTAGTAGTAATCCTCCGCGGAGTCGTTGCCGGAGCCGAAGTGCACCTTCAGCGCGCCTGTGGCCGTGATCCCCGATCCGTTATGCTTCCCGGAGAGGTTGCCGTTGAGCAGGTGGACGCCGTTGAAGTCCGTGGCGTTGGCGATTCGAGTGATTTCCGAGGCCATAGCCTGATATTCGGACTCAATCATCAGCCGCTGCGTGGAATCGTAGGTGCCTGTGGCGGCCTGTTCCGCCAGTTCCTTCATGCGGATCAGCTTTTCGTCAATGACGCCCAAAGCGCCGTCGGCCGTCTGAATAAGGGAAATGGCGTCGTTGGCGTTGCGCACGCCCTGATTCAGGGCCGCGATATCCGCCCGCATCAACTCGCGGATGGCCAGCCCCGCCGCGTCGTCCGCCGAGGAAGTGATGCGCAGACCGGATGACAGACGCTTGGTTGAGGTCTGCAGGTTCGAATAGTGGCTCGCCAGAGTGTTGCTTACATTCAGGGCCATCAAATTGTTGTTGATATACATACATTCCTCCATGAATGTTGTATGATCCCGGCGGTGCACAATGCTGACGCCTCCGTGCGTCTTCCGCCGCTTACATGTTCATATCGGCCTGAATTGCAAATCCATTAGGCCGGTGGGAAATTTTTTCCTACCGTTATCAATGTGGAATAACTTCTCTTTTTATAAATCCTGGCTGAACGGCGTGCGTGTGCGGCAAAAATTGCCCACCCCCCCCCAAAAAAAGCCCGCCTGGATATTGGCGGGCTTTTTTCTCCTGGCTGAAAAAACAAAAAAAGAAAAACGTCTCAGGCGCAGTCTTTGGCGGCCATGCGCACAAGACGGGCCAACTGATTGGTGAAGCCGGCCTCGTTGTCATACCAGATGAGCAGTTTGACCATAGTCTTGTCCAAAACCTGGGTTGAAAGGGCGTCTACCACCCCTCCGTAAACACTTCCCTTGAAATCGACGGAAACAAGCGGCTCTTCGGAATAGCCCATATTTTCCGCAAGGTGCCCCTCGCTGGCGGCTTTGAGCGCCGCGTTGACGTCCGGGGCGGCACAGGGCTTTTCCACCTCGCAGGTTAAATCCACAAGAGAACAGGTTACTGTGGGTACGCGCACCGACATGCCGTTCATTTTCCCCTGCAATTCCGGGATGACTATGCCTACGGCCTTTGCCGCGCCGGTGCTGGAAGGAATCATGGAAGCGCTGGCCGTCCGCCCGCGCCGCCAGTCTCTGTGTGTGCCGTCCAGAATGCGCTGGCTCATGGTGACGGAATGTATGGTGGTCATCAGGCCGTGCCGTATGCCGAAATGCGTGTGCAGCACTTTCGCCGCCGGCGCGAGACAGTTAGTGGTGCAGGAAGCGGCGGAGATGATCCTGTGCCGGCTTTTGTCGTATACGGCGTGGTTGACGCCCATGACAATCATGGCGTCCGCGTCGGTTGCCGGGGCTGAGACAATCACCTTTTGAGCGCCGCAGGCAAGGTGCCCGCACAGACCATCCCTGTCCTTTATGGACCCGGTGCTTTCCACAACCAGGGCGGCGCCGTGCTCGGCCCACCGCCATTCCCCGGCCTTGCAGCGCGTCACCGCGATACGACGGCCGTTTATAACGAGTCCATTTTCGTCATGCTCCACGCTGCCCTGGTACACGCCGTATGTGGAATCGTATTTGAAAAGATAGGCCAGCGCGTCATTGCCCGCGCGGGCGTTGATGACCGCAACCCTGACATCATAATCATCCGCCAGAAGTCTCAGCAGATAGCGGCCTATCCTGCCGAAACCGTTTATTCCGATTGCTGTTTGCCCTGCCATTTGCGCGCCTTTGGCATATTGTTGCGTCATGGTCGCGCCCCCACGCGCGAACCGGTCCCCAGTCTCCGCAAGCTCGTCAGGCTTTGCCGGAGGAACCCATGACATTTCTGATTTTATGCATCACCATTTTTTTGACGGCATCCCTGGCCGGGGCCATGTATGACCGGGGATCGAACTGATCCGGGCGTTCAGCCATAAACTGCCGGATGGACGCGGTGAGAGCCAGACGAATATCCGTGTCCACGTTAATCTTGCACACGCCCATTGTCGCCGCCTTGCGCAGCATATCTTCGGGAACGCCCTTCGCGCCGCCAACCTGGCCGCCGTACTTGTTGCACAGGGCCACAAAATCCTGCGGCACGCTTGATGCGCCATGCAAAACAAGGGGGTACCCAGGCAGTTTGTTGCTGATGGCTTCAAGTCTTTCGAAATCCAATTTGGCGTCTCCCTTGAACTTGTAAGCTCCGTGGCTGGTGCCGATGGCGACGGCCAGAGAGTCGCATCCGGTTTTTTTCACAAAATCCACCGCCTGATCCGGGTCGGTGTACACATGTTCCAAGGACTGCACGTGCTCCTCCACGCCGGCCAGTTTGCCGAGCTCGGCCTCTACCCAGACATTTTTGGCGTGCGCGTAGTCCACGACCTTTTTCGTCAGGGCCACATTCTCCTCATAGGGCAAGTGCGAACCGTCAATCATCACCGAGGTGAAACCGCCGTCTATGCAATCTCTGCACATTTCAAAGCTGGGGCCGTGATCCAGATGCACCACCACGGGCACGGACGGATCCTCCACAAGCGCCGCTTCCACAAGTTTCATGATGTACGTTTGTCCGGCATATTTTCTGGCGCCCGCGGACACCTGAAGGATCACGGGCGACTTCTCTTCGGATGCCGCGCCCATAATGCCCTGCACGATTTCCATGTTGTTGACGTTGAAAGCGCCTACGGCATACTGGCCGCTGTAGGCGGACGAAAACATTTTTCCGGGGCCTATAAGGGGCATGGCGTCCTCCAATTGGGTTAAGAGTTTGCGTCGTTGCAAGCACACACGGGAATTTCGTCCATCGTATAACACTTTTTCAAAAATGGGAATAGTTGAAGGACTGCTCATAATTTCCCGCCGGAATTCGCCCCAGTTGAAATTTGTCGAAGAGAACCACTTGCTAGCCTTTTTTCAACAGTGTATAACCAAGCCCATCATGAAACAACTCTGGACTCCATGGCGTATGGAATATATTCTGGGCCCCAAGGCGGACGTCTGCGTATTTTGTCTTCCCCCGACCGAGGCGGAAGACTGCGAGCGTCTAATCCTGTTCCGGGGAGAGTCCGCTTTTGTGCTCATGAACAAATACCCCTATAACAACGGGCACATCATGGTCTGTCCATACCGTCACCTCATGGACATCACCGATCTTTCCGATGAGGAAAGCACGGAAATCATGGCGTTGCTCAAACGCTGCGCGAAAATTCTCAGAGAGCATTTCCATTGCGAAGGCATCAATGTCGGTCTGAACCTCGGTCAAGCCGCCGGCGCCGGCATCCGCGAGCACCTGCACTTTCACCTGGTGCCGCGCTGGAACGGGGATTCCTCCTTTATGGCTGTATTTTCAGAAACACGCACAATACCGGAGCACCTGCAACAGACGCATGCGGCTCTCCGGCGCTGTTTCGCCTGAACAAATGTGTGTTTGACAACGATATGTTAAGCAATATGTTAACTGTGTAGCAAGGAGCACATGCATGCGTTACATCAAGGTGTTGTTACTTGTGGTGCTGATTTTCCTGATTTTGATCTTTTTCTTCCAAAACCAGAACGCGCTGTCTCAAAATCTGACGCTCAGCCTGAATCTTTTTTTCATTCCGGCTATGACGGCAATTCCGTTGCCATTCTATTTTATCGTCATCTCGGCGTTTTTTCTGGGAGCTATCTTGACTTTCTCCTGTCTTGTCTGGGAAAAAGTTCATATTTCGGCGAAACTGATGAAAAGCAAATGGCGCGTCGGAAGTTTGGAACGGGAAGTGGAAAAATTGCAGAAAAAGCTTGGAGAGGCCTCCGCACAGGCGACAGCTTTCAATAAAACGGAAGTCAACGCAGCGGCCGCCGGCCCCGCCAAATTACCCGAAGACGTGACCGCGCCTGATCCGGACAAGGGCTGATTTTTTTATTCGGCTTTCGCTGTTTCCCGTCTTTGCTTGCCGGGGTCGGCCGACAGGCGTGAATTTTGAGCGGGAGTATTCGTTTTTCGTGCCGCCGAAGGCGGCACGAAAAAATCGTGTGCCTTGCGTGATTTCACCCGCACAAAACTTCTCCCGTCGCTATTCCGAAAATGTCAGCTGACGCCGTCACCACAACCCCCATGTTCGCGCAATACAAGCGTATAAAAGCGGAGCATCCCGACGCGCTCCTGTTTTACCGCATGGGAGATTTTTACGAGCTTTTTTTTGAAGACGCGCTCATCGCGGCAAAAGAGCTGCAGATAACGCTCACCTCAAGAAACAAAAACGCCTCCAATCCGGTACCCATGTGCGGAGTGCCCTGGCACTCCTCGCAAAGTTACGTGGCCGAACTTATCAACAAGGGATACAGCGTGGCCATTTGTGACCAGACCGAGGACCCGAAGCAGGCCAAAGGTCTGGTGCGGCGCGCCGTCACCAGAGTCATCACTCCGGGCACCGTTCTTGAGGACGACATTCTGGACGCGAAAAGTCACAATTACCTTGCGGCCCTCTATGAAAATCCCCAAAACGGACATTGCGCTCTCGCCTATGCCGACGTGTCCACAGGCCAATGCACGGGCGCCGAATTCAAACATTCCGCGGATATCTGGCAATGGGTACAAAAACTGTCTCCCAGGGAATTGCTGTTGTCGGAACAGTGCGCAACGCCCGACTCCCCCAAGACCGACGGCACATCCCTGCTCAGGCTGCCGACAGCCGATTTTGATCTCAGGCGCGCGACGGAACGAATATGTGAAGACCAAAAAATTCCCCACGTCGGCGTTCTGGATTTGCAGGGCAAAGACGAACTGATCCGCGCCTACGGCGCTCTTCTGCACTACCTTGACAGCACGCAATTGACCGCGACCGGACATTTGCGCCCCATAGCCATGCTCAACTTGTCCCGCCGCATGATTATTGATGAAATCACGGAGGCGAATCTCGAAATTTTTACTCGCCTCAACGGCCGCAAGGGCAAGGGAACGCTCAGGCACACGCTTGACGAAACCGTGACGCCCATGGGCGCGCGCCTGCTGGAGGATATGCTCCGCCACCCCTGGCGCGAGCTGACCCCCATACTCAAAATCCAGGACGCCGTGGCCTTTTTTACCCGCAGTGACGCGGTACGCGCCGCGGTACGCGCCGCATTGGAAAAAATCAGGGATATTGAACGCCTCTGCATCCGGATATCCCTGAATCGGGCAAGCCCCAACGATTTCACCGCGCTGAAGGCTTCACTGGCGGCGCTCCCCGAGCTGTACGCCTCGCTGAAAAGCGACGGCGGAGAGCAAACTCCGCCGCCTGAGGCGATAGCCAGTCTTGCCGCCAGGGCCGACACGCTGCAGGACTGCGTAAAGCTGCTGGATTCGTCGCTTGTTGACAACCCGCCCGCGTCCGTTACCGAAGGCGGCCTTTTCAAGGCGGGCTATCACGCCGATCTGGACGCCCTGCGCGACCTGATCGAACACGGCGGAGAGAAACTTCAAAATATGCTGAAAGCCGAGCAGACGGCCACCGGAACAAACAAACTGAAACTGGGTTATAATCGCGTTTTCGGCTACTATTACGAAATATGCCGGGGGGCGAACACGCCGCAACTGCCGGAGCGTTTTATACGCCGACAGACCCTGGCCAATGCCGAACGCTATACCACGGAGGAACTCAAAAAACTGGAGGAGGGCATGCTCTCCGCCACAGAACGTCAAAACAGTCTTGAATATCAACTTTTTCAGAACCTACGCGAGCATGTCGGGGGACTGCGCGAACGAATCCTGCACGCGGCCGACAGCGTCGCCCAATTGGACTACTGGCAGTGCCTGGCGGAAGCCGGGCGCAAAAATCACTGGAATCGTCCAGTCCTTGCCGAGGACGTCAATCTGGACATTCGTGGAGGCAGGCATCCTGTTGTGGAAAGCATTGTCGGCACGTCCGCTTTTGTTCCCAACAACTTCTCCCTGGACGCCAAACGCCGCCTCTGCCTGCTCACCGGCCCCAATATGGCGGGCAAGTCAACCATACTCAGACAGATCGCCATTATATGTCTGCTGGCCCAAATAGGTTCGCCGGTTCCGGCCGAACGGGCGGATATCGGCATCGTGGATAGGCTCTTTTCCCGCGTCGGTGCTTCCGACAACCTGACGGAAAACCAGAGCACCTTTATGGTCGAGATGATGGAAACAGCCCGTATCTTACGTCAGGCGACAAGACGCAGTCTCATCATTCTGGACGAGATAGGCCGCGGCACAAGCACCTATGACGGCGTCGCTCTGGCCTGGGCCGTGGTAGAGGAACTGACGAAACCGCGCAACACGTCCCTGCGCACGCTCTTCGCCACGCACTATCATGAACTGACAGCGCTTGAGGGCAGCATCCCGCATGTCTTCACCATGAATATCGCCATACGGGAATACAACAATGAAATCATCTTTCTGCACAGGCTTGTTCCAGGCCCGGCCGACCGCAGCTACGGCGTTGAGGTGGCTCGCCTCGCCGGCGTCCCGGCGAATGTGGTGCAACGCGCAAAAACCATACTGGGCCGTCTGGAGCGTGGGCGTTTACAAAATCACAGGGCCGTCGCCGCAATCGCCATGACCTTGCCCGGCCTCGCCATGTCGGGCGGACCCGACGCTCCTTCACAAAATCCACCCGTATCGTCCGGAACCGACCCCATGCCGCAGTATGTTGAACACCCGCTGTTGCAAAAAATCCGGGAAATCACGCCCGAAAGCATCAGTCCCCTGGAAGCGCTCACATTGATCATGGAATGGAAAAACATTCTGGATTCACAAGAGGGCGTCCACAACGCACAACCTGACGGACGCGGCCAATGAACGCTCCGAACGCTTTCTCCGCCATTCAGCTTATCGCCGAAAAGCGTATCGCCGAAGCTCAGGAAAGGGGGGAATTCGACAACCTGCCCGGCAGTGGCCGCCCCCTGCCCGATGAGGACATGAGCCTTGTGCCCGAAGAATTGCGCATGGCCTATAAAATTTTGCGCAATGCCGGATGTCTTCCGCCGGAGATTGAGGAACAAAAAGAAATCAACAGATTGGCCGACCTGTTGGAACAGTGCGAAGAGGAACAGGAACGCCTGCGCCACATGGAAAAATTGCGTTTTATGATTTTACGGGCGCAAATGCGCCATAGGCGTTCCATTCGTCTTGAGGAGGACGACCCCTATTACGCGCGCCTGCTTGAGCGCCTGAGCCGCGCATCCCGGAAATGAAGGGGCTCCAACTCCACATAAGGTGAAAACTCTTTATGGAGAAAACCGCCTGACGTTTTTCACTGCCTGTCTGACCAGCGGCGGAGCATATCACGAATGAAACAGACGCAGCTTGCCCGCCAGTGATGTTTCATACCAAGTTGCAATCAATAAGGAGTTAATATAGAATAACCTCCTCAAAGGGAGGTACTTATGCGTCCACCAACTCCAATCTCTGAAAGCCGTATACTGGAACTGAGGGAATTCAGAAAAAAGAAATGGCCCGGTTTTGAGTTCTTTCGATTTTTGTGCGTTGGCTACGAGTGGAAAAAGGCATGTCGACCGCTGAAATCGCCAAAATCCTGGGTTGGAACGTCAACACGGTACGCGTTACGCAAAAGGACTTTATCGACCGGGGAACACCGGCCCTGATTGAAGTAAAAAGAGGTGGACGACGACGCCAACTCATGACGCTTGAAGAAGAGAAAGCATTCCTAGAGCGTGTTAACACAAATTGACAAGATTATATAAAGAGTATAACTTGTTCTGATGGAAATCACACATGAACAATACGAGAGAATTGCTGACTGTTTTCCACGCCAGAGGGGCAATGTCCACTTT
>JAISTW010000016.1 GCA_031272405.1 Desulfovibrio sp. | reverse complement strand
CAGGGTGCTGATCAAGACTTTGAGACCATTGTCAACAGCCTCAATAGGCTCTCCCTTCATCGAACCTGATGTATCAATCAGTAGATATACCGGCAATCTTCGGCTGCTCATTCCATGTCGCCTTGCATAATTGCATAACCCTCGCAGACATCATGGCCTATATGTATTCTTTTAGTATGTCGAGGAATCTGTCAGTTTGGTAGGGTTTGCCTATTGCCGTGAACTTCCACTCGCTTCCCTGCCTCTCGATTTCAGCAAAAACCATTGAGTGACAATCTGCATAGGATGAATTGCCGGATAGGTCAAAACGGCACATCTCAATGTTTTTTTTGTCAACTGCGCGGATGAAGGCGTTTTTGACATTCGCGAAATTCTGTTTTCTCTTGATCCCCTCATATATCTGAACAATCAGTAATATCTTTCTGTACTTGCTAGGTAGCTGTTCTAACTTGATGATTATCTGTTCATCATCGCCGCCGGCTTCCCCTGCTCCAGTCAAATTGTCACCTGTCAGCCAAATTGCGCCTGATGGATGTTCCTTGTTATTGTAAAAAATAATGTCGCTGCCTTTAAGTTTTTCAGATGAGGTAAATGATGCTACTTTGCCGTTTTCGCCAAGCAGGAAAGCAACAGCGTCCAGATCATAGTCAGGCGCCGGCCCGTTGAACAACTTGTTAAGAAAACCAGTTTGTTCGGCCACGTCCCACCCTAGGCCAATGGTCACTTCCGAAAGATCGTTTTCTGTCTTTTTCAGGCTGACGCCTTGTCCCTTTTGCAGTGTGATTGCCATTGCAGACCTCGCGATGTGAGCGGTAAATTATGAATGCAAACTTGAAACAACAATTGTTACAAAACTATATTGACTTCTGGTGGTGGAGGCGGCAGGTCTTTGATGGTTTCCGCTTCCATCCCGCTGTCAATCTTTTGGCTTCCTGTTGAAACAGATGCGGAGACCCATTTGAAGAACGACTTGATCGTAGATGAGTCAGCTGTATCGAGCTGTACAACAACTTCTGTTATCTGTTTGAGAATAGTCGTGTCTGCATTTGCCCCTGCAGCGCACGCTATAATCAAGCCCGTTCTGACTTTTTTGAGGTTAGTGAGACCCTTTAGCCAATCATCGGTTGGCACTCCGTCGGTCATAATAAAAACCAAGGGCTTCCAATCCCCTTTCACTTCCGGAGTGCTCTTCGTCACCTCTGTTTCAATCTTGTCGGCAAGAAGACTCAGCGCACCACCAAGGGATGTCGTTCCGGTCGCTATTAGATCAGGCGGCACAAAAGAGGTGAGCTCTGTCAGAGGAACAACTTGCTTCGCTTCATTGTCAAAAGTAATGATGCTTAGGAAGACAGTTTCAAGAGCATAGGGATCTTGTCTGAGAGCAGAAATGAGAACCTGAATTCCATTTTTTACACTCTCGATGGGTTCACCCATCATTGAACCAGAAGTATCAAGGAGGAGATAGACCGGTAATTTACGCATCTTTATGCCCCATGTACTGTTGTAATATTATTCTACATTTACGCCAAATTGACGGCACATTGCCTCAAGACCTCCTGAATATCCTTGCCCAACAGCTTTGAACTTCCATTCAGTGTTATGCCTGTAAACCTCACCGAAAATCATGGCTGTTTCTGTGCTGTAGTCTTCGGACAGATCGAATCTTGCTATTTCCTCATTCGTATCAAGATTTACAATACGGATATAGGCGTCAGATATCATACCAAAATTCTGCTTTCTGGCTATTGCGTCATGAATAGTGACAGTAACTGCCAAACGGTCGATTACTTGAGGAACTTTTGTAAGATATATCTTTAGTTGTTCATCGTCGCCATCTCCCTCTCCAGTCCTGTTGTCACCTGTATGTTCGACTGAGCCACAAGTGGAGAGAAGTTGGTTGTAAAATATAAAGTCGGCGTCACTTCGAACTTTTCCGTTGTTTCCAAGCATAAAAAGGCTTGCATCAAGATCAAAGTCGCCACCATCTGTTGTCCTTGCATCCCATCCTAGGCCGATAAGTACGTTTACAAGATCTGGTGTAGTTTTAGAGAGCGAAATATTTTCACCCTTCTTCAGTGAGATTGCCATGGTGTTACCTCCAAGACAGTATAAGAGTGGCTAAAACATATTTTTGATACACACCATCACCAGCTTCACATTTCCATAGCCACCATATGCAGGATCGACTACAGAAAACAAACAACTATCAAAAAGTACACTTTTTGATACTTGCCGCAGACAAAATTTTCCCCGGCTGAAACCCGAATTTTTGATTGACTTTTGCTGTGAATTGTACTAAAAAACATACATTCTTTGTTTTTTAAGCCGTCAGAAACGCGCTATCAAAAAGTGTACATTTTGATAGCGCTTTTTTCTTATTTTGACAGTGGCAGTCCACGTAACAGACTGTAAAATCAGACTTATTTTATCTCCGTCCGCTCGGGGAACCAGACATCTCTCACATTGTCAGGGGACTTTTTGATAGCGCGTTCTGGCTGTTTTGACAGTCGCAATTCCCGCAACCGCCTGTAAAACGTGGCTTTTGCAAGCCCTGTCTGGAAGAGAATTTCACAAGAACGGCGAAATTCTCAGTGGGGCGTTTTGACAGCGTAGCCGAAGCGCGCGCCCGCGCCTGCGCGGCATATCTGTTACGAAATACACGCGCCTAAAATGCAGCGCCTGAAGGCGCTTCCCTTGATCAACGCATCCAACCTTTCATCCATTTTTTCCTGATTGCGGAATCAGTCATGCTCATGAAAATTTTTTTAACATTTTTTCTTGACAGTTAAAGTGTTATGATTTATCATATGAAAAATGGCCTGGAATCAGAGTTATTGGTCTTGGAGATACGAAATATGAGCGAGAAAACTTTCAGTCTGGATGAACTCTGCGCGCTCTGCGATCTGAGCAAACGCACCATACGCTACTACATGCAGCTTGGGCTTGCCATCCGCCCGCTGGGCGAAGCCAGAGGTTCATACTACACAACTGAACACCTGGAACGGCTGCTGCGCGTCAAAAAGCTCACAGACGCGGGCGTATCGCTGGAGCGCATCCGCGAAGTGCTGGACGGGGAAGAATCTCCCGTTCCTCCACGACGACGGAGACCCGGAAGCGTGGAAGTGCGCAGTCATCTTTTTATAGCGCCGGGCCTGGAACTTCAGATTACCCCGGAGGAAGCGACCATAAGCCCGGAACAGATCAGGGCTTTGTCTCTGGAGATCATGGCGACGGCCGAACGCATTTTGACGGTCAACAAAACATCCCATTGAGGAGGCGTACATGGCTCAGGAAGCGGTATTGAAAAGCAGTGAGGGCGAGTGTGTCGCCCTGCAATCGGTGCGGGTGGCAGGGAAACTGGAAGGACTTTTGCTGGAAACGGACATTCAGCAGAACTACCTCAATGACACGGGGAAAAACCTGGAAATCGTCTATACGTTTCCCCTGGCATGGGGCGCGCGTCTGCTGGACATGGAAGCGGAAATAGGCGGCAGGCGGTTGCAAGGCGCTGTCTTTGAAAAGAAGCAGGCCGAAGAGAACTACGAGAAAGCCATTGACCAAGGCGACACTCCCATCATGGTGCAGGAGGCCTCACCGGGCCTGTACACGGCCAATCTGGGCAACATCAAACCCGGGGAATCCGTGCGCCTGACCATGCGCTGCGCCCAACTTCTGTGTTTCGAGCAGGGGCGCATTCGAGTGAAGATACCCACCGTCATCGCGCCCCGCTACGGCGACGAGCACAGAGAAGGCGGACTGGCCCCGCACGAGACGACAGACGTAGACCTCACAGCCCAGTATCCTCTCACGGTACAACTGGATGTCTGCGGGGAATCCGCCCAGGCCAGAATCTCCTCCCCAAGTCATGCCGTCAATGTCAGTTCCACGGAGAAAGGCGTCCGCGTGCTGCTGGAATCCGGGGCCATGCTGGACAGGGACTTCATCGTCTTGTTGGAGGGACTGGACGGGCATTCCTTTGCCCTTGCGGCCAAGGACGGCGACGAACACATGCTGCTGGCCAGCTTCTGTCCCAAGTTGCCGGAACAGGCAGACCCGCTGCTGCTGAAAATTCTGGTGGACTGTTCCGGCTCCATGGCCGGGGACAGCATTCAAGAAGCCAAACGGGCCTTACACGCCGTGCTTCAGGAACTGAAGGAAGGCGATTTCGTTTCCTTCAGCCGCTTCGGCAGTATGGTCCAACACCAAAACCAGTTTCTTCAGCCCTGTTCTGATTCCGTGCTTCAGGCGCTCTCCGGCGCTGTTGCCGAAACCGAGGCTGACATGGGCGGCACGGAAATGGAGCAGGCACTGAGGTCAACACTCAAGGATGTAGCTCTGCCCCAGGGTATTTCTTATAGCCCTTGTGTGCTGCTGATTACTGACGATCTGGTATGGGACAGCGAGGGGATTCAGCAGGTGGTACTGAAGTCCGGACACCATATTTTCGCGGTGGGCGTGGGAAGCGCCCCCGCGGAAACCCTGTTGAGGCGGATAACGGAAGCGACAGGCGGGGCCTGTGAATTCGCCACGCCCAATGAAGACGTGGCGGGAACCATAGTGCGCATGTTCCGCCGCATGCGGGTGGCGCAAAACACTACTTTCCGCATGAACTGGGGCGGGGAAACGCTCTGGCAGTCTCCGCTCCCCAAAGCCATATTTGACGGCGAAACTGTTCATCTGTTCGCGCGTGTGGCTCAAATCCCCGCCGTACCGCCGGAATTGACCTGGGAAGCAGGCGAGCGGACGGAACATGCCAGACCGGAGTCTATCGGCCGGACAGAGAATCAGAGTTTGACGCGTCTGGGCGGGGCGCGGCGCATGGAAGGTGCGAATGATGCAGACGCTCTTGCTCTGGCCCTGCGTTACCAGTTGGTCAGCCGTCTGACTTCGCTGTTCCTGTGTTATCTGCGCGATGACGAGGACAAGCTGACGGAACTTCCCGAAGTGCGGCAGGTGCCCCAGATGCTGGCAGCCGGCTATGGCGGAGCAGGGTCGGTGTTTGCATGTAGTTTTTATCCGACAGAAGCAAGCTTAGCGTGCGACTCTCTACGGGCATGCCTATCAGTTCAACGGCCTGCTGATCCGACAGAAGCAAGCTTAGCGTGCGACTCTCTACCGGACGATATTGGGGAGTCACCGATGTTACCTTATCCACCCATAACCTCTCCCAAAACTCTGCTGGCAAGATTTGATGCACTGAAGCCCGGCGTGAGCAAAAAGGAAGCTGTGGACTGGCTCCGCAAGGACTTGGACGCGAGCGTGGAGGAAAGGATGAACGAACTGGCCCAGCGGGAAGGCATAGCTGACGAAACAGCTCTAGCCCTGTTGCTGGATTGGCTGTGCCAGAAATTCGCGGGAGATTATCAACTCACCAAGCAGGCAGCGCGGTTGCTGCGGAAGTGGATGAAACCCGTGGAACCGGCTCGCCGATCCGCCATTCAAGCGGGATTTGACGAACTGTTCCCGGCAATCACTCTGGATTCCTGGGGACTAGAACTGGATTCCTGGGAAGTAGAAATACCATTTTAGGGGTTGAATGGTGCATAACATACTCCCGCTCACGCTGTGGTATGGGTGGGAGTATGTTGACATATTTGCTCTTTGCGATTAAAGACCGGCTTTGTGCAACGGTCTTGGTTTAGGGGCAAGCATGGGGGCACAGGAGATTTGCAAGCAAGGAGGTGCCCCCAATGTCCCTGACTGATAAATAAATCAATGCCTCGAAGCTGGAAGCCAAATCCAGAAAATATTTTGGCGGCGGGGGCATGTATTTGGAGGTTTCCCCCGCCTCCGGTCAGTATTTTCAGTGGATATTCTAAAAAATCGGCATGACTTCGGACAAATCGGGGATGGCGTGCTTGCCGCGCCAGGGCGGCGGGCAAACAAATCCGGCGACGGCGGGCACAATCACCCGCAGGGCGTGCAGGCGCATGGGGCCTTTTCCGCCGCCGTATTTGACGTCGCCCAACAGAGGATATCCGCAAGCCGCCAATTGCGCCCGTATCTGATGGGTACGGCCCGTCAGCAGACGTATCTGCAGCAAGTCGGCATCCGGCGCGCTCCGCACATATCTGACAAGACAAAGTGCCTCGCGGGACAAGACGTTTTTGTCCTGTTCCCCTGCCTGTTCGGTCAAGACGCGCATTTTTTCGAAACCGGCGTTTTCCTCCTTGCGCAGATAATGGCGCAACAGACGGACGCCGCTAAAGGGACGGTTGCCGGCCGCCCAGGCAAGATACTCCTTGACGACGCGGCGCTCGCGCAGGGCGCTGTGCAGCTGTTGCAGGGCGAAGTAAGATGCCGCGACAAGAAGCGTCCCGGAAGTGTTCTTGTCCAGCCGATGCGCCGGCGTCGGGACAAAGGGCAAGCCCGCGTAGCGCGCTTTCAGCCGCGCGGCCAGACTGTCCCTGTGCCTGGAGCCGCCGTGCGTCGGCAAACCCGGCGGCTTGTACAGCGCCCAGATGTCCCCCGCGCGGCCGATGCACGACAGGTACGAAAAATCTCCGGGAACGTCGGGGGGATGCCCGGTCAACTCAGGAGGAGGACGGACGTCGCCCCGCTCCCCGGCTCCATCCGAGTCCGCCATATCCGTCATATTCGAGGCAAAGGGGGGCAGACGGACGACATCATCGCTGTTTACCCTTGTGAACGCTCCAACCCGCCCGCCGTTCAGCCGGACCTGGCCGGTGCGCAGCCAGCGGTGCAACATGACCAGGGGCAGAGAAAGCCTGCGTTCCAAAAAGCGCAGAAGTTTCATGCCGCTTTCCGTCCTGTCCACAACCAGAGCGTTGGGGCGGAAATTCCTCTTCTCAGTTTCCATTGCGCAGCAAGGCGCGACCCCACACGGCCTGCCCCAGGGAAAGCCCGCCGTCGCCGGGGGGCAGTTCATGATGCGTCAGCGGCTCCAGACCGAAACTTTTCAGGCAACGCGGCAACAGAGCGGCCATAATGCCGTTCTGCATGACGCCGCCGGACAGCCCCACCTTGCGGACATTCAGTCGAGACGCAGCCAGATAGGCCATTTCGGCGAAGCCCCAGGCCAGGGATACGTGAAAACGGGCGGCTATATCCTCCACACAATCTCCAGCTCGCTGGGCTTCAAGCACATCGGCGAAAAGGCGGGCGCAGTCCAGAACAAGCAGGCCGTCGCGCTCGCCGGGCTGAACATCCCAGCGCGGCGCGTCCAGACATCCCGTGGGCCGTCTGACGGCGGCGGCCTCCAACCGCACGGCCGCCTGTCCCTCGTAGCTTGTGGTCTGGCAAAGTCCCAGTTGGGCGGACACGGCGTCAAAAAGCCGGCCGCAACTCGACGTTAACGGACAGTTGACATTCGCGGCCAACATTTCCCGCACGGCCCGTTCGGCGCGCGTCCGCTCCCCGGTTCGGGAAGCCGCGCCGGGAAAGTCCGCGTCACTGCTCCCGCATTGGGCGCGCAGGGCTGCCGCGCAACGCCAGGGTTCCCGTATGGCGGCCTCGCCGCCGGGCAGGGGAAAAGGAGACAGGGAGCCGACGCGCCGCCAGAAAGCGCCGCCTATATCCATCAAAATAAGTTCCCCGCCCCAGATGAGGCCGTCGTCACCCAGGCCCGCGCCATCGAGACACAGGGCAAGGGCTGGCTCATGCCAGCCGTTCTCGGCGAGCACGGCGGCGGCGTGGGCGGCGTGGTGCTGAAGCTCCCAGAGAGGCAACCCGTCCGCCGCGGCTCGCTCGTGGGCGTAACGCGAGGCCAGAAAATCCGGATGCAGGTCACACACAAGAGCCTGGGGACGGATTTCCAGCAGGTTTTCCAGACGCGCGACAACCTCCTCGTAAAAACGCAGTGTGGCGGGATTTTCCAAATCGCCGATGTGCTGCCCCACGAAAGCCTTGTCTCCATGGGTGAGACACATTGTGCTCTTGAGTTCGGCCCCGGCCCCCAGCACATTGGGCCCTCTGGACGGCAGAAAAACCGGACGTGGAACATAGCCCCGGGCTCTGCGGAAAAACAGTGGTTGGAGAGCCTTTTCGTCCGGCGCGCAAACAAGGGAAATCACACTGTCGTCAACCCGGGTAAGAATGTCCCTGTCGTGCAGGAGGAAAGCGTCCGCCATGCCCGCGAGACGGGCCAACGCCTCGCGGTTGGTCAGGCAAAGCGGCTCCCCGCGCGGATTGGCGGAAGTCATCACCAACGCCGGAGGCAACGGAGCAAGCGCGGAAAGGGCGTCGAAAAGCGCCACATGGAGCGGCGTGTACGGCAGCATCAATCCCAGATTTTCCGTGTCCGGGGCCAGTTCGCGGCAGAGCGGAGCATCCTCGTTCCAGGGCAGGCGCGGGCAGAGCACCACGGGATTTTCCGGACTTTGCAGCAGGGCTTCGTGTTCCGGGCCAAGCAGACACAGAGCGCGGGCCGCCTCCACGTCGGCCACCATCAGAGCCAGAGGTTTGTGTGGCCGGAATTTGCGGCGTCTGAGTTCCCGCACGCTGATCTCCCGCCGCGCGTCGCAAGCCAGTTGAAAGCCGCCAAGGCCCTTGAGGGCCAAAATTCCGCCTTCCAACAGAACGCGGCAGGCGCGGCCGAGGGCGTTGTTCCCATTTTCCCCGTCCGGAAGGCTCTCGGGACTTCCGCCTGGCACAAACCACAAACGCGGTCCACAAACAGGGCAGGCGATAGGCTGGGCGTGAAAGCGCCTGTCGGCGGGATTGTCATATTCGGCGGCACAGTCGGGACAGAGAGGAAAGCAGGCCATGGTAGTGGAGGCTCTGTCATAGGGGATGGCCCGGGTAATGCTGTAGCGCGGGCCGCAATTGGCGCAGTTGGCGAAGGGATAGGCGAAACGGGGATTCGCCGGGTCGCGCATGTCCTGCCGACAGTCGGCGCAGATGCCCACATCGGGACTGACCAGAACATTGTGTCCGGCCTGTCCGCGGCTCCGGCGGATGACAAAGGCCGTCTCCCTGACCTCCGGGGGCACATCGCGACTGCTCAGGCTCACGATGCGGGCCAGGGGAGGATGCTGGGTCAACAGGCGTTTTTCAAAGCGCTCCGCCCCGGCGGCCCCGCCCTGCACTTCAATGCGCACGCCTTCGGAGGTATTGCCCACAAAGCCGGTCAGCCCCTCCTCGTCGGCCAGCCTGTAAACAAAAGGCCGAAAGCCGACGCCCTGCACCTGACCTTCGACAGTGAAAGAACGACGTATGATTCGCGACGAATCAACCATCCGCGCACCGTCGGGGAAACGTCAGCAAAAACCGCCGGCGCGGGAGAAGAAATCCGAACTCCAGCCCAGAGCCATAGTCCAGGCCGCGGACAAATCCGCTTCGCTCAGCCCCAGGCTCTCGGCCAGATCAATGGCTTCGTCCCATTCGCCGCGCAAATAGTGCTCCAGCATATTGAGCCAGACAGAATAGGAGCTTTCCTTGCCGAGCAGGGCGTCCAGCACGCTTGGATTCATCGGTACGCCTTCCAGAATGGTCGTCAACGGCGTTTTGAGGATGCTCTCCAGCAACGAAAACAGACCCGTCAAAAAAAGTTCCTGCGGTTCCACGCCGGAGGGCAAATGCCCGGCGGCGCGCGCCGTTTCCCCAAGACTTTCCAGAAATTTCGCCCGCTGTGAAGCGAGGAACGACATTTCAAAAGCCGCCGGACTGTCGTCAAGGCCCCCCAGGACGTTGACGCACAGCCACTGGGAAAAGGTGACGTGTCCCATAAGGCGCAAGGCCGTCAGCACGTTCTTTATCTCCTTGTCAAAGGAAAAATGCGTCGAATTGACAAAGGCCAGCAGGCCGGCGGTAAGAAGCGGCATGTGCAGAATGGCGTTGCTCAGGGCTTCCACATTGACAGGCTTCTCGCTGAGCAGGGAGAAAATGTGCATGCGCTCCACCTGGGAGCTTGTCGGTGCCTTGTGCCTCAATAATTCGGGCTTGCTGAAGAAAAATCCCTGAAACATGGCGAAACCCATGTCAAGGCATTGATCCCGCGTTTTGAAATCCTCCACCTTTTCCGCGAGCAGGACACAGCGGCGATCCCGCGCCATGTCGACAGCTTTCCGCACATCTTCGGGATCACAGGAAAGAACGTCGATTTTGACGATGTCCGCCAGGGACAGAAAGGAATTCTGTTCATCCTGGCCTCTGTAGTCTTCCAGCGCGATTTTGTAACCGGCCTTTCTGACCGCCCCGAGCGCTTCCACAACGCCGGGCGTCGGCGCCGTGCCCCGGAGGATGGACAAGACGCACTGTTCCTTCGGCAGTAGCATGATCACCTGTGTTTCAATCATGGTGGTGGAAAATTTTATGAACAGTTTCTGCGAAGGGCGCAGTCCCTGTCTGGCGCTTTTGTACCCGCCTGCTATAATGCGGGCCGTGGCGACGGCATCGCTCTTTATGTCGGCGCTCTCCGTATTCTTGAGGGTGCGGTACAGCAGATCATAGCCCATAACATTGTTCTTGGCGTCGAAAATCGGCTGCCGGGCCATGGCCACATCCGTCAGGGGCGTCTTGTCGCTCGTTTCGGACGCGTCGTCGCCGACGAGGGAGCGCTGGATTTCCTGAAAGACAAGTTCTTGAATTTGCTCAATCATTTACATTCCAAGCCCAGATGTTGTTTCATGCCGGACGTCTCGCCAACCGGCGAAAACGCCTCCGAACAAAAAAAGTTGCCGCAATCAAGTATGCCCTGAATCCGGTCGGATTTGCAATACCTAAATTCTTCGTGCGCCGTTCAATAACCGGATGAAAAACCCGTCAACGCTGTATGCCCAATTTTTGCATCCTGTGCCGCAGGGTGCTGCGCGGAAGCCCCAGACGCGCCGCCGCTCCGTTGGGACCGGAAATCACGCCGCCGGACCGGGCAAGCGTCCTGACTATGTGAAGACGCTCGGCTTCGGCGAGACTTTGATCCCCTTCCCCGACCGACGAATCGTTTTTTAACGGAGAATCCTCATGGAAAGCGGCCGCGGCATACAGCCGATTTTCTTCCAAAGCGGCCTCCACATCAGCCGCCGTCAATTTGCCGCCAAGGCCGTGTGCGATGACGAGCCGGCTTATGGTGTTGCGCAGTTCCCGCACGTTTCCGGGCCAGTCATGCTGAAGCAGCGGGCGCGACAAGGCGGCGGAAAAGGCGAGACGCGGCATGCCGAGATTGAGGGATGCCTGTTCGGAAATCAAGGCTATGAGCGGGGCGATGTCTTCCTTGCGCTCCCGCAGCGACGGCAGCCGAACGGTGAAAAACGCGAGCCGGTAGAAGAGATCCGAGCGGAGTTTGTTCTCGGACATGGCCTTGGCCACGTCCACGTTTGTGGCGGCAATGACGCGCACGTCCACACGCAGGGCCACGCTCTCCCCTACCCGTTCAAAACTGCCGTCCTCCAGCACTTGAAGCAATTTGCTCTGCATCTCGGGAGTAAGTTCCGCTATTTCGTCCAGAAACAGGGCACCCCCGTCGGCCAGCTCAAAACGCCCCACACGCTTTGTCTGGGCGCCCGTAAAAGCTCCCCGGACATGCCCGAAAAGTTCGCTCTCAAAAAGCGTCGGAGCAAGGGCGGGGCAGTTGACCCTCACAAATGCCCGATCCCGGCGCGGGCTGCGGCGGTGTATCTCCTGGGCCAAGAGGCTTTTCCCCGTGCCCGTTTCTCCCAGGAGAAGAAGGGGAGCGTCAACGCCGGCGGCTGTGTCAAGACGCCGCATGACATCGCGCATCGCCTTGCTGTAACAGACAATTTTTTCATCATCGGCCGCTTCGAGGCTCAGTTTGGGCAACAGGCGTTCGGCCGCCGAACTGGTCCGCTCAAGGGAGAGCACCGCGCCAAGGCAAATGGCAACAGTGGGCGCCAACTCCAGAAAAAACGCCGTTATTTCATAAATATTTTTGGGTTTTTTGGCAAAGGAGCAGTGCAGCGTGGCGATGATCTCGTTGTCCAGAACAAGGGGAAAGGCCATGGTGACCGTGAGCCCGGCCTCTGCTATGGGATGGACGGACGATTCTGCGAAATAGCGGGCGAAATCGGTGATGATGACCGGCTTGCGCGTGGCGATGACGTGCCCTGCCACCGTGCCCGCGGGATCTGCCGGCCGCACCGGGGAGAGCGTGCTGACCACCGTGCCCTCAGCAGCCGTAAAATAGGCCAGCATTTCCGAGTGCTGGTCATAAAGATTGATGCACAGCCTGTCGAAGACGAAATATTCCTGGATGAGATTGGAAAGCGTGAAAAAGAAGGCTTTGCGCCCGGCCTGCGTGACAAGCTGACGCAACAGTTTTTTCCCAACCTCGTCCGCGCAGCGGCCGACTATGTCCATACGCAATGACACGACGCGCTCCTCCCCATCAGCACCTCCCTGACGTTTCCATTATGCCCATATTTGGACACAGTGTCCATATTTGGACACAAACCGCGAGGCATTTATGCTCTGATTTGTTGTATTATATTGCAATGATTATTATTTTTTTAGAAATTTTATTGGAATATTTCTTGCTACCTTCTTGGACAGAAAATCACCGGACTTTGCCCAAAGGAAAACACCAATGCGTCTGCATCTCAGATACGGCAGGGAAACGCTGCCTCTGTGGCTACAGGACACCTGTCATGTCGACATATTCGAACCGAACACCACCACGGCTCTTGACGATCCCATATATGCCATAAAGGCCGCCCTGGACGCCCCCCTGGGCTGTCAGGCCTTTAATCATCAAAAAACCCCACGTTCCGTCGCCATTGCCGTCCCGGACAAAACACGCCCTTTCCCCCTCAAACTGCTTCTCCCCCCTTTTCTTGACCGCTTGTTCGCAACCTGGCCTTCACTTGAGGGGAAAGACGTCTGTATTGTGGTGGGGGGCGGTTTACACCCGCCTGCGGATGCGGAACAACTGAATCAAATTCTGCCCGAAAATTTATATGGCTGCCGCGTTGTCTCACACGACGCCGTTCATTCCCCCGTTCTCCGCGTCGGCGTCACCAGCCGCGGCAACCCTGTGGAAATCAACGCGGACTATATCCAGGCTGATATGAAAATAGTCCTGGGGATGGTGGACGCTCACCAGTTTGTCGGCTTTACCGGCGGCGCCAAGGGGGCGATCATCGGTTGCGGCTCGGCTGCCGCTATAGCCGCCAATCATCGGTTGTTGCGTGAAAGCGCGTCTGTTATCGGAAATATCGAAAACAACCCGGCGCGTCTTGATATCAACGAAGCCGGCGATCTGGCGGGGATAAATTTTGCCGTCAATGTAGTGCTGGACAAAGCAAAACAACCCGTGGCAATATTTGCCGGCCTGCCGTCGCTTGTCATGAGCGAGGCATCCCGGGTAACCGCGAAAGTCTACGGCATGTCTTTCGGCGACCCTTATGATATTGTCGTCGCATCCTGTGGAGGCTCACCGAAGGACATCTGCCTGTATCAGGCGCAGAAGGGACTGGCCACAGCGGCGCAGTGCGCCGCGGCCGGCGCAAAAATATTGCTCGTGGCCAAATGTGAGGAAGGCGTGGGGGACGAACGGTATTATGAGTATGTACGCCGCTTTTCTGACGCGCAGGCTTTGATGTCGGACTTCAAAACAAAGCCTTTTGTCGTCGGACCGCACAAGGCTTTTCTCTTTGCCCGCGCTCTCGCAAAATTCACTGTCGTCGTGCAGAGTGAAATTCCGGCGGCGACTCTGGCGGATTGCCTCCTGACGTACGGTCGTCTTCAGGAAACTGTGGACAAATGGCTTGCTGAAAAACCAAACGCCCGCGTTGCCGTCATCACAAACGCCAATTCCACGTTCTTCGGCGAAACGCCTCCCCTTTAATATTTCGGATTCTGTCTTTCCAGTTATAAAACAAGGAGGAGAACATGCAGATCGGATTTATCGGTGTGGGTCTTATGGGGGGCCCGCTGGCACGAAACCTTATACGGGCGGGGTATTCCGTCCTGATCTTTGATCTGAGCCGGGAGGCCATAGACAGAACCATCGGCGTCGGCAGCACAGGCAGGGCTGTCGGGCAGGCCGGAGAACTTTCTGTCAGCGATGTCGTCTTCACCAGTCTGCCTCTGCCGAAGCATGTTAAAGACACCATGAGCGGTCCCTCAGGTCTGTACAGGGTTATGAAGCAAGGCAGCATCCATGTGGAACTTTCCACAATAGATCCGCAGACGGCGGAAAGGCTGGCCGCTGAAGCGGCAGACAGGGGGATAGGCTATATCCAGTGCACACTGGGGAAAACCCCGGCCCATGCGGAAAAAGCTGAAGAACCCATGTTCATAGGCGGCGACAAAAAACTGACGGACAGTCTTGCCAATGTCTTCAAGGTCATCGGTCGGCCCTGCCATGTGGGAACCATTGCCGCATCATGCGCCGTCAAGCTTATCTCCAACATGGTGGGCATGACCAATCTTGCCGTTCTTGCCGAAGGCATACGCGCCGGTGAAAAAGCCGGCCTGGATCGCAAGCTGCTGCTGGAACTGCTGACAGATACCGGCGCCAGGAGTTTTCAGATGGATGTACGCGGCCCGTGGATTGCGGCCGACGATTTCAAGGCGCGTTTCGGCCTTGATCTCGCCCTGAAGGATGTTCGCCTCGGCTGCGAGATGGCAAGGGCATGGGGGCTTGATCTGCACGCCATGGAGGCCGCTCTTGAATATTACAAACAGGCTTCGGCGGCCGGTTACGGCAAGGAAGACTGTAACGCGGTTTACAAGGCTGTCGGTTTATAGGCAAAGGATTGTCCTGTGGAATATCGGCGGGAATGAGCAAAAACAACCGAAAAGCACGACAAAAGGAGAAAATTATGCTGAAACGTCTTTTTTTTGCGGTGGCGCTGCTGTCGGCCTTTGTCTTCACCGGAGCGGCCCAGGCGGCCCAGTATCAAAAAATGACCATTCGCGCGGCCACAGCGAATCCGCCGGGCAGCCTCCACGTCACGGCCATTGAAAAATTCAAGACAATCGTGGAAAAAGAATCCGGAGGCATGATAACCGTACAGACTTTCTATGGCGGATCCATGGGTGATGAACAGGCCAACGTCAAACAGCTGCGCACCGAAGAACTGCACCTTACGGTGGTAGCCTGCGGAAATTTGACCCCCTTCGCCCCTCGCGCGGCCCTTTTCATTCTGCCGTATGTTTTTCCGAAACTTCAGGACGCATACAAACTTTTCAACAATCGGGCCTTTATGACAAAGCAGGCCGATGTCATAGCCCAGCAAAGCGGCGGACGCCCCCTGAGCTGGCTGGTGGGCGGATACCGTGTACTGACCAATTCCAAGAAACCCATTGCTGTGCTTGACGACCTGAAGGGCCTGAAAATCCGCGTTCCTCCCGTGGAAATTCAGCTTGACGCCTTCCGCTCCTGGGGGGTGGAACCACATCCGCTTGCCTGGACAGAAACATTCAACGGTTTGCAACAGGGTGTCGTCGACGGTCAGGAAAACCCCCACGGAGTCAACCGTGACCAGAAATTCTGGGAAGTCCAGAAATACATCAGCGACCTGCACTACATGCTCTGGGTTGGCCCCATGCTTGTCAGCGAAAAATGGTATCGCAAACTTTCCCCGGACAGCAAGGCTCTTGTTGACAAAGCCGCACAGGAAGCCGCCCTTTACGAATGGAAATGGTGCGAAGAGGATGTGGAAAAAGCCAAAGCCGACTGCCTTGCCCACGGCATGAAGGAAAACGCGTTGAAGGACGAACCCCAATGGATAGCCAAGGCGCGCGCCATCTGGCCCAAGTTTACCGACAAGCTCGGTGGGCAGGCCGTTGTGGACGAGGCCCTGGCTATAATGAGCAAATAACGTTTTCGCCTGCGCGGCCTGAAATCAATTGCGGGATATGCATCCGCGGTTGTTTCAGGCCGCCGACCAAGGGACACTGTCCGGACAATCAGCGAATGCGGAGGGATGCTGTGCTCAAAAAGCTCTATGACAATTTTGAGGAAATTTTCTGCGTCTTCACCATGGCCATTATGGTCGGCTGCCTCGCCATTCAAATACTTATCCGCGTGACCATCGGTTCTTCGCTGGCCTGGACGGAGGAACTCAGCCGTTACAGCTTTCTCTGGACTGTCTATATCGGCGCCGTTCTTGTGGCCAAGCGCAACGGGCATGTGCGCATAACAGCCCAGTTTCTGCTCATGCCCGCCAAAGTCCGGCTGGCCTTTCGCCTGCTGGCGGACATCATCTGGGTAAGCGCCACGTTATACGTGGCCTGGCAGAGCTGGACGGTTATTCATGATGGGATGGAATTCCCGGAAATATCACCCACCCTGCATATTCTGAAATCCTATGTGGAAATGATCATTCCGGCCGGTTTCCTGCTTCTGGCCTGGCGCATCGTGGAAGACTGGGCAGTGAGGTTCAGAAAAGGCACATTGCTTGAGCTGTTGCAGGAGCAGGAGGAGACGGCATAATGGAATTTTCCACCCTCTCCATTATAGTCATCAGCATGTTCGCGCTGTTTCTGCTGGGTCTGCCGATTTACATGTCGCTGGCATGTTCCGCTGTTTTCGGGCTTCTTTACGGCGGCAACCTGCCGCTTTCAGTAATCCACAACGCCCTGTTCGAAGGATTGAACATTTTCCCTCTGCTTGCCATACCCTGTTTCGTCATAGCCGGCACCCTGATGGAATACGGCAACATTACCCAGCAGATTGTGGATGTGGTGAAGCTGATGGTGGGGCGCGCATACGGCGGACTCGGCATTACAACAGTGCTGGCCTGTACGTTTTTCGCCGCCATTTCCGGTTCCGGACCGGGCACTGTGGCGGCTGTGGGCACCCTGCTCATTCCGTCCATGGTGCGCAACGGGTACAGTTCCACCTACGCCGCGGCCGTTGCCTCTTCGGGTGGCACCATAGGCATACTGATCCCTCCGAGCAACCCCATGATCATATACGCCATCATGGGCAATCTCTCCGTAACGGCAATGTTCACCGCCGGCTTTGTTCCCGGCTTCACCGTCGCCGCGGCCATGACCTTTACGGCCTGGATTCTCGCCAGAAAGCAAGGGTTCAGAGCTGGCGCCGACGCGGAAGCTTTCACTCTGAAAAAATTCCTGATCTGCGTTCTCAAAAGTTCTCCCGCTCTGGCCACGCCGTTTATCATACTCGGCTCCATCTATACCGGGAAGGCCACGCCGGTGGAAGCATCGGTCGTGGCCATCCTGTGGGCATTGCTGGTCGGCGGAGTGGTGAACCGCGCTCTGCGGCCGGCGCACCTGTATAAAGCCCTCCTGTCCGGAGCCCACGTCTGCGGCGCGGTGTTGCTTATTGTAGGCACGTCCACTCTGTTCGGCAAGGTACTGACCTTCGAGGAAGCGCCGCTGCGCCTCACGGAGCTGGTGCTTTCCATTTCGACCAATCCCACCGCAGTGCTGCTCCTGATTATAGGCGTCCTGATCATTCTCGGCATGTTTATGGAAACGTTGTCCACAATCATCATTCTTGTCCCCGTGCTCATGCCGGTGCTGCAACAACTGGGCATCAATCCCATCCATTTCGGCGTTATTCTTGTAGTGACCAATGAAATGGCTTTGCTCACTCCCCCGCTGGGAGTCAATCTTTTTGTCTCCTCCAGTATCGCCAATGTGTCCATTGAGCGGGTGGCCATAGGGGTTCTTCCCTATCTGCTGGCCCTGCTTGCCTGTATCCTCCTGTTCACGCTTGTGCCGAACTATGTGCTGTGGCTGCCGAAACTCCTGCATATGGCAGGGTAACGGTTTTTTTCAATTTGTTATCAGGTTTCAAGGAGTATGGTAATGCGCCTGAAGGACAACAATCTTTTCAAACAGCAATGCTTTGTCGGCGGCAAATGGGTTTCTGCCGCCGACGGAGCGGTCATAACAGTGACCAACCCGGCTGATGATTCCGTAGTCGGCGCCGTGCCCAAACTGGGGCGGAAAGAAATCGCGGAGGCAGTTGACGCAGCGGAAAAAGCATGGGCTCCATGGAAAAGCCTGCGCCCTCTGCAGCGGTCTGAAATCCTGCGTCGCTGGCACTCGCTGATCGCGGAAAACATTGACGATCTCGCCATGATAATGACTATGGAACAGGGCAAACCCCTGGCGGAAGCCAGGGGGGAAATCATGCTCGGGATGAGTTACATCACCTGGTATGCCGAGGAAGGACGCCGCGTCTACGGCGAAACCATTCCCTCTCCCTGGGCCGGCAAGCAGCCCATGACCATACGCCAGCCCATCGGGGTGACGGCGGCCATTACCCCGTGGAATTTTCCCATGTCCATGATAGCCAGAAAGGCATCTCCCGCTTTGGCCGCCGGCTGCCCCATGATAATCAAGCCGGCCAGCATGACCCCGTTCTCCGCGCTGGCTATGGCCGAACTGGCGGCACGGGCCGGCGTTCCGGCGGGCATACTCAGCGTGGTCACCGGAGACGCCGCCGTCATCGGCGAGGAATTGTGCGCCAACGCCAAGGTGCGCAAGCTCACCTTCACCGGTTCCACAGAGGTCGGCAAAAAACTCATGGCCGGATGCGCCTCGACGGTAAAAAAGCTTTCCATGGAGCTCGGCGGGAACGCGCCCATGATCGTCTGCGCCGATGCCGACATCAAACAGGCTGTCGCCGGCACTATGGGATGCAAATTCCGCAACGCGGGGCAAACCTGCATCTGCGTAAACAGGCTGATCGTACACGAGAACGTTCATGATCAGTTCGTCGCCGGACTGGTGGAACAGGCCAAAGCGATAGTCACCGGCAACGGCCTCGAAGCCGGAGTGACGCAGGGCCCCATGATAACTTCTTCCGCCTTTGCCGCCATGCAGACGCTTGTGGACGACGCGGTCGCCAAAGGAGCGAAGATAGCCCTGGGCGGCAAAGCCGACCCCAAGGGCGGACGGCTCTATCTGCCCACTGTGCTCACGGACGTCACTCCGGAAATGCGCGTGTTCAGGGAGGAAATTTTTGGCCCGATAGCTCCTGTCATACGTTTCAAAACCGAAAAGGAAGCTCTGGAACTTGCCAACGACACTGAATATGGTCTGGCGTCTTATGTGTATACCCGTGATCTGGGTTCCTTTTACCGCATTGCCGAAGCACTTGACTATGGCATGGTAGGCGTGAACGAAGTCGCCCTCGCCGCCGGTGAAGTCCCCTTCGGCGGAGTCAAATTCAGCGGCCTGGGCCGTGAGGGCGGCCGCCAGGGCATTGAGGACTACATGGAGACAAAATACATCCTGCTGGGCGGTCTGGCATCCTGAAACGCCCCGGGGACAAGGGCGGAGCGCGGCCCCAGAGCAGCCGCAAGGTAAAATGCTCCGCAAGAACAGGCAAACATCGCCCTGTGGCATTGGATAACGCCGGAGAAGGTTCGGCGTAGACACACGGCAAAATATAAAAGCATTCCAACGAAGGAGCGAACATGTCCATTGATTTCGTGGTACACGAAAAAGCCGACGGCGTCGGCGTCGTGGTGGTGGAGGGCATGAAGGCCGGAACAAAATGCACCGGCTGGATCATGCAGGAAGACGAAACCATTACCTTTACCGTGCTTGACGACATTCCTATCGGTCACAAGGTGGCCCTCAAGGACTTCGCGGTTGGAGACACCGTGCTCAAGTACAACACGGACATCGGCAAGGTCGTGGCCCCCATCAAAAAAGGCGGTCATCTCCATGTACACAATGTGAAAACCAAGAGGTGGTGAGGTCATGCAAAAAACATTCTATGGATATCGCCGCGACAACGGCCGCGTGGGCATTCGCAATCACGTCGTCATTCTGCCCCTTGACGATCTCTCCAACGCCGCCTGTCTGTCCGTCGCCAACAACGTCAAGGGAACCATGGCCCTGCCCCATCACTATGGACGTTTGCAGTTCGGCGAGGATCTGGAGCTGCACTTCCGCACGCTTATCGGCGCGGGCAGCAATCCGAACGTGGCCGCTGTGGTCGTCATCGGCATCGAACCAATCTGGGCGCAACGCATTGTGGACGGCATAGCCAAAACCGGCAAGCCCGTGGCCGGCTTCGGCATTGAAAAGCACGGCGATCTGGAAACCATCATGCTGGCTTCCAGAAAGGCCAAAGAATTCGTGCAGTACGCCACCGAACTGCAGCGTACGGAGTGCAAGGTCAACGAGCTGTGGGTCTCGTGCAAATGCGGCGAATCGGACACGACCTCCGGCCTCGCCTCCAACCCCACAGTGGGCAACGCCTTCGACAAACTCTGGGAGGCGGGCGCCACGACGATTTTCGGAGAAACCACGGAAATCACGGGCGGAGAACATCTGGTCATGGCCCGCTGCGCAAACGACGAAGTGCGCGCGAAATTCAAGTTCTTCTTTGACCGCTACGCCAAGGTGGTGGACGACCACAAGGTGGACGACCTCTGCGATTCCCAGCCCACCAAGGGCAATATCGAAGGTGGTCTGACCACTATTGAGGAAAAGGCCCTCGGCAATGTCCAGAAGATAGGCCGCAAGGCCCCTGTCATCGGTTGTCTGGACAAGGCGGAATCCCCCACGGGCCCCGGCCTCTGGTTTATGGATTCCTCCTCGGCGGCGGCGGAAATGGTCACACTGGTGGCGGCGGCCGGTTTTGTGGTGCATTTCTTCCCCACCGGGCAGGGAAACATCATCGGCAACCCCATTTTGCCGGTCATCAAACTCTCGGCCAATCCGCGTACCGTACGCACCATGAGCGAACACATCGATGTGGACGTCAGCGGCATTTTGCGTCGGGAACTCAACCTGGACCAGGCTGGAGACAAGTTGCTTGACATGATGTTCAGGACGTGCAATGGAAGAAATACCTCGGCTGAAACTTTGGGCCACAGAGAATTCGTCATGACAAAACTCTATGAAAGCGCTTGATGCACAAACACGCGACTCTCAACACTGTCCGCGGGCGGCCGGATAAGCCGGCCGCCCGCGGCGGTTTTGTTTTTTCAGAATGCCGGGCCGCGGGCAACAAAGGCGATGGAAAGCCAGCCAAATGCTCAACCCGCACAAGATTGAACCTGTTCAACTCCATATTCAACCCTATTTAGGAGGCGTCATGAACTCGCGTTTTCTCACAATCCTCAGTCTGTTTCTGGCGACGGCGCTCTTGCTCGCGGCCGGACCGGCCAGGGCGGCCTACCCGGAAAAACCTGTCACCATGATCATAGCCTTCACCGCCGGTGGTTCCAGCGACGTGCAGGCGCGCATTATGGAAAAATACTGGAACAAATACGTTCCGCAGCAAAAATGGGTTTTTGTGTATAAACCCGGCGCCGGCGGGGCCATCGGCTTCGGCGAAATCGCCATGTCCAAAAAGGACGGCTACACCATAGGCGGCATCAATGTTCCCCATCTCCCCATCCAGGCGGCCACCCAAAAAGCCCAGTTCACTGTGGACAGTTTTGACTACATCTGCCAGGTGGTCAACGATCCCCAGTGCGTTGTGGTGCGCAAGGACAGCAAAATCAAGAGCGCCAAGGAACTCTTCGATTATGCCAAGGCCAATCCCGGCAAGCTCAAGGTCGGCCTTGTCGGCCCCAACAGCGGCCATCATCTGATGTATCTTGACATCAAGAAAAAACTCGGTTTTCCGGTCACGGAAATATTCTACAAGGGAGCCGCCGACCAGAACGCCGCCCTGCTTGGCGGCGAGATTGACGCCATGCTCGGCAACCTGAACGACGTCATGCGCAGTCTGGAAGAGATGCGCGTCCTGTCCATCGCAGCCGAAAAACGCAACGATTTCCTGCCGGATGTGCCCACCCTGAAGGAACAGGGCTTTAACATTCTTTCGGACATCCGTCGCGCCTTTGTGGCCCCCAAAGGCATTCCGACTGCGGACCTGTCCTTCCTGCGCGAAACCTTCAAGAAAATCTGCTTGGATCCCGACTATCTGAGTGACATGAAAAAAGCCGGCCAGCCGGCGGAATATCTGGACGGTGCGGCTCTGTACAAATATATGCAGTCTCTGAGCGCGACCATCAAGGAAGCCTTCGCCAAAAAATAGCGTCCGGTTCCACCGGCCTCACCGAGGCATGTTCGGCGCCGTTGCCCGCAACGGCGCCGAACGGGCATCCCGAAACAGCCATCCATCGGCAAACACACTGAACAGCCATGAACGAATTCATATTCTCCGCCCTGGCCAATCTCTGTGATCCGCTCAACATTCTTCTGATGCTCGGCGGCCTTGCGGGCGGCATCATCATCGGGGCGTTGCCCGGCCTTACGGCGACCATGGGCGTGGCGCTCATGGTGCCCGTCACTTTCGCCATGGACGCGACCAGCGGTTTGGTGATGCTCGGCGCCATCTACGTTGGAGCCATTTATGGCGGAGCGAATTCCGCTTGCCTCATCTGCACGCCCGGAACGCCTTCGTCCGTGGCCACAACCTTTGACGGCTATCCCATGTGTCAGGCGGGCAAAGCTGACCAGGCCCTGATCACCTCACTCCTTTCCTCGTCCTTCGGCGGCATCGTCGGAACGGTTTTTCTGCTCTTTCTCGCCGCCCCGCTGGCGCGCTTCGCCCTCAAATTCGGAGGGCCGGAAAACTTCTGGCTCTGCCTGTTCGGCCTGTCCTCCATTGCCGTCATGTCGTCCGGCAACATGATCAAGGGCCTTGTTTCCGGCGGCGTCGGCATGCTGGTGGCCACAGTCGGCCTTGACCCGCACTCGGCCACGCCGCGTTTCACTTTTGACTATTATCCGCTGATTCAGGGCGTGGAAGTCATCCCGGCCATGATCGGCCTTTTTTCCATTTCCCAGGTGCTTTACCTCATCGGCAGCTACAAGCCCTTTATAGCCGAATATAACCCCACACCCGGCGTTTTCGGCCTTGTGGCGCGTGAGCTGCTTGGCAAATGCAAAACCATCCTGTTGCGTTCCTCCTTCATCGGCACATGGGTCGGCATGCTGCCGGGCGCGGGCGGCGAGATAGCCTCCATCATCGCCTACAACGAAAGTAAGCGCTGGGACAAACATCCGGAACGATACGGCACGGGCATCATTGAAGGCGTGGCTTCCAGCGAAAGCGCCAACAACGCCGTCATCGGTGGAGCGCTCATCCCCATGCTTACCCTGGGCATTCCGGGCAGCGCCGTGGCCGCCGTCATACTGGGCGCGCTGCTGGCCAAGGGCATACAACCCGGTTTCAAGGTTTTCACGGTGACGGGCGATTTGGCCTATACCTTTATCTTTTCCCAATTCGTCGTGAATCTGCTCATGATTCCCGTGGGGCTGCTGCTTATCCGACTGCTGGTGCGCCTGCTCCGCGTACGGCTGACATTCGTGGCCATCGGCATCGTGCTGCTCTCCGTCATCGGCTCCTACGCCATCCGCAACAGCATGCTCGACGTCTGGATCGCCCTGCTCTTCGGCATACTCGGCTATTTTTGCAACAGGGTGAAGCTGGATACCGGCGCCATGGCCCTGGGCATCATCCTGGGACCGATGATTGAAGAAAATTTCGGCAAATGCGTCAGTTTGTCCAAGGCGCCCGGCTCCTCAATCATACAGGTGTTTCTGGACAGCCCCATTGCCGTCATTCTTATTCTGTTGACGGCGCTTTCCCTGTGCACGCCTTTCCTCATGCAATGGCGGCGTCAACGTGCCGCCGCCGAAGCCGCTCTGCCAGCGGATCCTGTGCTGAAGGCGAAAACGGATTGGCTCAAGGATATCCTCTCCGGCGCTTTTGTTCTGGCAATCGCCGCCGTGTTCTTTACCCAAATCCATGAACTGGAAGATGTGGGCAGAAAATACGCCTTGCTGCTGCTGGCCTTCATCGGCCTGATGGGCCTGTATCTGTGCTTTCAGGGCTTCAGGCTGAGACGCCTTCAGACGGCGGGCAAGGCGCCGGAGGAAGAACCGGTGGCCATGCGCCGTGTGGCGATAATCGTGGGCGCCTCCGCCGCTTACGCGGCCTTTATCCCCATTCTCGGCTTTTACCCGGCCAGCGCCTTTTTTCTGTGCCTGTCGGCTATCGTGCTCAACGACACCACGACATCGCCCTATCTTGCCGCCGCGCTGCTGACGCTGGTCATGTGCCTTGCCGTATGGCTTGTGTTTTCCATGCTGCTCGGCGTGCCAACGCCGGAAGGCCTGCTCTTTTAAAACCAAAGGAGATCATTAATCATGGCCGACATTCTTATCACCGAATTCATTGATGCTCCGGCTCTGAAAAAACTTCAAAACGACTTTGACGTTGTCTATGACGCAACGCTGGTGGACAAACCGGACGAGGCGGCCAGGCTCATCGTCGGCTGCCCCGCTCTGATTGTCCGCAACCGCACCCAGGTGCGCGGCTCCCTTCTGGCCCATGCGGATGCTCTGAAGGTGGTCGGCCGACTTGGAGTTGGGCTGGACAATATTGATTTGTCCCTCTGCAAGGAACGCGGAATAACCGTCTTCCCCGCCACCGGCGCGAACGCGATTTCTGTAGCCGAATATGTGCTCTGCGGCGTCCTGACGATGATTCGCGGATGTTACGGAGATTCGGCCTCCGTCGCTTCAGGGCAATGGCCGCGCACACGCCAGATGGGAGGAGAAGCTTACGGCAAAACCCTGGGACTTTTCGGCTTCGGCGCCATCGCGCGTGAAGTGGCTCTGCGCGCCGGGGTTTTCGGCATGCGCCTCGTTGCCTGTGATCCCATATTGCCGGCCGGAGACCCCGCCTGGCAAAAATACGGCGTGGAACGGCTCAGCATGGAAGAACTGCTCCGCGTCTCCGACGTCGTCAGCCTGCATGTTCCCTTGACCGAAGAAACGCGTCATATCTTCAATGCGGGCACTTTGTCCAAAATGCGCAAAGGCGCTTTCCTCATCAATACCGCGCGGGGCGGCATTGTGGACGAGGTAGCGCTGGCAACGGCGCTGGCTGACGGCAGCCTGGGCGGCGCTTTTGTGGATGTGTTCGAAAACGAGCCCCTGCAGGCCGGCTCCCCCCTGGCCGGAGCCCCAAACTGCGTTTTGACGGCGCATATAGCCGGAGTCACGCGGGAATCCAACACACGGGTCTGCAATATGATAGCGGACAAGGTCTCTGCCTTCCTTAAGGAGAAATCATGACGCAAGCATCTTCGCCACATCCGCTCGTCGAGCAGCGCCGCCTGCGCGTGAAGGATGGCGTCAGCCTGCCGGAAAACCTTTTTGAAGAATTGCGCCGCCGCGCCGCAACACCATAACAGTCTACGTTTGGCGCAGGCGGGCTTTGCCCGCCTGCGTCTGTTCAACTCGGCCATTGCATTCGTGATCCGCTCCGGTTCCGGCGCGCGTGTTCCAAAGAGAATCATGCCCCCCTTTACAGAAAAGCCGTATCCTCTTATTATTGAAGTTGAAATTCATTTCATTGAGGGAGAAAATTCATGGGAGTACGCATTGCCCTTGCCGGCAACCCAAACGCGGGCAAGACCACTGTTTTTAACGGCTATACGGGCGCAAGGCAGCATGTCGGCAACTATCCCGGCGTGACTGTGGAAAAAAAGGAAGGACAAACACTGTGCCGCGACAGAACAATCACCCTGGTTGATCTGCCGGGCGCCTATTCCCTGACCGCCTATTCCCAAGAAGAACTTGTAGCCCGCCGGGAACTCTCCTCCGGCAATGTGCAGGCCGTCATTGATATAGTTGAGGCCTCGGCCCTGGATCGCAACATGCTGCTCACGGTGCAGTTGCTTGAAATGGGCGTTCCGGTGGTCGTCGCCTGCAACATGATGGATGAAGCCCGCAAGGCCGGCGTACATATTGACGTTGAGCGGCTTTCATCCCTGTTGGACGCCCCCGTCATCCCCATGGTCGCGCGCAGCGGCGAAGGCCTCGAAGAGGCTCTTGCCGCCGCGGTGGACAGAGCGGACGGAGGACGACGGGAGCCCTTGCGCATTTCTTACGGGCCGGATATGGACGAACTCCTTGAACGTATGGAAGATGTCATTGCCGGGGCAGGGCTTTTGACGGATCGCTACCACCCGCGCTGGACCGCCATCAAGCTCGCCGAAGGAGATGGGGAAATACGCCGGGAGGCGCTCCTGGCCGATCGGGAAACGACGAACAACCTGCTCGAAAACAGGGAAAAGACTGCCGCCCACATTGCCGACACACTCCAGGCCGATATGGAAGGCATTGTCATAGACTATCGTTACGGCTTTGTCCGTTCCCTGCTGCGCGACGGCATCATGTACAGGGAACCGGGAAAAAATCGTCTGGCCGTTACGGACAAACTGGACAAGGTGTTCACCAACACCTTTTTCGGTCCTCTCATTATGCTGGGCGTGCTGTTTCTGGTGTTTCAGTTCACCTTCAGCGCCGGCGCACTGCCGCAAAGCTGGATAGAAAGCGGCTTTGCCGCTCTGGGAGAATTTCTGGGCGGCATACTGCCGGAAGGACTGCTCAGGTCCCTGATTGTGGACGGCGTCATCGCCGGCGTGGGCAGCGTGATCAGCTTTGTCCCTCTGATTCTCATTATGTTCGCGCTTATCTCCCTGATGGAAGACAGCGGTTACATGGCGCGCATAGCCTACATGCTGGACCGCGTTTTTCGTTTTTTCGGCCTGCACGGCGCATCCGTCATGCCCTACATCATTTCCGGCGGCATTGCCGGCGGTTGCGCCATTCCGGGGGTCATGGCCACGCGCACATTGCGTTCCCCCAAGGAAAAACTGGCTACCCTGCTCACCCTTCCCTATATGACCTGCGGGGCCAAGCTGCCAGTATTGCTCATGCTGGTCGGCGCTTTTTTCCCCGAAGACAAAGCGCTGGCCATGTTTCTTGTCATGGCGGCCGGTTGGACGGCCGCCCTCTGCGTGGCGCGCGCCCTGCGCTCCACCATCGTCAGCGGCCAAAGCACGCCCTTTGTCATGGAACTGCCGCCCTACCGCATGCCCACGCTGTTCGGCGTGCTGCTGCACTGTTGGGAACGCGTCTGGATGTATTTGAAAAAGGCGGGCACAGTCCTTGTAGCGCTGTCAGTGCTCATATGGGCTACAATGACCTTTCCGTTCCTGCCTGAAGAAAAGGCCGCCCCCCTGCTGCAAAAAATTGAGATGCTCAATGGTGAACTGGAACGACTTGAAGCCGAAAAGGACGCGCCGGGACGCGACAATCTGCAAGTCGAACTGACCCGGACAACAGCCGAGCTGGGCAAGGAAAAACTGGCGTGGTCCATTGCCGGACGCACCGGGAAATGGCTGGAGCCCCTTACTCGTCCAGCCGGGTTTGACTGGCGCACCGATATAGCCCTTATTGCCGGCATTGCCGCCAAGGAAGCCGTTTTGGGCACGCTCGGCACAGCCTATTCCCTGGGGGAAATCCATGAAGACGAGGTTGAACCGCTCACAGCCCGGCTGCTGGCGGATCCTGCCTGGTCGAAGGCGACGGCCCTTGCTCTCATGCTTTTTGTGCTGCTGTATTCGCCCTGCTTTGTGGCCCTGGTCATTATCCGCCAAGAAGCGGGCAGTTGGGCCTGGGTGATCTTCAGTATGATTTTCAACACCTTGCTCGCCTATGCGGTTGCTGTCGGCGCGTATCAGGCAGGCCGCCTGATATGGAGTTGAGATAACAGAAAATATTCCCTGTCAAGCCGCGTTCACGCGCCTGAGCGTCCAGGCGGAACAAGCCCGCGTTGACGGATACGTCTTCTCAATTTGACAAGCCGCCGCCAAAGGATTAAAGCCCCCGCATGACTTCGCAGGAATACCGCCCGTTCCGCTTCGGCCGCTTGCCCTTCATCGTCTATCTGGCCTTTCTCAGCGCCTTTGTGCCCTTATCCACGGATTTCTATCTGGCCGCCCTGCCCGGCATGACCGACGTATTCAACTGCCCGCGATGGCTTGTGGACCTGACCATCAGCGGCTTCATGCTCTTTTTCGCCCTGTCCATGCTTGTCTGGGGACCGCTCAGCGACAGGTGCGGCCGCAGACCGACGCTGCGCGCCGGCCTCGCCTTGTATGCCGCCGCGTCAGTTCTGTGTCTGGTCTCGCAAAACATCCACATGCTTGTAGCCGGACGCCTTTTGCAGGCCATAGGCAGCGGCGCCGTGTGCTCGGTGAGCATGGCCATAGTCAAGGATGTATTCCGGGGCCGCGCTGTGGAAACCGTTCTTGTCTGGATGCAGACCATGAGCACCCTGGCCCCTGTTCTGGCCCCAGTTTTTGGCGCGGCCCTGCTCACCCTTACATCCTGGCGCGGCCTTTTCGCGGGCCTTCTGCTTTGCTCCCTGGCCGGTCTGGCCCCTTTGCCGGCCTTGAAGGAAACCCTGACTGAACCCACAAAGGGCGGATGGACGGACGCCCTGAAACGCATCGGCGTTGTCCTGCGCAATCCGGCCCTGCGGCTGCTGCTCCTGCTCTTTTCCATCTCGGTGATGCCCTTCATGGCCTATTTGACATCTTCCTCCTTTATATATATCCGCTTTTTCGGCCTTTCGGAACGGAGTTTCAGTCTCTTTTTCGCGGCCAACGCACTGTGTTCCATGCTCGGTCCTTTGGCCTATGTCCGTTTTTTTCGGCATATGTCGAGACGGGCTTTCATCAGTCTTGTCTTCGCGGCCACCACGGCCAGCGGACTGGGCCTGCTCGCAGTCGGCGAGAATGGTCCGTGGCATTTTCTGCTGCTCTATCTGCCGCTGACTTTTTTCTCTTCGGCCGTCCGACCTGTGGCGACATTGCTCATGCTTTTCCAACAGGACACGGACAACGGCACGGTGTCGGCCCTGATCGGTTGCGGGGGACTTGTCTGCGGCAGTCTGGCCATGATGATCTGCTCTCTGCCTTTTTCCGGCCCAGTGTTGCCCGTGGCCGGCATGGCTGCGATTATCGGCGCCGTTTGTCTGGTGATGTGGCTGACGTTGGACGGCAAAAAACTCTATCGGGCGCCGTAAGCCCCGGCCGTCATCCGGCACAGCTTGCTCAGACGGCGCAGATACACAGTGCGGTTTTCCAGATAAAAAGCCAGGGGTCGGGAAAAATTACGTCCAAGCAGGCCGTCCACCAGCATCTGGCTTATCTCGTGTTCACGCATGAGCACAAGCTGGGTACGCAGAAGGGTAAGTTTGTCCACAGCCGGCAAGGTTCGTAAAATCTGACGCATGGCATGCTGAGCGCGTGGCTGGTAGAACCAGATATACATGAGATCCAGCGCGTGCACAATGAAGGAACGCTCCAGAGCCTTCGCCTTTTCGATATTCTGTCCCTTGAGGCCGCCCACGCGACCGAGCCTGACCAAGGCGTCTTCATGGGGAAAGAGCAATTCCAGATTCGTGTAGCACTCGAAAATCTGCTCGAATTTGCGCCGGTAATCCCAACGGCGCATGCGCAGGTTGACTTGGCTGTCGGCGAAACCTTCAATGATGGCGGCCACGGTGTCTGAAGCCATTTTGGAAATCACGGCTGCGCTGGGCACAAGGTAAAAGGCTACATCCTGCACGCCGATCAAAAAAAATATTTCATAGGCAACCGTGTTGTATAGCGAGGCCACCGGAATGGCCAACACGCTGCGGAAAAGATTGCCGATGGCCGCCTGGCGGGGGAAACCACGGTAGACGTTGTGGGCGCAGATATAGACGCCGTTCACCACATTCAACACCGCGAACACGGTCAAAGGAGAAGTTTCGACGGTCACTCCGCACACTCGCTCCAGCAAAACGACACGCACCAGCACCTCCAGCAGGAAGACGGATATTCCAGTATACATGAGCGAGTCGCACAGACGCCCCACATTGACCTGATCTTTCCAGTGCACCAAGGTGCCCCGCGTAGCTCCCTGGGCGGCCAGCACCATCTGAACGACATTGCGTACACCGGTGATGGCGAACCATATCACCACGCCGAACCAGGCCAGAAACCACCAGTTCTGGGTGTAGAGAAAAGATCCGAAAGCCGGGATGAACCCCACCAGCACCTTGAGAAAATTTGAGATGCTGCTGTTCAGGTAGGTTGGCCCGGGATGGGGCAAGGCCGTCTCATGGGAGTTGCCGAGCAGATTGTTAGTGCCTCGCTGGCTCAGACCGCCCAGGTTGACCACATTGCCCTGCTCACAGACTCGATATTTTTCGCTGGCGGTTTTCCACTCGCGTCGGTGTCTCATCCCCAGATGTCGGCAGCCCGGCAGGCGTCTCAGTGGAGCGACCAGACGTTGCCAGAAATTGGGGTTGCGCGACTGCCTGTAAATCATGCACTCCTCAACCGGAGCATGGATGGGGATAGGTTTTTTAGGCTGTTGCCTGTGTCTGCGATGCAAGTCCGCCACGGCGCGGCGCGGCAGCGTGTCTGTGATGACCAGCCCCATGCCGAAAGTGAGGCGGCTGACTGAGCTCGTGCCCAAACGCGTTCCCAGGGGATGGTGCCGGTAATAACCCCACAGTTGGGGCACGCTGCGCAATATGGAACGGAATTTTTTGGCCCGCAGCTCGTCGCCGGCGGCGAGCATATCGCGCCACATCTGGCGCACCATTTGCTTGATGCGCGGGCCGTGTCCGGCATTGAGCGCGAGCTGCAATTCGCCGATGGCTGTGATGTGCTCGTGGCGGCCTTCCATCCAGCCCTTCATATTGAAAATTTCCAGATGGCTTATGGCCCCTTCGCTGTCCCAAAGCAGTTCCGTCACGTCTTCCGCCGTCAGGCCCATAGTGCCCAAAACCAGACGATAGCCGGGGTTGCAGGCCAGCAATTCGCTGATGAGAGTCTTGGGCGTGTGGCGCAGGAGTTCCGGCATCTGCTCCACCGTGGCCTGGGCGTGCCGCGTTTCGGGACAGCCGGCCGGCGAAAGCCAGTCCTCGATAATCTGCTCCGGACCCAGGTTTTCCAGTTCGCCCAGTTCCTGGCTGGCCCCACGTCTCTCGTCGTCCGGAAGGCCGGCCAAAATTTTGGCTCTTTCACTGGCCGCAGGCAAGATATGTTGATGCAGGCATTCGGCCAAATGCAGAGTGGTGGGCTGCCCACGTCCCACAAAATTCAGGAATGTTTCGTCATCCAGTTCAGGAACGGGTACGCCCCAAGTCTGCTCCAGTTCGAGACGCTTGCCCCTGTTCCAGACGTGAAGGCTTTCCAGGGTTCTGGCTTTGCGCCAGACAAGGACATCACTGCCTTTTTCCATCAAACGGACGACATTGGGATCGTGCAGAAATTCCAGAAAGTCCTCGTTACCGCTGAAGCCGCGGGGGATCCAGAAAAGGCTCACATTTTTGTCGTAAAAAGGGATATGGTACTCTATGCCCACGCGCAGGGTAATGCCGGTTATCTCGGCGGCTCTGAGCAACTCCGAAGCCACATCGGTGCTGACGCAGTATTCGTAGGCCACAGTGAGAGAGCGCAAGCCCTTGATCCAGGCATCCATGATGAGATGGGTGGGGGTTTTGCGGCCGCGCGTGTTGGCGTCGTACACATGGTCGTCAAAGGCGAGCTGGTTCCATTCTTCCGGCATTTCCGGCAGATAATAGCGGGCCAGCAGTTCCCGCACCACGCGGGGGGTTCCCTGCACGGCGCGACGGAAATCGTGAACGAGCCTGATCTGGTTTTCGCGTTTGCCGTGGGCGCGCACTATGCTTTTCATGATCTGCACCAGCACGCGGGCCGTGTTGCGTCTCAGCTCGGAGTGGGCAGAATTGAGCACCTCGTCGTACAGGCTTTCCAGCGCCAGCAAGCGATCGCGGGCCTGGACGCTGCCGGCTTCCAGATTGCGCAGCAGGTTGATGACGGCATACGCGATACGTGAAACGGGCGAGGCCACCAGTTCCTTGATGCCGTGCGGGTGCAGACCGGGGTCGAAAAGCGATATATCCGCCTGATTGGCCCTGACCTCAAGCATGCGGTTGACCAGCGCCAAGATATCGCTGTCCTGTTTGTCAAAATATATGCCGCCCCAAGACGCCGACATTCCGTCCTCCTCATTTTTTTAAGAGTTACCTGAGGATCGCCGGGACGTCAATCGTTTCGAAGAGTTAAAACCGGCGCGGCAAAACGGGCATCCCCGCATGCCTCCTGGCTGTCCGCAGGCGCGGCGATCTGGGGGCGCGCGCCTCGCAGCTGCTGCACTGGTTCCAACGCTGGAACCAGGTGCTTGCCACTGACCGTCGAAAAAAATCCGAACCGAAAATTGAAAATGATTTTCTTTTTACTTGACAAAAAACGAAAAATCCGGCAAGGCTCAATGTGTGCCGGAGGAATCCGGATGTGAATTTTTCCGCCGGATGGCGAGGGTATTTCTGTTGAACAATGTTGAAGCGCCGGGAAGTGTTATGGAGTCAATCATCAGTTTACGACAGATGCAGATCGGCCAGGAAGGCAAAATCGCGGCTGTGGAAGCCCTGGGAGAAATCAACCGCCGTATCCGCGACATGGGGTTGATCCCCGGCGTAGAGGTGCGGGTTGTGGGCCGCGCGCCCCTCAGGGATCCTGTCGCCCTGCGCCTGGCCGGGGTCACCATATCCCTGCGCAACAACGAGGCCGACCATATCAAGGTGGCCGTGACCGCTTAGACTCTCCGCCTTTTTGCGCGACAGGGACATTTTGAGTGGAATTTAGGGGCTTCATGAAGGAGCCCCCAAAAAATGTGCTTATGCTGAAAATGATTTTCAAATTCACTTTCATTAACGGAGGATTCTATGTGTGCTGTGCTCATTGGCGGAATGGATCGTTTGTATCGGGATTACACCAGGGTTGCCCGGGAATTGGGCTTTGAACTGAAAGTTTTCACCGGGCAGGAAAACAGCATCAAAAGGCAGATAGGAGAGCCTGACGTGATTATTGTCTGCACCGGAAAGGTTTCCCACAATGCCCGCGCCGAGGCGTTCCGCCACGCGGCCGCCAGGGCCATCCCGCTGGAAATGGTGCATTCCTCCGGCGTTTCCGCGCTCAGGCGCTGCATGGAACCGCGCATGAAGGCCCCGGGAGAAAGGAACGCATGATGCCCCTGACGCTGACCAGCACGGGAGAGAAGGTTTTGGTGGGCAAGATCGGGGGCAGAGACTCCGTGCAAGGCATGCTGGAACGTCTGGGCTTTGTCGTGGGAGCAGAAGTGTATGTCATCGCGCAAACGGCCGGCAATATAGTTGTGAATATCAGGGAATCGCGCGTCGCCGTGAGCCGTGAGGCGGCCTGCAGAATTTTGGTAACCCATTGCGAAGAAGAAAGATTGCGCGCTCCCAAAGCGCAAGGAGCAAAAACATGCACACTCTGAAAGACGTACCCTGCGGCGCGACCGCGCGCGTCAGGGGAATTTCCGGAACCGGCGCGCTGCGCCGCCGCATTATGGACATGGGCATAGTGAAGGGCGTGGACATCCATGTGCGTAAGCTCGCCCCTCTGGGCGACCCGCTGGAAGTGACCGTGCGCGGTTACGAACTTTCCCTGCGTAAGGGCGACGCTGCCCTGATAGAAGTAGAATAGAGGAGTATCCAATATGTCGCGAACTGTTACAATAGCTTTGGCCGGCAACCCCAATAGCGGCAAAACCACACTTTTCAACGCCCTGACAGGACTGAACCAGCATGTGGGCAATTGGCCGGGCGTCACGGTGGAGAAAAAAGAAGGCAGACTGAAACCAAATTTAAAACCGGGCGAAGCCGCAGGAGATGACGTCGTCATCGTGGATTTGCCCGGCGTTTACTCCCTTTCCCCGCATAGCCCGGAAGAGGTTGTGGCGGACAGGTATCTCGCGGACGAACGCCCTGACGTCATCATCAATATTGTTGACGCGACCAATCTGGAACGCAACCTGTACCTGACCGGTCAACTGGCGGAACTGGGCCTGCCCATGATTATCGCCGTCAACATGATGGACGTTGCGCGAGCGAGAGGCGACAAGCTTGAGACGGAGAAACTGGCATTGGAACTCGGTTGCACCGTTGCGGAAATGTCCGCCATAACGGGCGAAGGCGTTCAAAACGCCGTTTCCCGCGCTCACTCCGCTGCGCAAGATAAAAATGCCGACGGCAAAAAGCTTCCCGCGCCGCCGCGCTTTGGATTGGACATTGAGCAGTCGCTCACACGTATTTGCGATGCGGCGGGACTCAATGACCTGCCGAAACACAAGCGCCGCCGCGCCGCCGTCAGACTCTTTGAAAGGAACGCCGCCGCAACTCGCGAATTGCGTCTTGTCCCAGACAAACAAGCAAAAATAGAGGAAATCATAAAAAATTGCGAAACAGCAATGGACGATGACAGTGAAAGTCTGATTACGGCATCCCGTTATGCCCGCATTGAGGAGATTGTCGGAAAATGCTGGGTTCCGGCCGGGCGCGGCCGCCTGAGCGTTTCCGACAGAATAGACCGGGTTGTCACCAATCGCTGGCTGGCCTTGCCGATTTTTGCTTTGGTCATATTTTTCGTCTATTATGTGTCCATAACAAGCCTCGGTGCGTTGGCCACGGACTGGGCCAACGACGGCGTCTTCGGCGAAGGCTGGCATCTGGCCGGCATCGGGACGTCCCAGTATGAGCTGGCCGTGGAGAATTTCAACCCCGAATCTGGCGGGGAAAAACCGGAACCGGCCGACTACGGCATCTGGGTCCCCGGAATTCCGGTACTGCTCGGCGACATGCTGAAAGCGCTCAACTGCGCCGAATGGCTGCAGGGTCTGGTGATTGACGGCATCACGGCCGGCGTGGGGGCAGTGCTCGGCTTTGTGCCGCAAATGCTCATACTTTTCCTGTTTTTGGCCTTCATGGAAAGCTGCGGCTACATGGCCCGCGTGGCTTTCATCATGGACAGGCTCTTCCGCCGCTTCGGTCTTTCAGGCAAATCCTTCATCCCCCTGCTGGTGGGGACGGGTTGCGGCGTGCCGGGCGTCATGGCTTCCAGAACCATTGAAAGCGAGCGCGAGCGCAGGATAACGGTCATGACAACCACTTTTATTCCGTGCAGCGCCAAGCTCCCCATCCTGGCACTGATTGCGGGCGCGCTGTTCGACGGGGCCTGGTGGGTCGCGCCGAGCGCCTATTTCGTGGGCGTCGCCTCCATTGTCTGCTCCGGCGTGATTTTGAAAAAAACCAGGTTGTTCGCCGGCGACATCACGCCCTTTGTCATGGAACTTCCGGCCTATCACTGGCCCACCGCCGGCGCTCTGTTGCGCAGCATGTGGGAAAGGGGCTGGTCCTTCATCAAAAAAGCGGGCACAATCATTCTGCTGGCCACTGTTTTTGTCTGGTTCACTTCCCATTTCGGCTGGTCTGAAGACGGATTCGGCATGGTGGAAATGACCGAAAGCATTCTGGCCGTCGCGGGTTCGTCCATCTCCTGGATTTTTGCGCCCCTGGGCTGGGGTTCCTGGCAGGCCACGGTAGCTGCCATCACTGGCCTGATCGCCAAAGAAAACGTGGTCGGCACCTTCGGCGTGCTGTTCGGGTTCGCCGAAGTGACTGAGGACGGCCAGGAAGTCTGGTCGGCTCTGGGCGCGCATTTTACCGCTTTGGGCGCCTACTCCTTTCTCATGTTCAACATGCTCTGCGCGCCCTGCTTCGCGGCCATGGGGGCCATCAAACGGGAAATGAACAGCGTTGGATGGTTCTGGACGGCTATTGGCTACCAATGCGGCTTCGCCTACGTCGCTTCGCTGTGTTTCTATCAGTTCGGCCTTGTGTTTTCCAGCGGCCGCCTCGTTCCGGGCACGGTCATAGCGGCGGCTGCGCTGGGATTGTTTTTGTGGCTCTTGTTCAGGCCGGTCAAAACGGCCGGCGGCCTGGCCTCAAGCGCGCAATCGGCCTGACGGAGGATTCCTGCATGTTTGACTGGTTGATGGAAAACAGCGGCACGGTTTTTGTAAGCGCGATTGTGGCCGGCATACTTGCGGTGGCCATCCACAGAGTGTACAGGGACGCGACGCGAGGAAAAAACTCCTGCGGGGGCAATTGCTCCTGCTGCAGGAGATGAGCTTTGCCGGGCCGTATTCTTGACATATTCCGATGCGGAATATAGTAATAACTTTTTTAAAAAAGTAACACTTTAACCTGGAGGTTAGGCATGAAACGAGTCGCCACACTTTTTCTGGCCGCCGCGATGCTGCTGGGGGCAGCAAACAGCGCGAGCGCCATTGACTTTAAAATCGGCGGGGAATGGTACATGGGCTTCGGCGTGGGCCAGGCGAATCTGATCAATAAATTCCGGGCGCCCGGAGCCGACGGCAAAGTCAGGGCGGACAGCAATGACGAGTTCCAGGCGTTGCAAATGGCGCGGCTGAAGTTGGAGGCCATGGCTTCGGAACACCTGTCCGGCACGCTCTATTTTGAAATCGGCGACACGACGTGGGGCAAGGCGGATGGCTTCAGTGGAGCTTTGGGCGCGGATCAGACGAGCGCCATCAAGCTCAAGAACGCCTATCTGGACTGGTCTGTGCCAGACACCGCGCTCAAGTTCCGTATGGGCATCCAGGACGTGACCCTGCCCAACATGGCCGGCGGCCCCGCCGTATTCTCCACCGACGCGGCGGGCCTCATAGCCTCATACGAATTCAACGACAACGTGGCTCTGACGGCCATGTGGGTGCGGCCCTTCAACGACAACTACAAGGGCGTCGGCTACGGCTACGGACACGACAACCCCAGCAAAACTGACGGCTACCGCGCCAGCTACCTGGACAACATGGACCTTTTCGGTCTGCTCCTGCCCCTGAAGTTTGACGGCTTTGAGGCCACGCCCTGGGTCATGTACGGCATGAGGGGCAAAAACACCGGAAATTTTGAGGCATATCAGGAAAACGACCTCGGCGACGGTTCGCCGCCGTTCACCTTCGGTCCCAGCCCCAACTCCATCTACGACAGGAATACCGGCGAATACGGCTACGGAAATATCGGCAACACCGGCAAAGCTTACGGATCCATGTTCTGGGCCGGCTTGCCCCTGGCGGTCACGGCCCTTGACCCGTTCAATATCGAATTTGACATAAACTACGGCTATGTGGAGGCTATGGGGCGCTACGACGCCTGGAGATTTGGCCTGCAAGACCCCAAACGCTCCAGCACGCAACGTCAGGGCTGGCTGGTCAAGGCCCTTGTCGAGTACAAGATGGACTGGGGCACGCCCGGCATATTCGGCTGGTACGGCTCCGGCGATGACGGCAATCCGAAAAACGGCTCCGAACGCATGCCCACCATCGCTCCGGTCGGCAACTTCACCAGCTTCATCGGCGACGGCGAACTGGGTTGGGGTCCGAACGGTTTTTATGACTGCAACACCAGCTATTCCGGCACCTGGGGCATCGGCGCGCGCATCAAGGACGTGAGCTTTGTGGAAAATCTTTCCCACACCCTGACCGTGGCCTGGTGGGGCGGCACCAACGCGCCCAAAATGGCCAAGTACATGGATACCGCCTATGCCTGGAACGACAGCATGGGCAACATGGACAGCTACCTGACCACCAACGACGGCCTGCTGGAATTCAACCTGGTCAATGTCTGGAAGATCTACGAAAATTTGGATATGAATCTTGAACTCGGCTATATCGCCAACTTCATGGACAACGACACCTGGAAAAAAGCCGGAGCCAGGGACACGTCCTTTGAAAAGAAAGACGCTTGGAAGGCTCAGGTCGTCTTCCATTACAGCTTCTGATTTCCTGTCGGCGCGCGGGGGGGGGCGGGAGACGCCCCCCCAAAAAAACAGCGCCTCGACACCTCCGGCGTCCCGGGCTGTTTGATAGCGGTAAAAAGTATCTCTGGAAAAGCCCATGATGCGGCAGGCTTTGGAGATATTGCCGAGTTCGGCAGCCAGGTTTAGAAGTCCGGTCTTGTGTTTGATGACGTTTTGGTTGAAACTTTCCATGGGGATACTCCGTGGGCACGGTGCCCGGTTGATGGTGTGTGTATGCTTCCATCAAAACGGAGTTCCCCTCTTTTGACAAGG
>JAISTW010000013.1 GCA_031272405.1 Desulfovibrio sp. | reverse complement strand
TGAAGGCGAGAACCTCCGATGAACTTTTATCGGCGGTAGGAATCGCCTTGGGTATGGTTACAGCCAAAGATGCCAAAGGCTGGTTTGAATCTTGTGGATATATAAAATGAAAGTTAAACTACTCTAAGACGACGATGTACGCCAAACGGCAACCTTGTCAAGAAATTTTTTGGCTCTAGTTGCGTAAATTGTGTATTTTGCCAATTACTATTGCCTGAAGCCATTCTTTCGGAGAAGTAAGTTGGGCTTCATGCAGGCGTCTCCATGTGAGGTAATTGGGCAGCCGTTCCGTTGCGACTCCATTGAAACGGATCATCCAGTTTTTCAAACGGCTGTGATAGGCGTTGACCGCCTGCACATGAAACACCTTTTCCCGGCCTTTACGTTGTTTGGTTCCTATAAGTTCAAATGCCAGCCCGGTTTTTTTCGCAAATTTCATGAGAATTCGCGATTTCTCTATACAGAGCAGGCTGTCCGCCAATGTTGGCGCCGATACGCAGACCAACCTCTCTTGCACTACGTTCATGAAGAACAGCAGCACATGTGTGCCCCTGTCGACCCCTGGCCACGACCACGGGAATCTGCTCTGATGACAGGCCTCGGACGGTGAGCTTGCCCCGTTTTCGCGGCTTGCGGTGCAGAACTTTTCAGCCTTTGAAAGACTCGCGAAAATATGTTTCATCCATCTCGGTGATGCCTGAGCACCTGACTGCCTGCGGGCCTGGTAGGGGCAGGAATCGGTGACGCCACCGAAAGGCGGTTGTCCTGTCAATGCCGCATCGTGCAGCGGCTTTAGTCAAAGACAAGCTCTCCGAAAGCGTCTGACTGTAGTCTTCCCAAAGCTCCTTTTTCCTAAGGCGAGCCATAGGAGTACCAGTCAGGGCATTAAACGTACGTTTGCACTCTTTGCATCGGTATCGCTGAAGACCGCTGACCACACCCCATTTATGGACGGACTCGCTTGCACACGCTGGGCAGGTTGCCTTGCCGGAAAACTCTTCGTCAATGAGCTGGGCAGGCGCCTGTTTCGCCTCTGACAGGACGAGAATCTCGGCCAATTGAGCTTTCTGCTGTGCACTTAACGAGCCCACTTGAGCCAGAAAGGAAGAGAAATCTTTTTTTCTCATTGCTCACCTCTGACCCCTATTTATCTTCTTTCAATAATTAATGCAACTAGAGCCAAACAGTTTTTTTACAACGGCATTGGCTTGCGCGGTTTCACCGCCGAACTTGTGTGGTAAGCCGATCTCAGGAAATGGTTAATATGAGTCTGGCACTGTTCGGGAGATTTCGGGTCAACGGTAATATCGATGAACTTTTATCTCTTATAAGGTGACACCCTCCCGTCAGGTTCTTCGCGCCGGTCTTTTGAGTTTCCGTCTGTGCCCTCTCTTCTCAGGCCGATTTCACGGACAGCCCCGATCCCTGGCGGATGATGCCCGTCATGGCGGCTATCATTCCGCCGGCGTCGGCAATGTCGGCCGGTATGATCAAGCTGTTGCCCTCCCTGGCCAGTTCGCCGAACTGCCCGATATAGGCTTCGGCCAAACGCAGCTGGGCGGCCGCGACAGTGTCGTTCCCCAACTGTTCCCCGACAATCCGCAACCCTTCGGCCGTGGCCTTGGCGACGGCCAGTATCTTGGCGGCTTCGCCCTCGGCCTGGTTCTTCATGGCCGTCATCTGCCCCTCGGACTCGGCGATGGCCGCCTTTTTCGACCCTTCGGCGAGGTTGATGCGCGACTGCATCTCCCCCTCGGACTGGGCTATGGCCGCCCTCTTCTCACGCTCGGCGCGCATCTGCTTTTCCATCGCCTCCATGACCGTCTTGGGCGGCGTTATGTCCCGGATCTCGTAGCGCAGCACCTTGACCCCCCAGGGCGCCGTCGCGTTGTCCAGCGCCTCGATGACCTCCTGATTGATGTTGGAGCGCTCCTCGAAGGTCTTGTCCAGTTCCAGCTTGCCTATGGCGGACCTCAGGGCGGTCTGCGCAAGCTGCACGGCCCCCCATTCGTAACTTGATATGCCGTAGGCCGATTTCTCGGGCGCCATCACCTGAAGGTACAGGACGCCGTCAATGTTCACGCTGACATTGTCCCGCGTGATGCATGTCTGGGGCGGAACATCAATGACCTGTTCCTTGAGCGACCGCTGATAGGCGATTTTGTCCACAAAGGGAACGAGGATGTGGAAGCCCGCTCCCAGCACGCTGTGGAATTTGCCCAGACGCTCCACTATGCAGGCGCTCTTCTGTTCGACCACGACCACGCAGTTGAAGCCGACAACCACAAAGAACAAGGCTATGGCCAGCAAAGCGAAAACGGTTATGACATCCATTACGTGAACTCCTGTTTTTTGAGATTGCCGAGGGGAACGACTTTCAGGGTCATCTCGTCGTCCGGCAGAGCCCCAACGACAGACACCTCTTCCCCGCGCGGGATGTCGTCATCCGAGACGGCGCGCCAAAAACTGCCGGAAACGTCCACCTCTCCGGTTTGCCCCGCCCTGATCTCCCTGCTCGCGACACCCCTGCGGCCGACCATCTCGTGTTTTTTTTCCTGTTCGGGTTTTTTTGTTCCGCCGCTGAACACGTTGCGCATAAGACGGCGAAAAAGCAGCAAAGTGACCGTAGAGGACAGAATGAAGATGAAAATCTCAAGCCGGAAGGACTGGTTTCCCCACGCGGCAAGCGCCGCCGTCCAGGCCCCGACGCCGAAAAAGAAGAGGACGAAGACCGGCATGGCCAGTTCCAGGAGGAAAAATCCCACGCCAATGATCAGCCAGACAAGATATGCCTCCATGTCTCCCCCCAGGGATCGCCCCCTTCGGGCGGGGGCGGAAGTGGAGCGCGCAGGCTGCCGGCATCCTCTCGCGCACGGGCTCCTGTCGCCATGTTCGGGTGTTGGTGAGTATATGCCCAAAACCTCCCTGTGGCAACTTCCCGCGTCTTCTCCAGATTCTCACGCATGACCGCCCTCTTGCCCTGGATGGGGGGGAGTGCTATGCTCAAGCCGCGCCCGCGGTTTCTTTCGCCGGTCGAACCGCGGGCGGTCGCGGCCAGGGCCGCGCGGTTTTTTCGCCGTTTTCCCCTCTGACCGCGCCAAAGGAGCAGCCATGCTTTTCTCCCGAATCTCCCGAATTCTGTCGGTGTGTTGTCTGTGCATTCTTGTTCCCCTCTCGTCCTTTGCCGCGGCGGGGCAGTGGACCACCACCTGGACGGCCTCGGCCCACGGCCCCTACCCGAGCGGCAACGCCTCGGCCCAGCCGGACCAGCGGCTCTCGTTCCCTGATGCGGCGGTCGGCGCCAGGGATCAGAGTTTCCGCATGATCGTCATGCCGGATATGTGGGGCGAAAGCCTGCGGGTACGCTTCACCAACGCCTGGGGGACCAAGCCCGTGACCCTGGACGGGGTGTATGTGGGCGTGCAGCTTTCCGGTTCGGCCGTCATGGCCAAAACCAACGTCAAAGTGCTGTTCGGGGGCAAATCCGAGCTGCGGCTCGCCCCCGGCGCCGTCGCCTGGAGCGACGCCGTATCCCTGCCCTTTGCCGACAACCCTTCCTCCCTGGACGGCCGCAAGCTCGCCGTGAGCTTCCATGTGGCGGGTGAAAGCGGCCCCATGACCTGGCACGCCAAGGCCATGCAAACATCCTACGTCACCCTGCCGGGGGCCGGCTCGCGCGGGCATGAGGAATCAGAGGCATCGTTCATCCAACCCGTGGCCTCCTGGTTCTTTGTGGACGCCGTGGACATGATGCTGCCCGATGCCCGCACGATAGTGGCCTTCGGCGATTCCATCACCGACGGCACGGCATCCACTCTGAACGGCGACGACCGTTGGCCCAACGTGCTGTCGCGCCGTATGCGGGAGCAGCACGGGCGAAAAATTTCCGTGGTGAACGCCGGCATAGGCGGCAACCAGATCATCGGCCCCCGCGACTATACGCCCTACACCCCGCAGAAGCCCTACCAGGGCGGCCCGGCCGCGCTCAGCAGAATTGAGCGCGATGTGATCTCCCTCTCCAACGTGGCGACGGTGATCTGGTTTGAGGGCATCAACGATTTCAGCAAAAACGGCAACGCCGAGGCCCAGGACGTGATCGAGGGCATGCGCAAGGGCGTCGCCCTGCTGCGCTCCAAACTCCCCGGCGTGCGCGTTGTCGGGGCCACCGTGACCTCCACCCTGGGCAGCACCAGCAAGGCCCACGGCTCCAAGGAACAAGACGACAAGCGGCAGACGCTGAACGAGTTCATCCGCACCTCCGGCCTCTTTGACGCTGTCCTTGATTTCGACAAGGTTCTGCTGGACCCCGCCACCGGCGGCCTGAAGCCCGAATTCGTGCCGGAAAGCACCTGCGGCGGCCCCGGCGACAGAGTGCATCCCAACCGGCTGGGCTATGTCACCCTGGGCATGTCCATAGACCTGAAGGCCGTTCTGCCGAAAATGGAGGGGAAATAGACGACGGAATGTGTTGAAACGTTGATGTTTGCGGTTGTGGCGGCGGTTGCCGTTGTTGGGGCAGGGCGCGCCCTGCCCCTGCAGCTTGACAGAAAGATGTTTGCGCACTATATTGGCAATAGATTCGCGGTTGACCGGATTAGCCCTTGCCGCGACCGTGGGCGCTTGGCTGTCTTTGTCAAGCGCCTCTTCCCTGTATCGCTCCGCAATGTCCCTGTTCCCCGCAAAGTACAGCCCACATCCGTACGCCTGCGCTCCCTCTCCCGTGCCGATATGCTCCAGCATGAACTTCTGGAAGCGGTACGGGCTGCCGTGGAAGGCGCGCTGGAGGAAGGTTCTTGCCTTGGGCGACATGCCGTTCAGCTTGGGCTGGTTGAACGTAACGTCGGGCTGTCGATAGCAAGTTAAGTTGACCGATGTAGGTAGCACATTATTTGACCGATGTGCCTGCCAATCGGCGTTGTTATTTTACCTGCCCGCCCAAGGGCCGGTTTGTAGGCGCAAGGTGTT
>JAISTW010000008.1 GCA_031272405.1 Desulfovibrio sp. | reverse complement strand
CCTGATTTTGCTATCCGCCGCCGCCCGTGTCGGCGTTGAGGGCGTTGATGGCGTTCTGGGTGGTCGTGCTCAGGGAATCGGCCTCCACAACAAGGGTCAATCCCTCGTAAGCGCCCTTGCCCACAAACTGGGCGTGGTCGTGTCCGTCCTGATTCGATGTTCCCTTGTATTCCCAGCCGTTGGGATCGCTGGCGGTGATGGTCATGTCGATGGAGATTTTGTCCGCTAGTAACACGCCTCTGCCTGGCGTGAGCCCCAACTCTGACAGGCTGGTGAATTGGGAGGCGTTTTCGCCGCCCACGGCGATTTCCATATCGGCATGATCGTCCAGCAGTCCGTTCAGGTTGCTGAACAGGGCGTCCAGGTCGCCCTCAGGCGTGTCCACAAGCAGCACGTCAAGGCCGTCGCCGCCGGAAATCACGTCGCCTTCGTGGTAGACGATGAGGTCGTGGCCCGCCCCGCCATCCAGGTAATTTATGGTGTTAGCGGCGCTAGCCGCTCCGACAATGATAATCGCTCTTTGAGCCATTCTATATCACCTTGAGGCATACTATCATCTCCACTAATTTGATACGCAATTATTGCCACGAAAAGAATAATTACTAATTACACCATCTTTTACAGTAAAAGTAGTAGTACAATGAAAATTCACTGTTGTAGGAGCACTACCTCCATATTGAGTTGTGTATGCTGTGTTTCCATAAATTGTTGTCTGATATGTTGGTGCTTGACCTGGTATAACAATATTACTGCTGTTGATATACGTTAAATATTTTGTTGAGTCTGTGCTATATGATCCACCGTTTGGTATGCCCCACGAGCTAATTAGACTCTCCTCTGATGAGCCAAGCCAGCTATTGCAAACAGCTTGGTATTTTGCCTGCGTCGCGCATGAGCATAATAATACTAACCACATTACCAATAGATAGCGTTTCATACCATATCCTCTTTGTATTTTTCAGAAAAATAGTCATGCGGTCAGTTTTCACTTTTTCTTCGCCTGTCCCCTGTCTTCACCAATTCACGACAGTTTATGTTTGTACTTACCCTTCCGGCTTTCGTATGAAGCCTTGGAAAAAGGTATCACCGGAGCCCTGACTCGGTCTGCGCAAGCGATGCTCAAAGGTGGTTTAAACATTGCGGATATCAATTATAAACGTGAAATGCTCTAACGGCAACGCTGATGACGCGACACAAAAATTTGCCATTAAGACAACGTTGCACGCCAAACGGCAACCTTGTCAAGAGTTTTATGAAAAAAATTTCGGGATTTTTTTGCGGGCGCAATCGCCTTGTCACGTCCGGTAAAACAGTATTCCCTGTCTGCCGACTTTGGCCTCAAGGCCGCCGGAGAGTTGAAAGCGCGTGTTGCCGCGTTTTTGGGCAAAGGCCGCGTCCAGGGCCAGAAGGGCATCCGTTTTCGGCTGGCCGGGGGTTTTTGCCACGTCCGCCAGAAGGGAAAAACTTCTGTGGTACAGGCGCAGCCTGACGGCGGCGTGCAGGCCGCGCAACAGGGCGGCCGGCAAAAGCAGGCCGCCGTCAAGCCGGCGCGCGCGCTTGAACGTTTCGGTCAGCACACTGTCCCAATAGTCCCTGTCCGTCTGGGCAAGACGCCACAAGCGGGCGACGCCCGAATCAAAGGAAGGGTTTTCCTCGCAGAGCAGGGGGAGAACAGTGTGGCGCATCCGGTTGCGTTTGAAGCGCAAATCCCGGTTGGCCGGGTCTTCAAACCAGGCGATGCGGCATTCGAGCAGAAGCGACTTGAGCGCTTGCGGCTGGATGAGGAGAAAGGGCCGTAAAAGACGCCGTCGCTCATCCCGGGCCGGCATTCCGGCCAAAGCGGGCCAGCCGGCACCGCGCGTAAAGCGCATGAGCGCGTCTTCAGCCAGGTCGGCCTTGTGGTGGCCGAGGGCGATGAAGGCCGCCCCGCGCGCCTTGCGTTCCTCTTCCAGGGCCGCGTAGCGCAGTTCACGCCCGGCTTCTTCGATGCCCAGACGTTTTTCGGCCGCGAAAGCGGACACGTCCACTTTTCTGCAAACGCAGTCAAGGCCCAGCCGGACGCATTGCCGCGCCGCGGCGGCGGCGACGGCCTTGGAGTCGGGCAACAGACCGTGATCCACAGTCACGGCGAAAACGGGCGTCTTCAGGCGGGGGGCGAGAACGCCCAGAACAAGAGCCAGGGCCAGGGAATCGGCCCCGCCGGAAACGGCGGCCAGCAAGCCCCCTACGAGGCGCTGGGCGCGGAGAAATTTTTCCACAAGCAGGCACAGCCGGGCCGACGTCGGCGAAAGGTCACGCAGGTCGGGCGGCATCTATGTGTCGGAGTCCAGGTTGAAGACGCGCCGAATGGCGTTGATGCGGGCTTCCTTGTTTTCCTGACCGGAACAGCCGTTTTTCAGAAAGGTGATCGGGGCGTGGTTGAGCTTGCGCACCAGGGCGTTGGCCATGGTCTCCAGGGCTTCGCGCAGGGCCTCATCCTGACTGCCCAGACGTTTGAGCGTTCTGGAGACTTCATCCCGGGCCAGCCGTTCCCCCCGGTCAATCAGGGCGACAAGAGTCGGCTGCACGTCCAGGGTGGCCAGCCAACCGGCGAAAGCGGCCACTTCCTCGTCTACAATCCGGTGCGCTCTGGCCGCCTCATCGCGTCTGCCCGCGATGTTCTCCTCGACAACTTCCTTCAGGTCGTCAATGTCGTAAAGGTACACGTTGTCAAGGCTGTTCACGTCCGGGTCCACATCCCTCGGCACGGCGATGTCAATGAAGAACATGGGGCTGTTTTTTCGGGTTCTGAGCGTTGTTCTGACGTCTCTGGCGCGGATGACGGGCTCGGGAGAACCGGTTGAGGTTATGATGATGTCCACCACGGCGAGAGTGTCCGTCAGATTTTCAAAGGGCACGGCGCGGCCGCCGAACTGATCGGCCAATTCCCGCCCCCGGGCGTAGGTGCGGTTGGTCACCAGAATTTCGTCAATGCCGTTCTGCAGCAAATGTGTGGCCGCGAGTTCGGCCATTTCGCCCGCGCCGACCAGAAGGGCCTTGTGGGAACGCATGTCGCCGAAAATGCGCTTTGCCAGTTCCACGGCGGCGTAACTGATGGACACGGCATTGGAAGCCACGGCGGTTTCCGTGCGCACCCGTTTGGCGACGGAGAAGGACTTGTGGAGCAGGCGGTTCAAAATGACGCCTGTCGTTCTACAGGCGGCCGCTTTGCGGTAGGCCGCCTTCAGTTGGCCCAGTATCTGGGGTTCGCCCAGGACCATGGAATCCAGGCTGGAGGCCACGGAGAAAATATGGCGGACAGCCGCGAGACTCTTGTGGACATAAATGTACGGTTCTATATCCGACACTCTGGCCTGACGGGCCCTGGCCCAGCAGTGCAGCATCCTGTCCGCGACGTCTCCTGTGCCGGCGGCCAGAAGTTCCACGCGGTTGCACGTCGAAAGGATCAGGCTTTCCCGTATGCCGCCGGTACAGGGCAGGGCCCAGTGCTCGGCGTCGCAGTGGCCGGCCAGGGCGAAGCGTTCCCGCACGTCCACGCCGGCCGTGCGGTGGTTGAGGCCTACAAGGCAGATGTCGTTTTCCATGTACAGGGCGCTATCCTCGAATGAAGGCATGGTGCGTGTTCATGACGGTGTTGACGACAATAATGGAAAAAAGGCAGAGCAGAAAAATAAACACGGTCCATTGGGCGGGTTTGCGCCCCTTCCAGTTTTTGACAAGGCGGTTGTGGAAAAGTATGCCGAAAACAATCCAGATGACGACGCTCACGACTTCCTTGGGATCGCCGACGGCGGAAGCGCCGAAAACGGGCTTGGACCAGACGATGCCGGAAACGATGCCCACAGTGTAAAGCGGGAAGGCGATGAGCACGGTAAGGGCGTTGATTTTGTCCAACAGGGAGATGGCCGGCATGTCCTGCCAGATGCCGGGCATGCGTTCCTTGTTTTTGATGCGCCGTTCAAGAGAGAGGAACAGGGCCCCCGCGAAAAAGGCGATGGTCAGAAGACCGAGACTGGAAAAAAGCGCGCCGATATGCAGGGCGTAAAAAGAATGCTGTGTTGAGGCCGGCAGGGTGACGGCGCTGTCCAGACAGAACATGGAAACGAAAAAAAGAAGAAAACACAGGGGAGCGGCGAAAAGCAGGGGGGTTTGCTGTTGGAGTCTGCGCCAGACGATAATGCCGCCGAGCAGAACAAACCAGGCGATCAACTGAATATAGGCCCCCAAGCTCAAACCGCCGGGCAAATGCTTGTGGTAGCCGAACAAAAGCTGCAGGGTCTGGGCGGCGAAGGCGAGCAGCACAATCCACATGCCGACGCGGCGCAGAAGGGCGTTGCGCGCCAAAATGCCGGCGAAGGCGAAGGCGCTGGCCGCGCCGAGCAAAACAAGGTTGATGGAGGAGGAAATTTCAGGGGAGATCATCGAGGGACTCCGCAAGCAAAGAGGTCAGGCTGTCATGCAGTTCCGCCGGCACGATTTCGGAAAGTCTGGCCCGGCAGGAAGCGACATCCCCTTCGGCCAGCCACTGACGCAGAGGGGAGCGCGCCAGCGCGCGCAGCACCTGTTTATTTTCCTCTTCGGGGTGGGGCAAGTCAAGCACCAGGGGCCGCAAGCGGGCCAGAAATTCCGCCGCGCGGCGGCGGTCGGCCAGCCACTGCTCAAGCTCCAGGCGCCACTGCCCGGCAAGGGCCGGGCTTGCGCCGCCTGTGGAAAGGGCAAGGCTCAGGCGGCCCTGACGGACCACGGCCGGGATGAAAACATCCCCCTGTTCCGGCGGCGCGGCGCAATTGCACAACACGCCCAATTTGCTGCAAAGTCCGGCAATGCGCGTGTTTTCGGCCCTGTTGCCGGTGGCGGCGAAAACCAGGGTCTTGCCGCTGATGTCTTCTTCCCGGCATTGCCGCTGCTCAAAGCGAACAGGGCGGTTTTTGAGCAGGGCAAGCGTTTTTTCGGACAGAGGCGCGGCATCCAGAGCCAGCACGGAGGCCGGTTCGCTGTCGAGCACGCCGGCGAGCTTGCGCAGACCGACTTCGCCAAGGCCGACGACAAGACAGTGTCGGTTTTTCAGGGAAAGAAAAACAGGGTAGAGCGGGCTGTGGTTTTCCATAAGGACGTTGCCTGACAGGGCAAAAAAATATACAAGATTCGGGAGGCACAAGTATATTCGCTCGAAAAATTTTTGCAATCAGAAAAGAAATGCTTGACAAATATCCAACAGCCGCGTTTTTTTGCCGATGAGGGTTGAAACCGGGGAGGCCCATGGACAAGCTTGTGATTGAAGGCGGCCTGCCGCTGACGGGAAGCATTGAGATAAACGGTTCAAAAAACGCCGCCTTGCCCATTCTTTTTGCCTCCATTCTGCACACGGAATCTCTTTCCTTGCTCAATGTTCCGAATCTACGGGACATTCACACGGCCCTGAAGCTTCTCAACCTCCTGGGTTGCGTCTGCGAATACCAAAACGGCCGGGTCACGGTCGTCCCCGGCACGCTTCTGTCCGCCGCCCCGTACGATCTGGTGAAGACCATGCGGGCTTCCGTGCTCTGTCTTGGGCCGCTGCTGGCCCGCACGGGCCAGGCCTGCGTCGCCAAGCCCGGCGGTTGCGCCATCGGGGTTCGCCCCGTGGACCAACACCTCAAGGGTCTGGAGTCCATGGGCGCGCGTTTTGAACTGGTGGAAGGCTATATACTGGGCCGTTGCCGCAAACTCCACGGAGCGCGGATCACCTTCGACATGCCGACTGTGGGCGGCACGGAAAACCTGCTCATGGCCGCCGTGTCGGCCGAGGGGGAAACGATTCTCGAAAACGCGGCGCGCGAGCCGGAAGTGGTGGATCTGGCGAATTTTCTCATCGCCTGCGGGGGGCGCATCGAGGGGCAGGGGACAAGCCGCATTCGCGTCGTGGGGCCAAGCGTTCTGCGCGGCGTGGAATATCCCGTCATGCAGGATCGCATCGAGGCCGGCACGTTTCTGGTCGCGGCCGGGATCACCGGCGGTGAACTGCTTTTGCGCAACTGTCCCGTAGACGCCTTGGACGCCCTGATTTTGAAACTGCGGGATATGGGCATGGAAATTTCCGAAACGCCGGACGGCGTGTTGGCCAGATGCACCCGCCCCCTACGTTGCGTCGACGTGACGACGAAACCCTATCCGGGCTTTCCCACCGATATGCAGGCCCAGATCATGGCCCTCATGTGTCTGGCCGAAGGGGCCGGAGTCATAGAAGAAAGCATTTTTGAAAACCGCTTTCTCCATGCCTCGGAACTGGAACGCATGGGAGCGAACATCAGGATATCGGGGCACACGGCCACGGTGCGCGGCACGCGGCGTCTGACGGGGGCCCCGGTCATGGCTTCCGACTTGCGGGGCGCGGCCTCGCTGGTTCTGGCGGGGCTGGCGGCAAGCGGCACAACGGAAATCAGCCGCGTGTACCACCTGGATCGCGGCTACGAAAAAATGGAAGAGAAACTGGCGCGCGTCGGGGCGCGCATACGGCGGGAAAAAGAGACCGCCAATCCTTAACCACACGGAGAAGCGATTATGCGAAGGTATGCGATTTTGCTCTTGGCGGCGCTGTGCCTGTTGAACGGTTGCGCTTATGGGCTGTATGAAGACCAGCGCCTCATGGACACAATAGTTGACGACAAAACCCTGGCGACGGCCATCAAAACCGATCTGCTCAAAGCGGATTTCAAGGACGGTTGGTCCGTGGCGGTGTACAGCTATTACAAAAACGTTTTTCTAGTGGGCGAAGTGCCGGAAAACATGCAGATGAAAGCCGTTGAAATAGCCAGGAGCCACACGCCTTCGGTCACCCCGCACTGGTTCTCGCCCCTGAAAAGCCAGAGTGGGGATCTGGAACTCGCGGCGACCCTGCGCAAGGAACTGATCGAAACCAAGGGGCTTTCCTCAACCCGGATAGACACGGAAGTCAACTCGGGACGCGTGGTTTTGCTGGGCGTGGTCAAAAACGACAAGGAAAAACGGCTTGCCGTGCAGGCGGCGAACAAGACAAGCGGCGTCCACTCTGTAACAAGCTATCTGATGACGCCGCAACGCGTCAAATGAACCCCCTCAGGCGCGATGCGCCTCTGCGTCCAGGCCCAGGCTTTGCCTGAGCCTGGACGTTTCGTCGGCGTCAAGCAGCCTGGCCTTGCCGACGGGCAATCCGTCGAGTTCAAGAATGCCTTGTGAAACGCGCTTCAGGCGCAGTATGGTCAAATTCAGATCACGGCACATTCTGCGCAGTTGACGATTGACGCCCTGATGGAGGGTCAGCGTGAGCAGGGTGTCGCCCCGGCTGTCCAGGCTGGCCCTGACGGCGATGGGAGCGAGTTTTTCGCCTTCGGCCAGAGTCATGCCGGAGCGCATCGCGCGCAGCGCGTCCTCGCCGACGCGCCCTCGCACAAGAACCTCATAGATTTTCGCCTGATGACGGGAGGGGTGCATGAGCCGATGGGCAAGGGCGCCGTCGTTGGTGAGCAGGAGCAGACCTTCGGAAAAATAATCCAGACGGCCGACGGGAAAGAGCCTGTGGCCCCGGAGCGATTCAGGCAGACAATCCAGCACGGTACGGCGGCCTTCGGGGTCATGCGCCGTGCAGACGACATGCACGGGTTTGTGCAGAAGGACGCAGATCGGGACTTGCCGTTGGGCGAGCGGGCGCCCGTCAACGCTGATTTTGTCTTCAATTCCGACGGAACGGGCCGGGTTTTGCTCAGGGCGGCCGTTGACCTGAACGCGTCCGGAGAAGATAAGCGCGTCGGCCTTGCGACGGGAACAAAAACCCGTGGAGGCGATGGCCTTGTTCAAACGAACCGTGTCTCTGTTTTTTGCGCCGCACACATTTGATACAGTGGTCAAAAAGGGCGGAAAGGTCAAGAGGATATATCGTCACGTTCGGACGCTTTGACAATGCTCGCGCGTCTATTCGAAAACGCTCGCGCGTCTTAAAGTTTACATAATTATCATTATGAGACAATAATGCTTGTCAAAACAGGACAAAAGGTTATACTGTCCACACACTGCTTCAGGCACGCGCGACGGCGCGCGGACGCCTGGCCGTTCAACTTCGCAAGGAACGCCAGATGGGCTTTTCAGGAACATCCGTCAGTTTTACACGTTTTCGTCTGCTTGATCCCGTTCCTCCGGAATTGTGGACGGAATTACCGGACAGACTGCGCGCCTTCGCCTTCCGCGACATTGACGACGCGCCGGAAACATCTTCTTGCGGATGGGTCAATTTCGACAATATGCTTGACGCAGCCTGGGACGACTCTCCCCCTCAAAAAGCCGACTATGCGCTTTTTTCCCTTCGACTGGACAGACGACGCATACCGCCGGGTGTCGTCAAAAAGCATCTTGCCCTTGCCCTCAGACAGGAAAAGGAAACTTTGAGTCGGCAGAACAAAAATTTCATCTCGCGGGAGCGCAAAAAAGAAATCAAGGAGCAGGTTCTTCTGCGCCTGCGCGCCAGGTTTCTTCCCGTGCCAGGAGAATTCAACGTCTTGTGGCTGACCAGAAAAAACGAAATCTGGTTCGCCTCGACGCAGAGCGCCATGATTGACCTCTTTCTGGAGGAATTTCTTAAAACCTTTGAACTTCACCTTGAACAATTGACCCCGTACAATCAGGCTTCAACCCTGTTGGGAGAAGACAAAGCGCATCTGCTCGACCACCTTGAAGCCACGCGTTTTGCCCAGATTTTGCCCTGAACCGCAGGATGAAAACATGGATACGCAAAGCGAATCAACAGACGTCATACTCGGCCAGGAATTTCTTACCTGGCTCTGGTATCAGAGCGACACGGCTCTCGGCGCGTTCAAGGACAGCAAGGGAACGCCCTTTTTCGTGTTCATGGAACAGCGCATCGTTGTTCAGCAGGGACAGGGCGAAGCTAGGGAGACAACCTCGGTTTCCGGCGCTCTTTCCCCCTTGCGTGAAGCCAGGTTCGGTCTGGGAACAGGAAAAAAGGTTTCCCGCGCCCTCATCCGTCTTGAAAAGGATGAACTTGTCTTTCAACTTACGCTTAAAGCGGAAGATTTTTCTTTAGGTTCCGTAAAAACGCCCAAAGTCGAAAAACCGGAACCTGACGATGACCCGGATGCGCCCCTTCTGGAAAAAATCTATCTTCTGGAAGCTTGCCTTGACCTGCTGGACGGCCTTTACGCGCATTTTCTCAAACTGCGCCTGTCCGCGGCCTGGCGGGATGAGGTTGAACATATCGGACACTGGTTGACCCGTTTTGACGAATAACAATCGGCATGCGTAACAAAGTTTTTTTTCGCGGGAGATTCCTCAATATCGTTTTGAGGATTCTCAAAAAAACGCTCTGGATGACCCTGGTTCTGATGGGAATCACCGTCATAAGTTTTTTCGTCATTCATCTTGCCCCCGGCTCCCCGACAGATACCGAAACAACCTTGAATCCGCTCGCCGGCGAAGCGGCACGCCGGCAACTGGAAGCTCTGTACGGGCTGGACCGTCCCCTGCACGCGCAATATCTGGACTGGGTCGTCCGGCTGCTCCATTTTGATTTCGGCAATTCCATGTCGGCCGACGCGCGGCCGGTGCTGACCAAAATAGCCGAGCGCCTGCCGCTGACCGTCGGCGTCAACCTCCTTTCCCTGGCTCTCGTGCTGGTCATCGCCATCCCTTTGGGCATCGTGACCGCGTGCAGGCAAAACTCCCTGCTGGATCGCGCGACGACAGTGTTCGTCTTTCTGGGATTCGCCATGCCCTCCTTTTGGCTCGCCCTGCTGCTCATGCTGTTTTGCGGCATCGAACATCAATGGTTGCCTGTCTCCGGCCTGACATCCCTGAATTTTTCGGAACTCGGTTTTTGGGAACAGTGCGCCGATGTCGCGCAACACCTGATTCTGCCGGTAATCATCTACACTGTCGGCGGGCTTGCGGGCATGTCCAGATATATGCGCGCCTGCATGCTTGAAGTTTTACATCAAGATTACATATTGACGGCCAAAGCCAAGGGCTTGCCGCGGCATGTCGTCATCGTGCGCCACGCCGTGCGCAACGCCCTGTTGCCCGTCATCACCCTGCTTGGCCTTTCCATCCCCGGGCTCATCGGCGGAAGCGTGATCATCGAATCCATCTTCGCCCTGCCCGGCCTCGGTCAGCTTTTTTACGCGGCCGTCATGGCCCGGGACTATACGATGATCATGGGCAATCTCGTGCTTGGGGCGGTGCTCACCCTGGCCGGCAATCTGCTGGCGGACATCTGTTATGGCCTTGCGGATCCGCGCATCCGCTCGTTCGGGGGCGAATGCGAATGAAGAGCGCAACGGCCCGTTTCGCCTTTCACAACGTGATGCTGTTTTTTGGTCTGGCCGTTGTGCTTCTCATGTCGCTGGCCGCTGTCTTCGCGCCTGTTCTGGCCCCTTACCCCCCTTCCGCCCTGCATCTGGACCATATTCTCGAGCCGCCTTCGTCACGGTTCTGGCTGGGAACGGATCGCCTCGGACGGGACGTTTTTTCCCGCATGTTGTTTGGCGGCCGCGTTTCCCTCTGGGTCGGCTTCGTCGCCGTGGGCATTTCCGTAAGCATCGGGACGGTTCTGGGCTTGATAAGCGGGTATTTTCGTTCCTGGGTTGACGAAGTCATAATGCGGGCCGTGGACATCATGCTCTGCTTTCCGTCGTTTTTTCTGATTCTTGCGGTCATCGCCTTTCTGGAACCGAATATGACGAACATCATGATCGTCATAGGCCTGACGTCCTGGATGGGGGTGGCCCGCCTGGTGCGCGCCGAGGCCCTGAGTCTGCGTGAACGGGAATTTGTGGCGGCGGCGAAACTGGCCGGCTTGCCCTCTTGGCGCATCCTTTTCCGGCATATTTTGCCCAATGCCCTTGCCCCGGTGCTGATTACAGCCACCCTGGGCATCGCGGGGGCCATTCTGGTGGAATCCAGCCTCAGCTTTCTCGGGTTGGGGGTTCAACCGCCGACAGCCAGTTGGGGCAATATGCTCATGGAAGGCAAATCGGTCATCGGCATCGCTCCCTGGCTCTCCGTGTACCCCGGCATGGCGATACTGCTGACGGTGCTCGGCTACAATCTGTTGGGCGAAAATTTGCGCGACATGCTTGACCCGCGCATAAAACAGTGACGTCAGAACGCAGTTATGCTGGAATACCTGGGCATACACAACCTGGCTCTCATAGAGGACATGGAACTGGAGTTTTCTCCGGGTCTGAACGTGCTGACTGGCGAAACCGGGGCCGGCAAAAGCTTTGTGATGAAAGCCATCGGGTTTCTTCTGGGCGACAGGCTTGGTCAGGACATGGTTCGTCCCGGCGCCGACCGCGCGCAGGTTGAGGCTCTTTTCATCCTGAATGAAAACGAGCTCATCCTCCGCAGGGAACTGTCATCCCAGACAGGCCGCGCCAGGTTATACATCAACGACAACCTGAAGTCCCAGGAAGCGCTCCGCGAATTGCGGGATCAGCTGATCACGCACACCAGCCAGCACGCGCAACATGCCCTGCTCAAAATGTCTTTTCAGGCCGCCCTGATAGAAGACGTCATCGCGGATTCGCCCCAAGCCCTTGAACGTGACGCTTTAAGCAAAGCGCTTGCCGAAAATTTTTCCAGACGGGAAGATTTGTTGAAAAAACAGGCGGAACTGGCGGCGCGGCGCGATCTGCTGGAAATGCAGCAGGAGGAAATAGATAAGACAGCGCCTGAAGAAGGCGAGGAAGAGCGCCTGGAAGAGCTGCGCCGGGAAATTCGCAATTCCGCGCAATTGTCCAAAAACTTTGAGGAAGCACTTCAAGTGCTTCACGGAGAAAACTCCCCCGGTCTGTTGGACTTGTTGGCCAAGTTTGAAAAACTACTCCATAAAATATGCGCATGTGTCCCGGAATTTGTTGAAGCGGCGAATGAAGTTTCGAATCTGGCCGGGCAACTCCGGGATTTGTCCGGCAGATTGCTGTCTCCCCGACCCGGCGCGACCACGGCGGACATCGACAAAATTGAGGAGCGTCTTTTCACCCTGGCTCAACTCAAGCGCAAACTGCGCAAGACTTTTCCTGAAATCCTCGCCCTTCGCCGCGAAAATGCCGCGAATCTGTCTTTTCTGGACGCCTGCGCCTTGGACATCTCGCGGCTTTCCAAGGAAGGCGAAAGCATCTCCGGCAGGCTCAAAAGCGTCATCAGGGAGATTATCCCCCTGCGACGCAAGGTCGCCCAGGAATTTGCCAAGGGCCTGACAAATGAACTGGTTGACCTCGGTTTTTCAGCTGATCTCGCCGTCATTCCGGAATTTCTCGCCCACGAAATCCGGCCCGGCATATTTGATGAGAACACGCGTTTTCTCTGGGCCCCGAACCCCGGTCAGGCGCCGCAGCCTCTTGACCGCATAGCCTCAGGCGGGGAACTTTCAAGATTTTTGTTGGCGCTTGTGTGCATGCGCCCTGCTTTGACAGACGCAACGTATATTTTTGACGAAATAGACGCCGGCGTCGGCGGACTTGTGCTGAACAAACTGGCTCAGAAACTGCGGACGCTTGCCGAAAAACGCCAGATATTGCTCATAACCCACTGGCCCTTGCTGGCCGCGCGGGCGGACAAACATTTCCGGGTAACGAAAGAAGTCCGCAATCAGCAGACCTACACCCTGTGCGCGCACATCAATGCGGACGAACGGCTGACGGAGCTTTCCAGAATGGCCGGCGGCGGCGAGGAGGGCGAAGCCTTCGCCAGAAGCCTTCGGCCATGAACGGTTATGTGGCCGTGTATTTCAGCCGCAATCGGTCTCCGTCTTTTTGTATGTTTTCCCGCATGCCTTGGCGAAGGGCCTCAATTTTTTCGAGCAGGAAGGCATCGGAAACGGCAAGAATCTGGGCGGCCAGCCAGGCGGCGTTGCGGGCGCCGGCCTGATCCAGAGCCACAGTGGCGACCGGAAAGCCGGACGGCATCTGCACTGTGGAAAAAAGCGCGTCCATGCCAGCCAGACTGCCGGATGACAGGGGAATGCCTATCACCGGTCTGGCAGTGAACGAGGCCACGGCCCCCGCCAGGTGCGCGGCCATGCCGGCGGCGCAAATAAATACCCGGGCGCCGGCTTTTTCTTCCTCCCGTACTATCTTTCGTGTGCGATCCGGCGTGCGGTGGGCGGAACTTATCGTCATGACAAAAGATATGCCCAGATCTTTCAGAATTTCCGCGCAAGGGGCTACTTTGTCCTCGTCCGATTTTGAACCGAGCAGAATGACGACCTGACTCATGGGACATTCCTTTATGTGGCGCAAACGTCGGGGAGCTCACGCGATTGCGCCCCTCGTAATCCCCTGTCGCCGATGTCGCGCCGGTAGAAGGCATCTTCCATCCGTATTTTCCTCAGCGCCGCATATGCGGATGCTTGGGCGCGAGCCAGGTCATCTCCCAGAGCCGTCACACAGAGTACGCGTCCGCCGCTGGATACAAGAGCATTGTCCCTGATGGTGGTGCCGCAGTGAAAGACCTTGACGCCGGCCACACGTTCCGCATCTTCTATGCCGCTGATCAGGCGGCCTTTGGCGTAGGCATGGGGATAGCCTTTGGCGGCCAGAACGACTCCCAGGGCGGTTTGTTCGCTCCAACGCACGCTTTTGGGGTCAAGTCCGCCATGCGCGCAGTCAAGCATGATTTGCGCCAAATCCCCTTCCATACGCATGAGCAGGGGCTGACATTCGGGGTCGCCAAAGCGGGTGTTGTATTCCAGAACGCGGGGACCGGCAGGGGTAAGCATAAGACCGGCATAAATCACGCCCGTGAACGGGTGTCCGCACGCCGCCAGTTCCTTGAGCACCGGCGTTATGGTCAGGGCGACCATTTCATCCAGATCCGCGCCTTGAAGCATCGGGGCCGGGCTGTATGCTCCCATGCCGCCGGTGTTCGGCCCCTGGTCGTTGTCGTAAGCGGCTTTGTGGTCCTGGGCCGACGGCAACGGAACGGCCTGTTTTCCGTCGCAAAAACAGAGCAGGGACACTTCCTCCCCCTGAAGGAATTCTTCCAGCACCACTTTGTCTCCGGCGGCGCCGAAGGCGCGGACCGTCATGATCTCCTCAAGCGCCTGCAGGGCTTCGCGGGAATTCTGGGCCACCAGCACTCCCTTTCCGGCGGCAAGTCCGTCAGCCTTGACGACGACGGGAGCGTTGAGTTTTACCATATAATCTCTGGCCGCCTCGATGTTGTCGAAAACTTCATATTTCGCCGTGGGCACGCCGGTTTTCGACATAATCTGTTTGGCGAAAGCCTTGCTTCCCTCAAGACGCGCGCAGTACGCGTCCGGGCCGAAAGCCGGGATGCCGGCCCGGCGCATGGCGTCGACAACACCCAAGGTCAGCGGCAACTCGGGCCCGGGGACGACAAGGTCAATTTTTTCTCGTTTGGCCAAGGTCGTCAGAGCGTCAATATCGTCGACGGCCGTCAGGCAGTTGATCGCTCCCTCCCGGTGCGTTCCGCCGTTGCCGGGCGCCGCGAAAATTTTTTCAACCAACGGGCTTTGCTTGAGCTTCCAGACAAGCGCGTGTTCGCGCCCACCTGAACCGATGACAAGGATGCGCACCGTTTCCTCCACTCTTTTCCGAAAAAATCTGCGGATTCATTTGTTCGGGTTTATCTCGAAATCGCTCAGGTCCGCCGGGGTGTTGGGGTCCGTTTGGGAAACGTCGAGGGGGTAGGCTGTGATCATGCTTTGCCTGCTGCCGATGCCGAGATCGGGGGAAGTGTTTATGCCGACGACAAGATCCAGGATACCGTCGTTGTTTACGTCCGCCAAGTCAATTTCCGCCACTGAACCGCGAATGCGGCGGGTTTTCCACTTCAGTCCCAGGCCGACGCCGTCCCAGTACATGGCGTGGATTTCCCCCAGGGGAAAGTAGCGGTAGCGGTCAAATATCTGGGAAGCCGTCGAAATCGGTTTGTTGAGCAGGAGCACATACTCTCCGGTATGCCCCAGATCCACAGCTATCATGCGCATGGGCGCGTAGTATTTCCCCGGGAGCTGAACCGCGCGGTCCTGCCCCATGCCCGGCATCGCCTTGTAAAATTCCATGCCTGTCGCCGAACCTGAAAAATTTTCAGTGGTCGTGTGTATCAGCGTGTGGTTGCTGCCCTGAAAAATCTTCACGCGCTCCTCGTCGGTCATCATGACGAGTTGGGGCAGCTTGCTGTCTTTGCCGGCCGGTATCCAGGCGATATTGAAAACTTTGGCGCCCTCTGGCAGATCAAGTCGAGAGCCGAGCGAGAACTTGTTGCCGTTTTTGGTCAGTTCCCGCACGCCGGGGGCGAAGAGTTTGACGGAATCCCAAGCCTGTCCCACCAATGTCGGCATAAAATTGGGCGGCGTGTTGACGACGCTGACGAAATATGGGCAGCGTTCGGCGTACTGGGTGAATTTATTGCCCTTGAAACTGAAGAAATACGTGTAGGGGCGGTTGGATTCATCCTCATACGTGCAGACAACCAGCTCTTTGGCCCCGTCTCTGTTCAAGTCGATGGCGCGCATGGAAAAGTTGATGTTGCTCTTGGAAACAATCGTCTCTCCGAGGGGCTTCAACTTGCCGTCCTGCCCCCAGAGATAGATTATGAGCTTGTGCTCCGCGAGCACGGCGACTTCGTTTTTTCCATCGCCGTTGAAATCGCCGACGGCCATGTCCACCATCTTTTCCTTGATGCGCTGGCTGCGCAGACGCGAGCCGTCATTGGCCCCCGTTCCCTGATAACGGAACTGGGGGTTCAGGTAGACCTGCTGCTGACCTGTCTCATTGACGATGATGTCCGAATTCATGCGGTTGACGGCCTGGCCGCCTGAAGCCGCGTTGTATCCGGGGCCGGACACGTTTAGATTGAAGACCTCGCGGGCCATGCCGGCGGCAAGGTTTTGAACGATGGGCTGCAGGGCATTCAAAGGCCCCTGCTCCGTCTTGCTCCACACCTTGCCGGATTTATCCACGCTGTGGGCTGTCACGGTGCATTCGTTGTTCAAAACAGCGATTGCGCCCCAAACGGCATATTCCACATTGTTGGAATCAGCCGCCTTGCGCGCTTCCGTTTGTGAACTCGCTTTGCCTTGTATCTGCTTGGCGTCCAGCGTTCCCGGCCTGTTGATGCGCGCCTGCAGGGTGGCCGGCACGGCCTTGGAAAGATAGGCGTAACTCTGGGGGGCATTCACCTCGAAGGGCAAAATGCCCACGCTCTTGGTCGCCGCTTTGGAAATGACCGGCAGGGCTGCCAGGAGAAGCGGGATCAAAAAAGAGAAAACCGTCAATCGAAAAAAGTTGTTCATTTCTTTAAGCTCCTTGGTGCATAAACGCGTACGGGCACACTGACTCGTTGACATATAACAGGTAAGAGGCTAAAGTGAAAGAATTAATTTATGATTACATAAGCGTAATGATTTATTGTGGTTGCCAAAAATCGACGATAGTTCGGAGATTTTTCGCCATCGTGATATGTTTTTTTGTTACTTTTGGGCTATCGGAGGGGGGAAATGTTTGAAAATATGGGCAAAGCACTGACATTTGACGATATTCTTCTTGTGCCCGCCTACTCGGAAACAACTCCCGACGCCGTGGACATCGCGACCTGGCTGACTCCCGACATCCCCTTACGCATTCCCCTGCTCTCCGCGGCGATGGACACCGTGACGGAATCCGCGATGGCCATTTCAATGGCGCGCATGGGCGGCATTGGCATTGTTCATAAAAACATGTCTGTTGAAAAACAGCGTCTGGAGGTTGAACGGGTCAAGAAAAGCGAAAGCGGCATGATTCTCGATCCGGTGACGATATCATCCCGTAGTTCGGTGCAGGAGGCGTTGGACCTCATGGCCGACTACCGGGTTTCGGGTTTGCCCGTGGTGGACGACGGACGCCTCAACGGAATTCTTACAAACCGGGATGTGCGTTTCGTGGAAGACGCGCAGGCCGTGCGCGTCTCCGATGTGATGACAAGCCAAAATCTCGTCACAGTGCCCATGGGGACATCGCTGGACGACGCCAAACGGCATCTGCACGAACACCGCATAGAAAAACTGCTTGTAGTCGATGAGGAAAAACGGCTTTGCGGCCTCATAACCATGAAAGACATAGACAAGGTGCAAAAATATCCCAATGCCTGCAAGGACGACAAGGGCAGGCTTCGCGTCGGGGCGGCCATCGGCATTGGCCCGGACGGCGAGAGGCGGGCCGAACAACTGCTGGAGGTCGGCGTTGATGTGCTGGTGCTGGATTCGGCGCATGGCCATTCAAAAAATGTTCTGAACGCCATCCGGGCGGTGAAGGGAAGCTTCCCCAGATGCGCCCTTGTAGCCGGCAATGTGGCTACCTATGAAGGCGCGCGGGCTATTCTGGAAGCCGGCGCGGACAGCGTGAAGGTCGGCATCGGACCAGGTTCCATCTGCACAACGCGCATCGTCGCGGGCGTCGGCGTTCCCCAGGTGACGGCCGTGATGGAAGCAAGCCGCGCAGCCAGGGAAATGGGACGTTGCTGCATAGCTGACGGCGGCATCAAGTTTTCCGGGGATATCGTCAAAGCCCTGGTCGTCGGCGCCCATTCCGTGATGATAGGTTCGCTCTTCGCGGGAACGGAGGAAAGTCCGGGCGAGACAATACTCTATCAGGGCCGCACCTATAAAATCTATCGCGGCATGGGTTCCATAGACGCCATGAGGGAAGGAAGCTCGGATCGTTATTTTCAGGAGAAGAGCAAAAAATTGGTGCCCGAGGGCATTGTCGGGCGCGTGCCCTATCGTGGGCCGGTGATGGACGCCGTGTACCAGCTTGTGGGCGGTCTGAAGTCCGGCATGGGCTATGTGGGCGCCGAAAATTTGCTTGACCTGCACAACAACACGAAGTTCTGCGAAATTTCCGCCGCCGGTCTGAGGGAAAGCCACGTTCATGATGTCATCATCACCAAGGAAGCTCCGAATTATCGCATAGACAACTAGTGTGGTGCATAATGCCGCGGAACAAAGTCATCATCTTGGATTACGGCTCCCAGGTTACCCAGCTCATCGCCAGACGGGTGCGGGAACTGGGCGTTTACTCAGAAATACACTCCTGCATGACACGCGCCGAGCAAATTGCCGCCATGCGCCCCGGCGCCGTCATTCTTTCCGGCGGGCCAGCCAGTGTGGGGGAAAGCGGCGCTCCCGCCCTCGATCCGGAATTGCTGAAGATCAATGTCCCCATTCTCGGAATTTGTTACGGCATGCAGCTTCTGGCAGAGAATCTCGGCGGCGCGCTGGCCAAATCCTCCACCCGGGAATATGGGCCCGCAGAACTTGTCTTCAACTCTCCATGCGCGCTCTGGAAAGGAATAAAAGAGCCGACCAGGGTCTGGATGAGTCACGGCGACAGGGTTGTGTCGCCGCCGCCGGGCTTTGTCGTCGCGGGCAGCACCTCCACGCTGGATATTGCCGCCATGGCCGATGCGGGACGCAAAATTTACGCCGTCCAATTTCATCCCGAGGTGCATCACAGCGCTGACGGGCGAAAGATGTTGAGCAATTTTCTGTTCGACGTCGCCGCATTGACGCCTGACTGGTCCATGACTTCATTCGTGGAACGCGTCATCGGCGAAATGGCCGCCTCCATCGGGGACAAACATGTGGTTTGCGCCCTTTCCGGCGGCATTGATTCAACCGTTGTGGCCGTTTTGCTGCATCGGGCCATCGGCGGCAATCTGCATTGCATTTTTGTGGACAACGGGCTGCTGCGGCGAGGAGAGGCCGATGAAGTGGCGAACTACCTGCGGATGTGCTTTGACCTGAATCTCAATGTCGTTCAGGCGCAGGACCGTTTTCTTTCGCGTCTGCGAAATGTGGAAGACCCGGAACAGAAACGTAAAATCATCGGACACGCCTTTATCGAGATTTTTGAAGAGGAAGCCAAAAAATTGCCCCAAACGGATTTTCTGGCCCAGGGCACGCTGTACCCGGATGTCATAGAGTCCGTTTCATACAAGGGCCCCAGCGCCGTCATCAAGAGCCATCACAATGTTGGGGGCCTTCCTGAAAAAATGCGCCTTGGACTCATTGAACCATTACGTGAACTTTTCAAGGATGAAGTCCGTAAAGTCGCGGCGGAATTGGGCCTGCCGGATTTCATAGTTTGGCGGCATCCTTTTCCCGGGCCTGGCCTGGCGATTCGGGTGCTGGGCGAAGTCACCGAAGAACGCCTTGACATCCTGCGCAACGCCGACGACATCGTCACGCAGGAACTGAAAGATTCGGACTGGTACAGCAAGGTGTGGCAAGGCTTTGCGGTGCTGCTGCCCCTGCGGACAGTCGGGGTCATGGGGGACGGACGAACGTACGAGCATGTCGTCGCGCTCCGTATAGTGGACAGCGTGGATGCCATGACGGCTGACTGGACCCGTCTGCCCCCGGAAATCCTGGAAAGAATTTCCACAAGAATCATCAATGAAGTCAGCGGGGTAAACAGAGTCGTCTACGATATTTCCTCCAAGCCGCCGAGCACCATTGAGTGGGAATAAAGGAGAGACTGCATGTTTGGCATCGGCAGCACGGAACTCGTAGTCATACTCCTTGTCGCCCTGATTGTGTTGGGTCCCAAGAGTCTTGCCGGGATCGCGCGCACCCTGGGCAAGGCGATGGGGGAGTTCAGACGCGTTTCAACGGATTTCCAGCGTACTTTGAATGCCGAGGCGGCGCAGGAAGAAGAGGTGGAACGCAAGAAGCGTGAGGCCGCGGAATCCGCAACTGCCGGCAAAGCGGAGGAAAATGAATCCAAAACCGGGACGGCCGTGACAAGCGTTGCCGCAGAAGGCGTCTGTGCTGAGCATGAAGGCGCGTCGCCCCCCGATTTGCCCCCGGCAGGCAGCCCCCTTGCCGAGGCCTTGAACAAGGCCGAAACGGAAGCTCTGGCCGCGGAAAATTCGGCAGGCAAGCAGACGGATTCACAACATGCGGACAAAGGCGACGTTCCATGAGCTCTCCCGACGCAGCGCATCAGGAGGCTCCTGCCGCTTTCGGCGGCGGGGAAAACGAATTCGTCGGCATCCTTTCAGGTCCGGAATGGCAACCAGATGACGCGGACGGCGCTCCCGATCCGGATGCCGAAAACACCACAGGGCGAGGCGAGGCCGCCTTTCAAAACACGCCGGAAGATGCAAGCGGCCTGCCTACAGAGGCCGCATCCGACGGCGATCCGGCCCCGAAGATGAATGACGGGAGCGAAGAAGCTGCCTCCGGCAAAATGACCCTGATGGGGCATTTGAACGAGTTGCGTGTTCGATTGATACGCTGCTGCATGGCTCTGGGCGTGGCATTTGTCGCCTGCTGGGTTGTGGTCGACCCAATATTCGACACCCTCGTCAACCCTCTCCTGGCTGCTTTGCCGAATAATTCCACAGCCATTTACACAACCTTGCCCGAAGGGTTTTTCACACGCATGTTTGTCGCCTTTGTGACTTCCGTCTTTGCGGCAAGCCCCGTCATTTTTTATCAGCTGTGGTCTTTCATCGCCCCGGGACTTTACGAAGAAGAAAAACAGGCCATCGTTCCCATCGCCTTTGTTTCCGCAGTTTTCTTCGTCCTGGGCGGCACGTTTTGCTACTTCATAGTCTTTCCATACGCATTCAAATTTTTTGTCAGTTTTTCAACGGAACAAATCGTTGTCATGCCCAAAGTCAGTGATTATCTTGACTTTGTTCTCAAGTTGATACTCGCTTTCGGGCTGATTTTCGAAATGCCGCTTTTCGCTTTTTTTCTTTCGCGCATGGGGATCGTGACGGCAGCCATGATGCGCCACGCGCGTCGCTACGCCGTTCTGGCCATTTTCATCATAGCGGCTATCCTGACGCCGCCGGACGTCGTCTCCCAACTGTTGATGGCCTGCCCCATGTTGCTGCTGTATGAGGTCAGCATTCTTGTGGCGGCGGCGTTTGGACGAAAAAAAAAATCGAATGAGACCACCACAAACCCGGAGGAAACATGAACCGCGCGGCGCGTATAGCCATACTTGAACGAAACACGGAGGAAACAAGTGTCAATCTCACTCTGACGCTTGATGGTGAAGGGCAGACATCAATCAAAACAGGGGTGGGGTTGCTTGATCATCTGTTGACACTGATCGTCTTCTGGAGCGGAATGGATATCGAGTTGACCTGCACGGGCGACCTGGATGTCGACAGTCATCACACCGTTGAGGATGTCGGGCTTGTGTTTGGACGGGCTTTCTCCGATGCTCTCGGCGACAAAAACGGCATCGTGCGGGTTGGGCACGGCCGGGTGCCCATGGACGAATCGCTGGCTGACGTCACCGTGGACATCGCCGGCCGCCCTTGGCTGGAATGGCGCGGCGCGGATGTATTGCCGCCGATCATCGCCGGCGAGGAAAAAGGCCTCTGGTGGGAATTTTTCAAATCATTCGCCTGTTCGGCGCGTATCAATCTGCATGTTTCTTTTCTCTACGGAAGCAATGGGCACCATTTGCTGGAATCCGCCGCCAAAGGACTGGGCCTGGCGCTGAAAGAAGCCATACGCCTGCAAGGCGCGACTATACGAAGCACCAAAGGAGGTCTGGACTGATGCGTCGTTCATCATTCGTCGAATTGCTTGTGATTGCCGTCTGCTGTCTTTCCATCGTCGCCTGCGCGAAGGCGCCGCGCAACAGCGCGGAACAAGCGCGCATTCCCGCCGGGGAGGTTGTCTACGTCGCGCCGTTTACGCAACCACTCAACACGAGCGATCTTGTAACAGGCACGATCCCGGAAAAGCAGGGGCGTGTTCCAGCGGACATGTTGCCCGAACTGGACAGAACTCTGCGCAATGTCCTGACGGGCCAAACCAAGCGCGCGTATCACTGGCTTTTTTCCAGAACTCCTGATACGTCGCGCTTTCACAATTCGGAGCAACCTCAGGCATTGCCGCGCTGGGTGGAATACGGCAGACGGACCGGAGCGAACCTTCTTTTGATTCCGCAGATTCTGGACTGGCATGAACGCGACGGATCGAACGCCGGCGTTACCCGCGCGGCCCATGTGCGCGTGGAGTTTTTCCTCCTGGATGTGCGACGCGGGTTGCTGGTCGGCCGTTCCGCCTATGAAGAGGAACAGGTCGGCCTCGTGGACGATTTGCTGAACGTCGCCACTTTCATCCGGAGACACGGAAGCTGGGTCACGGCAAGCGTTCTGGCTGAGGACGGAATGCGCAAGGCCGTGAAGGATATTGGTTTGTAGTCTTCAACAGTCAGCTTTGGACAGTGTTATGATACTTTTCCCCGCCGTCGACATCCAGAGCGGCAAGGCCGTCCGCCTCAGACAGGGAAAGGCCGAAGCGTCCACGGTTTTCGCCGCGAATCCCGTCGACGCCGCGCGCCTGTGGGTTGAACGTGGGGCCAAGTGGCTGCATGTGGTCGATCTGGACGGAGCATTCGAAGGCGCGGCAAAAAGTCGGGACATTGTGCGGACGATCTGCGGCGATGTGTCTGTTCCTGTTCAGCTTGGCGGCGGCATACGTGATGAGGAGACCGCGAGAAACTATCTGGACGCCGGGGTCGCGCGTTTGATCATTGGGACGCTGGCTCTGGAACGGCCCGATGTGTTTGCCTCATTGTGCCGCATGTTTCCGGGCAGAATAGGCGTTTCTCTTGACGCCGCCGCCGGGCGGCTCAAAAGCCGGGGTTGGGTCGCCGATACCGGACTCGCCGTGGAAGACGTGCTGCCGCGGCTTGTAGGCGACGGCGCGGCTTTTGTCGTTTATACGGATATTGAACGGGACGGCATGCGCAGCGGCGTCAACCTCGAGGCATTGAAACATCTGGCTGAACGTTCAACCATTCCCGTCATAGCGGCCGGCGGCATATCCACTCTGGCGGACGTGCAGAAACTCTATCCGCTGACGCTCGCCACCAGTTTGATCGGCGCTGTCAGCGGCCGCGCGCTTTATGAGGGCACACTGGATCTGACACGGGCAAACGAATGGATCGCCGCGCAAACTCCTGTGCCCTGAGCGTCGGCACACCCGCTGGTTTCATACCAGATTTTTCTTTTGAGAAATTCCCGCATGCCGACGGCGACGGCGGGAAGGACGCCGCCCTTTTGGCGTATCCGCCCTGTGATCCACTGGATATTCGCCGAGAAACCGGCAGTCCATCCGCGGCATGTATTCACAGGAATTTTCTTCAAGCGGCTCGTCGCACATGCACTCAAACTCGTTGCATTGATAGACGTAGACAAGCTCTTGGTTTCCGGACTCGGCTTTCATTCCAGTCTCCCCCAGCATCGCCGTTGTGTAAGGGTCGTCATCTCCGCTCGCTGACAATTTTCTGCATAAAATTGTCCGTATACTGTAGTCCATTTTTTAACGGCAGGCAAATTTTTCGGGATTCCCCATTATTACAGTAAGATTCTACCCCATTCAAAGCAAAAATACTGCTGCAGCGACGATATTTTTGAAAACCCTTGTGAGGGGAAAATACAGGCCGAAGGAAGCGTCAAAAAATTTCGGGTCGTCATCCGCTACGGACGCCGGACTCTCCCCGGCTTGCCAACAGATGTCGGACAGGATAAGATAGGAGCCACTATGCCGAAAGGAATTTTCCACGCTGCACTCACCCCGCTCCTGCGGATGACAATGCTGTGTTTCTGTTGTTTGGCCGCGCTTTCCGCCGCGGCTTCGGCAGCTCATAATAATGCGCCGCCGCCGCTGTACAAAGGAGATCGTCCGCTGGATCCGCAAAGCAGCCGTCACGGCCGGCCAAGCTCCTTCACCATGAAAGAAGCCGTCATGCGCACCCTGAAGTTCAACCCCAACCTCGGCGCGCAGGAATCTCAAAGTCGTTCTTCGGAGGAAGGCCGGAAATCCGCCCGCGGCGCCTTTGGCCCACGACTCGGCATGAGTTACGCCGCCATGAAGCAGGAACAGGAAACATCGCCCGTGACTGCCAAACCGCCGGAAATGGGAAGATATACTTTCGGCGTGGAGATCTCGCAGCCGGTCTTCCAGGGGTTCAAACTGCTGGCGGCATACCAGAAGGCCGCTTTGCAGGCGGACAGCGACAAGGCCGCCCTGCGCAAGGCGGAACTCGATACGACGGAACAGGTGCAGCGCTATTTTCTGGATTACCTGCGACAGGACGAGAATGTCGTCAGCGCGGGCGATTCTCTGGCCAGACTCCGCGATCAGCTCAACATAACGAAGGCCTTTTACGATGTCGGCCTCAGGCCGCGCCTGGATGTTCTGCAGGCGGAGGTCAACGTCAGCCAGGCGGAAAACCAGTTGGTTCAGGCCGAAAACAGCCGCGATACCTGTCTGGCCATGCTCAATACGCTTCTCGGGCTGCCCGCGACCGCAAAAAGCGCCTATGTTGGAAAACTTTTCCATGTCCCTTTCAAACTTACGCTGGAAAACTGTCTGGAAATTGCGTACCGGCAACGTCCAGACATCTATATCGCCTCAAAGGCCGTGGAAATAGCCGGCAAAGATCAAAAGGCGGTGCAAAGCGACTATTATCCTCAAATTGAGGCCTATTACAACATCACCAATACCGGCAACTCGCCGGATATGCAACGCGTCGGCCAAAACGGCTCGCGCGGCACGACGTGGGAGGTCGGCGCCAAGGCCACATGGAATGTGTTTCAATGGGGCACAACCTGGTATGCCGACAAGCAGGCCGGTTGGCTGGTCACAAAAATGCGCTATGAAGAGGAACAGCTCAAACTTGATGTAGGTTACGACGTCAAGTCAAAACTCCTTGCTGTTCGCGAAGCGGAAAAACGCATCAGTCTGGCCGAAAAAAGCGTGGCTCAGGCCACGGAAGCATTTAATGCCGCCTTGGCTCGTTATCGCGAGCAGGTGGGCACAAATTTCGAGGTTCTGGACGCATCCTCGAAACTGACGGCGGCCCAGGCGTCGCTTACCGGAGCAAAAGCGGATTATTTGACGGCATTGGCCCAAATATATGTAGCCATGGGTGAATTTCATCCCGATCTGTTGCAGGTGAAATAACTCCTGTGCCGTTTATGGATTCCCCCAAGCTTACCATCACGCCCCTGGGCGGGTTCGGGGAAATCGGCCTCAACTGCCAACTGTGGGAAAGCCCGCAAAACACCGTCATGATCGACTGCGGGCTGATGTTCCCCGATGATGAACATCTGGGCGTTGATGTCGTCATTCCCTCTTTCGAGGTCGTCGCCAGGCTGAAGGACAAAATTTCGGGCGTGCTGCTGACGCATGGTCACGAAGATCATATAGGAGCAATCCCTTGGCTTGTCCGTGAGCTCAACAAGGGAACCCACATTTACGGTTCACGTCTGACCTTGGCCCTTGTGGAGAACAAACTCCGCGAACGGGGCATTTTGAACTGGACGCGGCTTTGCCCTGTCTCGGCGGACACGGTTCTGACCTTGGGAGACATGAAATTTCATTTTTTCCCGGTCTGTCACTCCATTCCTGAAGGATTCGGCATAGGAGCGGAAACCCCAGTCGGCCGCATCGTGCACAGCGGCGACTTCAAAATTGATCCCCACCCCCTGAGCGGATCAGGCACAAACCTGCAACTTTTCAAGAAGTTCGCCGGCGCGGACGGCGTTCGCCTGCTTCTTTCCGACTCGACCAATGTCATGCGCCCTGGCCGCTCACTGCCGGAAGGCGAAGTAAAAAAATCGCTCGACAAACTTTTTGGCGAAGCCGCTGGCCGCATCATCGTCACCCTCTTTTCCAGCCACATCCAGCGTATTCAGGAAGTATTCGATCTTGCGGAAGAACATGGAAGAACGGTAGTGATAAGCGGCAAATCACTGGCCGGAATCATAGAAACCGCGTGCGCTCTCAAACTGCTGCACCCGCCCCGGGAATTTTTCAACGCGTACAACAGCGTGCCCGACCTGCCGGACAAGGAGCTTGTCCTTCTCGTGACCGGGGCCCAGGGTGAACAGCTCTCCGCGCTTTCACGCATGGTGTTGGGCGGGCATCGCCAACTGAACATACGTCAGGGCGACACCGTGATTATGAGTTCACGCATGATCCCCGGCAATACAAGGGCGATCCTGCGGCTTATCAATGAAATGTATCGTCTGGGCGCTGAAGTTCTTTACGACGATATTTCCATCGTCCACGCATCGGGGCACGCCTATGCCGACGAATTGCGCGACATGCTCCTGGCGGTGCGTCCCCAGCTTTTTGTGCCCATTCATGGCGAGTATCAACATCTGGTCAAACACGCCCGTCTTGCCCGAACCTGCGGCGTTTTGCCGGAAAACGCCATCGTTCTGGAAGACGGTGCACCGCTCACCCTTACCGATTCCGATTTTCGGCTTGAACAATGCGTTACCCCGGAATACACTCTGGTTGACGGAAAAGGAGTCGGGGACGTCGGTCTGGTCGTGTTGCGTGAACGCCGCATTCTGGGCGACGAAGGCATGGTTATTGTGGTGCTGGTTCTGGATTCCGCCACAGGCAGCGTGCTCCATGGCCCCGAGATGACTTCCAGGGGCTTTGTCTTCGAACAGCAATATAGCTACATACTGGAAGACGCGAAGTGTCTTGTGCTGGACGAGATTGAATCGGCGCAGGGAAATGTGCCGCACATGCGTGAAGGCATACGCTCGTCATTGAGGAAATTTTTCAAGCGGGTGTTGGAGCGCGACCCCGTCGTCGTCGTGGCCATAAGCGAAATCTAGAGCAATTTAACTTTCATTTTATATAGAAAAAATCTATACTCAGGCGCATGAAAACCGCATCTCCTGAAATACGGACTCTTGTTGTAAAGGCATATGCATCGGGAACTGCCACGAGGAAACAACTTGCCGAAATATTTGGCTATCATGTTCA
>JAISTW010000059.1 GCA_031272405.1 Desulfovibrio sp. | reverse complement strand
GTACGCTCTGTCTGGCTGAGGCACGACCTCGCCTCCATGAAGCGGCGTCTGAGCGCCCTGGAAAAGAAATCCGCTGAAGAAGGAATCGTGCTTACCGAAGCGCAAGTGCAGGCTCTGGAACGCAAAAAACAGGATGATGAGGCCTGCGGCGAGATAGAAAGTCATCATCTGAAGCAGTTCCGACTTGATCCGCTCTACCCGGCTTCAAAGGGGGGCGGCGGACGCCAGGCCCAAAGCAGGGCCAAAAGCGGCGCCAAACCGGCCAGTTCCGCGACTTCGCGCGGCAGGGCCAGACCCAGCGTCCACCACAACAGCGCGGCGGCCGCTGCCGACACACCCAACAAAGCCCACTGAGCGAGACTCATTGGCCTGACCGTCCACTGAAAAAACGAAACTGTCAGCACGGCCACCCAGACCTTGGCAACGGTCAGGGCAAGGGCGGCGCCTTCCAGAGGCATGGCTGGAATCAAGCTGAAACAGCAGACAATATTGACCACGAGCCCGCTCAGATAAAAAACAAAGAGCAGGTTGTGCCGTCGCATGCCTATCATGGCGTAGGCAGCCAAATTGTGCAAAAAGGCTGTGGCCAGGCAGGGCGTGAGCAGGCGCTGGGCCGTCGCGGCCCCGGCGTAATCTGGCCCGTAGACGAAGGGCAAAAGGCGGTCGCTCTCCACGCAGATCACAAAAATCATGGGCAGCGCCGCCGCCCAGAGGGAACGGGCTGTCTGGCCGGACAGACGGCCGAAGGCGGCGCGATCTTCCTGCCAGAGCCGGGCCAGAAGCGGAAATATAACCTTGCCCAGCAACGCGCCGGAAAGCAGAACGGTCAGGCCTTCCACCATCTCCCAGGCCACACCGTAACCTCCCACAGCCCCGTCGCCGCCATAACGCTTGAGAAAGAACACGTTTATCTTGTTGTAAAACATGGCGCACAAACTCATGCCGGTAAACACCAGGCCGTGCTTCATCCTGCGCAGCAAATCCAGAGCCGCGCCCGGACGAACACGAGTCAGGGGGTTGCGCCCCAAGGCGAAACAGGCCAGCCCCATGCAGACAAGAGATTCCAGCATCTTATATACGGCGATCAGAAGCACGGGCGCGTCCAACAGCACGCAGACAATGCCGTAGCCAAAGCCGATGAGCGCGGCTGGCGCGCGAATGCGCATTTCCATATCCTGTCGCCCCCGGGCCTGGCAAAGGGCGAAAAAGGAATCGCTGACCCCATCAAGCCCGAAACCGGCCGCTATAACCAGCACGGTGCAACGCAGTTCAAGAGTATAGGCCTGCACGCCCGTCGTCAGCCAGGTCACTCCGAGAGCCGCCAGTAAAAGCGCGAACTTGAGCCATGTGACGCAGCCGAGCAACATGCGGGGCCTGGCTTCGCCCCGGGCGAAAGTGGAAAGAAGAAAGTCGTTGAGCCCGACATCGGCCACCGTCTTGACAAGATAACCGTAGGACAGGGAGAGCATGATCTGCCCGAGCATGTCCTTGCTGTGGCGGGCGAGCAGAATGGTGAAGACCGTCCAGGCCAGATCACGCGCCCATTGCGCGCCTACAATATAACCGAGCCGCCTGGGGATGCTTTTCAGCTTCGCCATGAGAACGGGCGCGTCACTGGCGCGGCGGCTGCCCGCCTGTTTTCTTCCCGCCGAAATGCACCACAGCCTTGAACCCGGGTTTCAGCTCAAAATCCGGATTGGGCACTTGCAGCTCTACCATGTAGTAGGAAGGATTCGACACATTCATGTCTGTGGAGACCCAGGAAATTTCCGTCACCCGGGCGGTGAACTTTTTGTTGTTGAGAGAGGGAACTTCCACCGAGGCAATGTCTCCCAAACTGATGCCGGTGATTTCCGCCTCGTAGACGTGCACCTGGATGAGCACGGGGTCAAGCTGCCCAATCTGAATGGGCGTGGCCCCCGCATTGAGCAGGGCGCCAGGATTCAGGGTGCCGCTCAGGGAAAGCACATGCCCGGTAATGGGAGAAGTGAGAACAAGAGAAGCGGGCAACTGTTCGCCGGAGCGGACGGGCACGCCATAATAGCTTTCCAGCTCCTTGAGGCGGTCGTCGAAAATTCTCTCTTTTTTTTCTATGGTGGTCTTGAGCAGAGCAATGCGCTGTTTGAGGGAGGTCACGTCGTCCTCCAGCCTGCCGGAAGCCTGCCGGGACCCCAGGCCCGAAGCCGCCAGCTGTTGCGCCTTGTTGCGCTGAGCGATGGTTTCCGCCAACTGACGCTCCATGTTCAACATCTGGCTGCGGGTTTCCTCCGTGGCCGCGCCGGTGGTGACCTCACGCTGCAAAAGGCGTCCCGCCTCTTCCTGCAAATGGTAACGCATGAGGGGGGCGTTCATTGCCACGGCATCGCCCGGCTTGACCAAAATCTCGTCCACAATGCAGTTGAAGGGCATGGGCACGGCGCGTGTGACAGTAGTCACAATTTTTCCGGTGAGAATGGTCGAGGGATTTTCCGCGCCCCAGACCGGCAAAACGGATGGAAGAACCAGCAGAAACGCGATCAGGGAAACAAACTTCACCATCACGACAAGTCCTTTGCAACAAAATCTTTACAACAGATCCCTGGCGGGCAAACCCAGAAAACGCTCCTGCAGGATACCGGCCAGAAACATCCAATCCAGCTTGGCCAGTCGCAGTTCCAGATCGGCCTCAATCAGGGCGATGCGCGCCTGAACCATATCTTCCCTGGTCGAAGCCACGGCCGGAAGCTGTTCCGTACCTTCCCTGAAAGCTATCAACGCCTCCCTGCTCTGCATCTCGGCTGTTTCATAGCGCGTTTGCGCCAGCTTGAACCGGGTTTGGGCAAGGGTGTATTTTTGCCCGGCCTGGAGCCAATTGTTGGAATAGTCGTCGCGCTTGCGCGACATTTCGTGGAAGGCCTGGGCCTTGTTCATCCTGGCTGTCTGCACACCGCGGTAACGGCGACCCCAGTCAATAAGAGGAAAATCAATATTGAAATGGAAAAAATAGTCTTCCGTGCCGTCTCTTGGCTGGTATTGGCCGGACGGAGGATAGGTGTCGTACTGCAGGAACAGGGACGGCACGTATTGGGCCCAGGCCACCATGATGTCATAATCGGCCAGTTTTATCTGACCGCGCAGGAGATATTCATCCTCCAGCATGGGCCAGCGCTCTTCCCAGGAAAGCTTTGCGCCGTCAAAGCCGGCCAGAATGCCGTCCGCGTGTCTGGCGTCCACCCTCAGACTCTGGGAGGGGGCCACACCGGCCAGAATTTTAAGCTGGGTACGCTGCATGGCTTCCTGCATGCTCGTCTGCTCCACCATCAAGGCCAGTTCCCGGTCGTGTTGTTTGGCCCGATTGAGCGAGGCGCCCTGACGCCCCTCCACGTCCTCAACCTGCCGCCAGTAATCCACGAGTTCCTTGCCCAAAGGCAAAAGCTCCTTCTGGGCCGCGGCTATCTTTTCCCTGGCCTGAAGCTGAAGATAGGCCTGGGCTATCTTGTAGATTGCTTCTCCCACTGCCTTGCGGTGCATGGCGATGGCGACATTGACCATTATTTTTTGGGACTGATGGTTGAAATAGGTCGCTACGGGATTGGGAAAAGCGGCGTAAAAGCCGACAGCGAGCTTTGTGTTCCCGTAATCGCTCGGCTTGTCGTCAGAACTCTTGTTATACTGGGTAATATTGTTGGAAACCCTGAAGGTCATGCGCGGCTCGGGCAGATACTGCCAGACGGCGCTGGTCAGTTGAACACGCTTTATCTCCAGATTCACAGCGCTTTTGACCAGCATGGGTGATTGCTGGATGGTCAGGTAAACACAGTCCTCAAAGGAAAATACCTTGTCCGGATCGTACAGGCTGGGGACAGCCGCCTCCAGTTTTTCCCTGTGCTCCACGGGCACGCCGGGAGCGCCCTCCAACCAGTGCCGGGCCGGCAACTCAGGCGACTTCGAACCAGCCTTGTTCGAGGCGCAGGCGCAGACAAGGAGAAGACACAGACAAACAAACGCCTGAGCGCTGCTTCTCCACGCGTGTTCCGATTTCTGCGCGAAAATTTTCTTTGTTCTCTCCGAGGCTGGTCTTGTCATGGCGGTTCCAGTTTTGCTGTTCATGAAGCCACGCGCGCGAATTCCAGGTGGTGAAGGGCAACAAGAACGCGTCCCCACGCATCTGTCGCCTGGGCGTCAAAACGCTTTGTCGTGCCGTCGCTCCAGGATTCACGCACTTGCACATGCCGCGCCTCCGGCTTCAGCGTATTGAAAATGACGAAACCGGCCGCGTTGAGCCGCCAGTCCCGCAAGCCGACACGCAACGCGCGGGCGTCCACTCCCAAAGCCGACAAGGCGGCCTGCACAATGGCCTCGACAACACACGTGATGCCAGCATAGCCGCATTTTTCTTTTTGGGCAATATTTTCATCAACAGTTGCGCCCACAGCCTGACGAAGCGCCGACTCAGACAGGACGAAACGGAACACTTTCCCGCCCAAGGGCTGACGTTCGGCAAGCAGCCGCCAGGAAGCAGACAGCCCCAGTGTATTGTAAAAAGCTGCCATGTCAATGTCTTCGCCAGACTCCCCGCCACCGGACCGGACGTCGAAGCCGGTTTCCGCAGCAGGGGAACAATCGCCGGCAGCACTTGGCCAAAGGGGAGGCGCCGCGTAAGGACCGGCTGTCATATGAACTGTGGCGTTTATAACCCCGCTTTCGGTATTGAGGCGGCGGCCGTTGGGGGCAATGTCACGCGCGCGGAGCGCGGCCCGGCACATCTGGGTCATAAGGCCGTCATGGGCGAATCTGGCCTGCGCTTTGGCGCTGAGGCCGCACTCCCGAGTCACGCCGGGCGGCAGGAGCGGCGCGTCCAAAAACCTGACGTCTGAAAATCCGTAACAGGCGAGCTCCGGGAAAAGCAGGGAGGATATCTCCGCCAAGGCTTGCAGGGCACGGCTCACAGGCAGATTGGGGACATTTGTCTCCAGCGCGCGCGTGTCCAGCGCATGGTCTGCGAAACGGGAAAAATGACAAAAACCCTCAATATGCCTCGCCGAACGCCCACCCTCTGAAGGCAGGCCGTCCGGCTCGACCTCAAGAAAAACCAGCCGCGAAACATCAGGCCGTTCAATGAAACGTTGGGGAGTGCGCACAAACAAACGCGGGCCCCCGGTCCGCGCTGCGGATGCCGCCCCCTCCTCCGGCACGGCCGTTTCCGGCCCTTCGTCGCCATCCCCGCCCTCTCCGGCAGATGATGCGGCATCCGCAGCGCAGACGGCACGGGCCAGGTCCCCGACGCAGGTCACACCCAGCAGGTTTTCAAAACGCAGACGCACGCCGCATTCACGCTCAATTTCCTGCAACAGCGCCGGAAAACGGCTGGAACGCAGAGCAAGGTCGTAACGCAAATCCGTTTCAGACCCTATGCTCTCCGGCGGACAGGCAGCCGCCGCGGCCAATATCCTCGCGAGCTCGCCCATACGGGCGGCGAAACGGGAATCCATTATCCGGGGTGAAGCCGCTTCCCGCTGCGTCCGTTCTTCGCGCTGCCCCGCCCCATGTCTTTGCGCCGCCAGAGAGCCGGGACAGCTCCGCGCCCGCCGCGCCTCGCGCACGGCCGCGCGCGGCAAACAGCCCAAGGCGTAAAGACGGGCGCAGACCTGACGCATCTGTTCCGTTTCGCGCCCCTTGCGTCCGACAGGCAAGCAGACCGCCCGCTCCTCGTTATCCGCAACAAGGCCGCACAATGTGTCCTGCGGTCCGATTTCCAAAAAATGACCTATGCCCAGCTTCTCAAACATAACCCGCACGCAGTCTGTCCAGCGCACGGGGCTTTCATCCAATTCCGCGATGAGACGGCAGACGGAAGGCTGATCCGGAGGATAAAAATCCGCCGTGACGTTGCTGAGCACGTTGACTGCCGGGGCGTTCATGGGCAGACCGTTGAGACGGCGCAGGGAAAGATCGTGCAGTATGCGCATGCCGGGGTGATGATAGGCAAGACTCACGTTGAGCACGATGGCCGGAACACGCTGCTTGCGCAGATAGTTGCGGGCTTCGGTCAGCGCCTCGCGCGGCCCGCTCAGGATGAACTGACGGGGAGAATTGTAGTTGGAGACGAGCAGCGCGGGCCAACGCTCGCGTGCCAGAGCGATCACCTCGGCTCCCGCGTGCACGGCCATCATGCCGTTTTCACGCGTGGAGCGCTCCTCCATTTCGGCCATGTGCATGGCTCTGGTGTCCAGAATATACCAGGCCACTTCCGGCGTATAAACACCGGCCAGGCACAGGGCGATGAGTTCTCCCAGAGAGTGCCCGCAAAACATGTCCGGAACAAGTCCCAGACTCGTTAACTGGCTCCACTGGCCGTATTCCAGCAAAAAAAGGTAGGGCTGCTGCCAACGCGTGTGGCTTATTTTTTCCGGGTCCGCCTCGTCCAGAAGGGCGAGCACGTCCCAGTCCGCCGCCGCGGCGATGCGCTCCATGCCGGCTCTGGCAGCGGGGAAATTGTCGTACAGTTCTCTCCCCATGTGCGGCCAGGCGCTGCCCAACCCGCAACAGAGCACGGCCAGAGACGGCCTGTTTCCCCGCCCCGCCCACAGGCCACGTTCAACCAAAAGTCGGCTGTCGTCAGGCCTTTCCCGGAGCAAGGGCAATTCTTCACGCCAGCGCGCACTGACGCTGCCCAAGCGCAGAATTCCACCTTTCAGCGACAAATCCACATAGCGCACGCCATCAAGCGCCAGCTCGTCGCCCTGATCATCAGACGTTTTATCCGACGCGATCTGTCCTCGCGGAGCGGCGTTTTCCGTCCGTTTATCTCCGTCATCCGCCGACATACACTTCCATCAACCCCGGGGGTGGATCAATACGCACGATCCGGCGCGCGTCGTCAAAACCCAAAATAAAACAAGGCTGCGCCGGAAAAAGAATTTCCTCTCCCCTGTCCGTCACGATAACCCAGATGTCCTGTCCGGCCAGGCATTCCAGACGCTCAAAACGTCCCAGACGCCGGCCGTCCGGCAGCAGGACGTTCGCGTTGAGCATGTCTTCAACATAGGCCTCGTCTTCCTCCAGCGGCGGCAGAAAATCGCGATCAACAAAAAGCTTGCTGCCGCGCAGGGCTTCGGCGGCCGTCCGGTCCGTTATGCCGTCGAATCTCAGCAGCGGCTGGCCCTGATGCTCCCGCCGAGCGATCACCCTGGCCGGTTTGGCGCTCTCGCGGTCAGGCCCAATCCAGAGAGGGGCGTCTTCGGGAAAAGGGGAATCCGCATACCAGTCCACGCGCATTTCCCCCTTCAGCCCGTGCGGACGCGTGAGTGTTCCCAAATAAATCAGCGCGGCGCGCGGCACACGCTACTCCTGGATTTCCAGCAGGACACGTTTTTTGAGCCTGACTGCGGCGGCGGCCAAAAGGGCGCGGACAGCGCGTATCGTGCGCCCCTGCTTGCCTATCACCTTGCCAAGGTCGTCCTTGTCCACCCACAATTCCACGATAAGGGACTGCTCCCGCTCCGTCTCGTCCACCCGCACGGCGTCAGGTTTGTCCACCAAAGCGCGAACAATGTATTCAACGAGGTCTTTCATTACGGCTTCATGTGCTTTTTGATCAAGGAACGCACGGTATCCGTCGGAGTCGCGCCGCGGGCGAGCCAGGCGTTGATCTTGTCGGCGTCGAGTTTGACCTGTTCCGGCGACGTCATGGGATTGTAGAAACCCAAAAATTCCAGCGGACGGCCGTCGCGCCTGGTTTCATCGTTGGCAGCCACCACCCTGTAAAAGGGATGTTTCTTACTGCCCAGACGGGTCAGTTTCAGTTTAACAGCCATTGTAACACTCCGTTTTCGTTGTGCCGGGAAGCGTGCCCCGGCGTTATTTCTTCTTTTTTTTCTTCCGGTTCTTTTTCCGGTCGTCCTTTTTTTTCTTCGTCGCGCCGGACTTTACCACCGGCGCTCCGCCCATGGCATCCGGAAAAGGCATGCCGCCCATGCCCGACGGGGGGCGACGCAACGCTCCACCACCGCCCATCATGGTCTTCATCATGCGCCGCATCTGCTCAAACTGGCGCACCATCTGATTGACCTGAGCGACGCTGACCCCCGCGCCTTTGGCTATGCGCGCGCGCCGGCCGCCGTTGAGAATGTCCGGAGAGCGGCGCTCGGCCATGGTCATGGAATTGATGATGGCCTCGGTGCGGGCGAGCTCCTTTTCCGGCATGGCGGCGTTGGCCTGAGCCAGTTGTTCTTTCAGGTTCCCGAGACCGGGGATGAGTTTGAGCAGGCTGTCCAGGGAACCCATCTTTTTCAGGCGGCGCATCTGGGCACGGAAATCCTCCAGGTCAAAGGATGCCTTCCTCATCTTACGCGCCAGGGCCTCAGCCTCTTCAGCGTTGATTGTGTCCTGGGCTTTTTCCACCAGGGTCAATACGTCGCCCATACCCAAAATGCGCCCGGCGATGCGGTCCGGATGGAACACTTCCATTTCCGAAAGCTTTTCGCCAAGACCCACAAATTTGACCGGCGCGCCGGTCACAGCCTTGATGGAAAGCGCGGCGCCGCCGCGAGCATCGCCGTCCATCTTGGTCAGCACAACGCCGGTCAGCCCAAGCCGCGTGTTAAAGGCCTCGGCCACAGTCACGGCGTCTTGTCCCGTCATGGCGTCGGCCACAAACAGTATTTCCTGCGGATCCACGACCGCCTTGATGGCGGAAAGCTCTTCCATAAGCGGTTCGTCCACATGCAAACGTCCCGCTGTGTCGAGCAGGAGAACAGTGGCCTGCATTTCCGGTCCAGCGGCCATACGCGCCGCGGCGCGCGCTATGTCCACGGGATTCATGTCCGCGCTGGAGGGGAAACAGGGCATGTCCAGTTGTTTGGCCAGCGTCTTCAACTGCTCAATGGCCGCCGGACGGTAGACGTCCGCCGGAACAAGGCAGGGACGCATTTTCTGCTTGCGCAACAGATTGGCTATTTTCGCGGCGGAAGTCGTTTTTCCTGATCCCTGCAAACCGACAAGCATAATGACGGCGGGCACGGCGCCCTGCAGTTCCAGCCGGGCTGTTTCCCCGCCGAGCAAGGTCACAAGCTCGTCGTGAACTATTTTCACTACCTGCTGGGCCGGATTGACGCCCTTGACGATCTCTTGCCCCAGACATTTTTCCCGCACGCCTTCAACAAAATCCCTGACGACCCTGAAGTTGACGTCGGCCTCCAGAAGGGCAAGACGCACCTCGCGCAACCCGCCCTGGATATTGTCCTCGGTCAGCCGACTGTGGCCGCCCAGACCGCGCAAGACGCTGGAAAGTCTGTCCGAAAGGCTCTCAAACATGGCGAACCCGGATCAGGGAAGTCCCTTTTCATCGCGCGTCCAGTAGAGCAGACGGGCGTGTCCGCGAACGGCCTCGACAAGAGCGTCCTCCCGTCGCGCGTCTTTCATGTCGCGGATGCGCACGTAGACATGACGGGTGTCGTCGTTCACATTGGCCGAAAGAACGGAGAGAATGCGGGCCCCCAGGGACGTCATCAAATCAAACACAGGACCCAGCGCGCCTTTTTTATTGGGAATTTCCATACCTATCTGCATGCCGCCGTTGCGCACACCCGTGATGCTGAGCAGGGCCTTGAGCACGTCGTAGCCGGTGATGATGCCTGTAAGGACGTTATCCGACGCAACCACGGGCAGCCCCCCGATGTTTTTGTCCATCAGCACCATCGCGGCTTTTTCCACCGTATCATCGGGAGCAACCCTGATGGGATTTTTGGTCATAATGTCTTTGGCCCTGATTTCCGCCAGCAGATAGTGCATCTCGTACATGTCCAGGGTGCTGGCCTTGGAGGGAGATGCGTCGCGCACATCTCTGTCCGAAATAATGCCGATGAGCCTGTTGTCGTCGTCGACCACGGGCAGACGGCGGATGTGGTTGTCGCGCATGAGTTTGCCCGTTTTCAGCAGCGTGGTGTCCGGCCGCACAGAAATCACCGTGGTCGTCATCCAGTTTTGCACAAGCATGTTCCCCGCCTCCCGCCGTAGCGCCTTTGCATCAGAATATATACCGGAAGAGCCTGTCCACGCAAGGCAGACTAGTCAATCCCCATGGCCTTTTTTATCTTTTTGGCGGCGCGCTTGACTTTTTCCAGAGGCTTTTCTTCTCCCGCCTTTTCGAATTCGCGCAACAGCTCAACCTGTTTTTCAGAAAGTCCGGTCGGCGTCAGCACCCTGACTTCCACAAGCAGGTCTCCGCGCCGGTTGCGGCCGGGATAGGGCAACCCTTCTCCGGCGAGACGCAGAAGCGCGCCGCTCTGCACTCCCTTGGGGATTTCCAGCGTCAGGGGCCCGTCAAGGCCGGGCACATCCGTTTTGTGCCCCAACGCGGCCTGCACAAAGGATATTTCCTGTGTGAAGAGCAGATTCTGCCCGTCTCGCTGAAAACGTTTGTCCGGCTCAACGGTGAGTACCACGTAGAGATCGCCGGGCGGCCCACCGTATACGCCAGGTTCTCCTTCTCCGCGCACACGCAGGCGTGTGCCCGTGTCAACGCCAGCCGGCACGCGCACCAACAGGTCACGCACCTCGGCCACAACGCCTTCGCCCTTGCAGCGCGGGCAAGGACGTGTGATTATCCGGCCCGTGCCGCCGCAGGCGCTGCAGGGCATGGCGATCTGAAAGAAGCCCTGGGAGCGGCGCATCTGGCCAGTGCCGTTGCAACGGCGGCAGGCTTCCGTTTTGCTGTCCCCGGCCGCGCCGCTGCCGTTACAATCCTTGCAGACAGCGCGTTTGGGCAGGTTCAGGCTGATTTCATCCCCCCTGGCCGCCTGCTCGAAACTGATGGTCAGGTTATAGCGCAGATCCGCGCCGGCCATAGCGCGAGGACCGCGGGCCGAGGAGGAGAAGCCGAAAAAATCGCCAAAAATATCGCTGAAATGGGAAAAAATATCTTCCGCGCTGCCAAAGCCCCCCGCGCCGCCCTGCACCCCGGCATGACCGAAGCGGTCATAACGGACGCGTTTGTCCGGGTCACGCAGCACGTCGTAGGCTTCGGCGGCTTCCTTGAATTTTTGCTCGGCTTCGGCGTTGCCGGGATTGCGGTCGGGATGGTACTGCATGGCCAGCTTTCTGTACGCCCGCTTGATCTCATCTTCGCCCGCTGTACGCGAAACATTGAGCACTTCATAATAATCGCGCTGTTGCATAATTACGTGACCGCCGCCTGTCAATTTTCGCCGTCAGCTATCTCCTGTCCCTCCGGAATGGGAACATACAGGGACTTGTCGTGGGGCATCACCTTGCCGCTCGCGATTTCGCGCAAAGCCGTGACGACTTCCTTGTTGCGGGACTGAACAAGCGGCTCATAGCCTTCGCGGAACTGGCGCACGCGCTTGATGGCCATCTGAACCAGCAAAAAACGATTGTCCACGCGCTGTTGGCAATCTTCCACAGTTATACGGGCCATGACGCCTCCATTGTTCGTTTTCAGTTTCCTTCTCGCCGTTGTCGGCATAAAATAAGATCGCCCGCCCGCTTGTAAAGAGGGGGCCACGACGACAATACACGCGACGTGAAACGGATAGCATACACATGGTGTGAGCGGGAGTCAAGAAGATGTGTGGATTCCCACAGGGCAGACGCATGAAGAGTCATGAGATATCTGCCAGTAAAAGTTGTCAGTCGGATTTTGACTGACCTGAACCGGCGCTGCCTTGTCCTCGCTCAGCCGCGCCTTGACGCGCCGCAATTTTGCAGCTATTGTTCAAAAATCAATCACAGTGAACCGAGCGGATACAATCCACAAACCTCGCGACGAAAATCCTGTATGTCCCGTTTGCCCTGGCCCGATTATTTCATGAACATCACCTATCTGGTAAGCGAGCGCTCCACATGCACACGCCGCCGAGTAGGAGCTGTGGCCGTCAAGAACAAGCGTATCCTCGCCACCGGCTACAACGGCGCTCCGGCCGGGGTGCCCCACTGCCTGGACGTGGGCTGCCTGCGTGAACAACTCGCCATCCCATCCGGGCAGCGGCACGAAATATGCCGGGGCCTGCACGCGGAACAAAACGTCATCATCCAGGCCGCTGTCCACGGCATCAACATTCACGGGGCCGAACTGTACTGTACGACACATCCTTGCGTTTTGTGCGCCAAAATGCTCATCAACTGCGGCATCCGCCATATCTGCCATGCCGAGGACTACCCCGACGAACTCGCAACGGCCATGTTCAAGGAAGCCGGGGTGACGGTGGTCAAATACGAGGACCGGGATTCGCTGAACGCGCAGGGGCGGGATGAGACGTGAGCCCGGAAGAGAAAGACGTTTACGCCCCATTCATGCGCGAAGCTCTGCGTCTGGCGGAGCAAGGCCGCTACGCGGCCTGGCCCAACCCTACGGTGGGGGCTGTGCTTGTGCGCGACGGGCTTTGCGTGGCCCGCGGCTGGCACCATGCGGCCGGTCTTGACCATGCGGAAGTGGACTGCCTCAAGGACGCGGCGGCGCGCAATGTGCCCACGGAAGGAGCGACGCTGGTGGTGACGCTGGAACCCTGCAACCACTACGGCAAAACACCCCCCTGCTCCAAAGCCATTTTGGAAGCAGGCATAGCCCGCGTCGTCATGGGAGCGGCGGACGTCAACCCCAGGGCTTCCGGCGGCGCGGCGGCCCTGCGCGCGGCTGGCGTTGAGGTCGTTGAGGGTGTGCTGGAGCGGGAATGTCTTGACCTGACAGCAGATTTCCGCTTGGGGCTCACGGGGCAAGGCCCCTATGTGCTGCTGAAAATGGCTGTCTCCCTTGACAATCGTATTGACGGCCGCGTTGACGACAACGGGGCCCCCCTGCAGATCAGCTCCCCGGAATCCCGCGCTCTGGTGCATCAATGGCGGGCCGGTATAGGCCGCTGCGGCGGAGCCGTGCTTGTGGGCGGCAATACCTTCAGGGCGGACAACCCCCGCCTGACGGCACGGGGCGAAGGGGCCGGGCCGCAACCTCTGGCCTGCGTGCTCACCGCGCGTCTGCCGGAAGCTGAAGAGAACTTCCATCTGCTTGCCGAACGCCCGGAACAAACAATCTTTTTCACCACCGCAGACGCGGCCGCCTCCGGGCGGGCGGAAAGACTGCGCCGCAAGGGAGCGCGTGTGCTGGATTACGGTTGCAGAGACATACTCTCCAATATCCTGGCCCAGTTGCGCGAGCTCGGCTGCCCTTATGTACTCTGCGAAGGCGGGGGCAAACTCGCCCTTTCCCTGTTGCAGGCCGGTCTGGCGGACGAATTTCGGTTACACCTGGCCTCTGTCATCCTGGGACAAGCTGGAGCCACGCCCCTTTTCCCGGATTTCTTCCCGGCAGGCACGGGAAACGCTCTCTCCCTGAGATTGTGCGACACTTCCATCTGCGGCAATGACGCCCACCTTGTGTTCAGACCGCGCTGAAGGAGGAAGGTGTGTTTACAGGCATTGTCCACGGACTTGGCGAAATCGCCGCCGTACGCAAAAGCGGCGAGGAGTGCCGTCTTGTCCTGCGCCCGCGCTTTGCCCTGAAAGACATACGGGACGGGGAATCCGTAGCCGTCAACGGAGTCTGCCTCACAGTGGAGGAACACGACGAAGACACATTCACCGTCTATGCTTCGCGTGAAACCGTGACCCACACCGTGATCGGGGAATTCAGTCCCGGCCGGCAGGTCAATCTGGAACGCGCCCTGGCTGTGGGAGACCGTCTCGGCGGCCACATTGTCAGCGGCCACGTTGATTGTCTGGCCCTGGTACAAAAACTGCGTCCGGAAGGACTCTCCCTGCTCTGCCAGCTCGGTTTTCCGAAACAGTTCGGGCCGGAGGTCATTCCCAAAGGCTCTGTGGCCCTTGACGGCGTCAGTCTGACGGTGAATAATTGCGGTGAGGACTTTCTGACCGTCAATGTGATCCCGGACACCCGCAAGCGCACGACGGTGAGCTTCTGGCGTGTCGGCAACCGCGTCCACATGGAAACGGATATTCTGGGCAAATATGTGCGCCGTCAGCTCGGGCGGCGCGACTCGCCCGAAAACGTCTTGAACAGGGAATTTTTGCTGGAAAACGGTTTTCTGTAAAGGGACAGAAGAAATATATTGGCTGGGATACTTCGCTTCAACTCGCAAGCGCAAACAACAGGAGCCATGTTATCATGAACGACATGACGACCATATCCGGCAAACTGGACGCCACCGGCCTGAAAATAGCCATCGTCGCGGCCCGGTTCAATGACTTCATCGTCAACCGCCTGGTGGACGGCGCCGTTGATTATCTGGAACGGCACGGCCTGGAACGCGCCGGCATCACCCTGGTGCGTGTGCCCGGCGCCTTTGAACTGCCCCTGATCTGCCAAAAGCTCGCCGACGGCGGCAAATATGACGGCATCCTGGCCCTGGGCGCAGTAATACGCGGGGCCACGCCGCATTTCGACTATGTCTGCGCCGAAGCCGTCAAAGGCCTCGCAAATACCATGCTCAAACACAATGTGCCGCTGGGTTTCGGCTTGCTGACCTGCGACACCATTGAGCAGGCCATTGAACGAGCCGGCTCCAAGGCAGGCAACAAGGGCGTTGAGGCCGCCGCGGCCATGCTGGAAACAGTCCGGGTGCTGGAACTGATCTGATTTATGGGCAAAGGCAAAAGACGCCGCGCGGAGCGTAGTCAGGCCATTCAGGTGCTCTACTCGCTTTCTTTCATCCCGGCAGACAGTCCAGAGGCCGTGCGCCGGGCGTTCCTGGCCTCGCCGCAGAATGGGAAACAAGTTGGGGAAGATGCCCTCGCAAGCTATGCCTTCACCCTGGTGGAAGGAGTGTGGAGCAAAAGCGCACAGCTTGACGAAATCATAGCCCGGCACGCCATCAACTGGCGTGTGGATCGTCTTGGCCGCATTGAGCTGACGCTTTTACGTCTGGCCGTGTTCGAACTGCTTTTCTGTCGAGATGTACCACCCAGAGCCGTCATCAACGAAGCCCTGGATCTGGGCAGAGCCTACAGCGGCGAAGAGGCAATACGATTTGTCAACGGTATTCTGGACTCCGTCGCCAGATCCCTGGAAAACGCGCAGTAACGGCTTGTCCGCCTGCAGCAAACGGATTGCGAAAAATGAGCCAACAACGACATACGCAACAACGCTATCAGCCAAGAAACATTGAAGAAAAATGGCAGGCCAAATGGCGAAAAAACGACGCCTTCGGCGCGTCCAACAACGACGCGCGCCCCAAATACTATGTGCTGGAAATGTTTCCCTACCCTTCCGGCAACATCCACATGGGGCATGTGCGCAACTACTCCATCGGCGATGTTGTGGCCCGCGTCAAACGCATGCGGGGGTTCAACGTATTGCATCCCATGGGCTGGGACGCCTTCGGTCTTCCGGCGGAAAACGCGGCCATCAAAAACCGGACACATCCCGCCGCCTGGACATATGCCAACATAGCAACCATGCGCGCCCAACTGCAACGTCTCGGCTATTCCTATGACTGGTCACGGGAAATCGCCACCTGCCGGCCCGAGTATTACCGCTTTGAGCAGAGCTTCTTTCTGCGTCTTCTGGAAAAAGGACTTGTGTACCGCAAAAAGGCCCCGCAGAACTGGTGTCCATCCTGCCACACGGTACTGGCCAACGAACAGGTGATTGACGGCCTGTGCTGGCGTTGCGACAGCCGCGTGGAGCAGAAGGATCTGACCCAGTGGTTCCTGAAGATCACCGCTTACGGCGACGAATTGCTGAACGATCTCGCACTGCTCGAAGGCGGCTGGCCGGAACGCGTTATCACCATGCAACGAAACTGGATCGGCAAATCCACAGGCGCTTCGGTCAAATTCGCTCTGGAAAAACCCGCCGGGAACACGCGGCATATCGAAGTGTTCACCACTAGGCCCGACACGCTGTACGGCGTGACCTTCATAACACTGGCCCCGGAACATCCGTTGGTCGAGCCGCTCATTGAAGGACGGGAAAACGCCGCTGAAACACGCGACTTCGTGGAGCGCATCCGCAACATGGACAGGTTGTCCAGACAGGCCGACACACTGGACAAGGAAGGCGTTTTCACCGGCGCCTACGCCCTGCACCCCTTTACAAACGAACGCCTGCCCCTGTGGCTGGGCAATTTTGTGCTGGCCGATTACGGCACCGGCGCTGTCATGGCCGTACCGGCCCACGACCAGCGTGATTTTGAATTTGCCCACAAGTACGGCCTGCCGATCAGGGTAGTCATTTGCCCGGCCGGGGAACGGCTTGTCCCGCAGGACATGGAAGCGGCCTTTACGGGCGAGGGCCGCATGGTCAATTCCGGTCCTTTCGACGGTCTGGAAAGCACGCCGGGCAAAACCGCCGTGGCCGAACGCCTGGAACAGGAAGACAAGGGCAAGGCGGCAGTACAATTCCGTCTGCGCGACTGGAATATTTCGCGGCAGCGCTACTGGGGTGCGCCCATCCCTGTGATGTATTGCGACACATGCGGACCCGTGCCGGAAAAAGAAGAAAAACTTCCCGTCATCCTGCCCCTGGATGTCAAAACACGCGACGACGGACGCTCTCCTCTGCCTGAAACAGCGTCCTTCACGAACTGCATCTGCCCCCGATGCGGCGGAGAGGCAAGGCGTGAAACCGACACCATGGACACTTTCATGGAATCATCCTGGTATTTCGCACGATTTACCGACGCACGCAAAACAGACGCTCCTTTCGACAGGCAAGCGCTTCAATACTGGCTGCCTGTGGATCAGTATATAGGCGGCGTGGAACATGCCATTCTGCATTTGCTCTACTCCCGTTTCTTCACCAAGGCATTGCGCGACCTCGATTTTTTCCCGCCGGGGATTTCCGAGCCCTTCACCCGCCTGCTCACTCAGGGCATGGTGCTCAAGGATGGCGGGAAAATGTCCAAGTCCAAAGGGAATGTCGTGGATCCCACTGAAATGATGGATAAATACGGCGCAGACACCGTGCGCCTGTTCTGCCTTTTCGCCGCCCCTCCGGAGCGGGATTTTGACTGGTCCGATTCCGGCATTGATGGAGCCTCCCGTTTCCTGCACCGTGTATGGCGGCTTTTTGTGGAGGAGCGGGAACGCATCCTGCCCTTGACCGCCTGCGAAGCGAAGGCCGCTGACGCCGCCAGCGATCTGGCGCGTGACATACGTCGCAGGGAACACCTCACCGTCAAAAAAGTCGGGGAGGATATGGAACGGTTCCAGTTCAACACCGCCATTGCAGCCGTCATGGAACTGGTGAACACCCTGTATCTCGCCCGCGAAAAATTGCTGGACAACGAGGCGGAACAGCGTGTTTTCTCTTCGGCGGCCGCCACGACATTGACCCTGCTGTCCCCTGTCGCCCCACACATCTGCGAGGAATTATGGGAATTGTCGGGCCACAAGGATGAAATCGGCAAAATGTCCTGGCCCGTCTGGGACGCCGCGGCAACCGCACAGGACGTGCTGACCGTGGCTTTGCAGGTCAACGGCAAACTGCGCGGCACGCTGGAGATAGCCGCCGACGCGGGCAGGACGGACCAGGAGAAAGCTGCCCTTGCCGACCCGGCCGTGCGCAAGCACATCGCCGGACTGACCGTACGCCGCGTTATAGTCGTGCCTGGGAAACTGGTCAACATTGTTGCCGGGTAGACAATGACTCCGGCAAAAATCATCAGTTTCCGGAAGCCGGCCTTCAGTTTCCTGGTCTGCCCGGACAACCTCCTGCTCAGACAGCGCCTTGAAGTGCTGACCGAGCAGGCCGCTCCACCGGGTGCAGCCCTGGACAGGCATATCCACTGGGGAGACGAAGAACCGTCCAACGCCTTCTGGGATCAACTGACCCTGCAGGGAATATTCGGCAAGGCGCGAGTCGTCATCACGCGGCAGGCCCAGCAATGGCCGGCCGCCGTGTGGAAACGGATTTCCAAAGCTCTGAGCCGCCCCCTGCCGCTCTGTCTATCCCTGTTCTGCCTGGAGGCGCCCTTTGACAAAGGCAAGCCCAAAATCCCGGCCTATATCGCCAAATCGGCCTGTTTCGCCTTTGCCGACAAACAGGGCTGGGTATGGCGACAGGACGGACTGAATGAACGTGGCATCAAACGCCATGTCGAGAGCCGCGCGTCTGCCCTAGGATTGCTTTTTCAACCTGATGCCCTTGAACAGTTCTGCACCTGCCTGCCGCCAGACGGCCAAGCCATTGAGAACGAATTGCAAAAACTGACTTTGCTGAGCCAGGCGGAAAGAGCCCGCGGAGCGGACGGCGCAATCAACGCGGCCATGACGGCGCTGTGCGCCTCCAGCGCGGAGTGCGACATCTTCGCTCTGCTCCGGCATATCGAATCCGGCAATCTGCCTGCTGTGTTCCGGCAAGCATCCAGACAGCAGGAAAGCGAAGCCCTCTTTTTTCCCCTCATGTCACTGTTGGCAAGAGACATGCGCATACTCTGGCGTTTAAAAACAGGGGAAAATGTTCCTCTCTTCGCCTCGGACGCCGCCGTAAAAAGAAGTCTGGCCACCAAAATTGATTTCGCCACGCTGGCCGCATGCATGTCCCTCATTATGGATGCCGAATGGCAGGTCAAGAGCGGCCGTTGTGATGTAAATCAAAGTCTGGATTTTTTGATGGCTGAATTGACGCGGGTGTTCGGAGAAACCACATCGTATTGACGCGGATTGACCGTCGGTGTTTCAGTGCCCTGGTATGGAGTGGAGTAGCCCTCCCCCACAAAACCAAAATCATATTACGTTTGGCCGTCCAGCGTTGGAGCGCTTCATCATTGCCTGTCGTTCCCATACCCACCTTCTGCCAAATTATGGCTATTGTGGCTCACCTTTCAAGGGGAGCAGTATACTACCACCACTGTGGTGGTAGCTGATTTTCAGGCTTACTCTCTGATTGAAAAACGACAAGATTGTGTAAGCCCATTGGTAATACAACGTATAGATGTACAATCGACAGTTTCAGCATTATGTAATCTAGATAAAATATTTTTAATCGCCGGATTTTTAAGAAATAACTGAAGATATTCACGCTTTTGAAGTTCTAATGGTAGCTGTTTTTGGTAGATAGACTGAAATTCATTGGGTTCAAATAGCTTATAAAATATTTTATCAAAGTTAGTTGAATTTTCTGGAAAGGAAGAAAAATCAATTTGTGAAGTGACTAACAATGAAATATCATCAGCTTTATATTCTAATTTTTCAGTGAACAAGCTTATCGCACGATTTATAACGTAGCCTCCAAACGTGTAGTAAATTATGCCTTCTTTCGTCCGTATAAAGGGAACTTGCTTCCAAGAACATATTTTTCGAATAGCCGATACCACGACTTCAACTTTTTTGAAAAGCATCTTGGTGAATTTTCCTTGAACTATGTCGTCTGTATGAATAAACGTCCAGATACGATCTACAATGTATGGATCAGATAAAATTCCAGTCTTTGCATATAAAAGTTCAATTACTTCAGCATTCCCAATGTACTTTTCCAAGTAAATACCATCTCTCGATACCTTCTTTACCCTCCAAGATTTCCCAGAAAATTGCAAAACCACACCCGGACGAATCTTTAAAAGATTAATTGATGGGATCTCTCCTAGAGTTTTTGCACCGTGGAAAAGCTTACTGGTTTGGGAACTAATTCCAAAATTCCCGTGGATCATATTTTTTTCAACTAGTTGATGCAATTTTTCATCAGCACCATAGCTATTTTTGTACCCATGTCGCTGAAGAAAACCATTTGAGGCAAGTTCAGCCAATATAGATTCAACAATATCTCGATTAAGATATGGCTTATGTTTGAATAAGTCGCATAATTCTGCAATTCGCGTGAATTGACCATTGGCAGATGCAATAATATTTAAACACTGCTGTCCAATGGCACCAAACAGTTCAAATGGTTCGTGTATTGGCAATTCGCCCTTCGAAGACAGATCGAGCATGGTGGCAAAACGAAGTGCTTCCAATGGAATAGATATAGTATTATCGTCTGGGATTAAGCAGACAACATTGGTCTTGCTGGAGCGTCTGTTGCCACGCCCGATACGCTGAAGGAAAGAGTCAACTCCAAAAGGTGCCCCCCAGAGCAGTATCGCATCAATATTACCGATGTCTATGCCAAGTTCAAGTGTACTAGTTGCTATACAAATAGCTGTACGCATAGTGGCAAATTTATGCTCGATATCTAGGCGAGCTTCCAGTGAAAGAGATGAGTAGTGGGTGAACACATTATCTCGGAGGAAGTCATCACGCTGTAGAATGCCTGCAAGTTTTTCACATATCCGGCGAGAATTTGCAAAGATAAGTAATTTTGTCGGACGTCCCATTGTAATTTTCTGGATAAGCAAGAGAAATTGATCTGTGCTTTCAATATGACGAATTTGGGCGTCTATTGTACGTGCTGCAGGAAACGTAAGCAGTTCAGCATGTGCATCAGGTCCCATTAGAAAATCGCGGACATAAGAAAGGTCTCCCACAGTGGCGGAAAGTAAAGCATATTGAAGGTCATGAGATATGAGTTTCTGCAACCGCTGCAAAAGTATGGACAGTTGAAGTCCACGTTGCGTGTTATACAGCAGGTGAACCTCATCAATGACAATCGCTCGTAACGATCGAAGGGACGAATCTTGCCGAAAGAGCATTACATCCAGTGATTCTGGGGTAGTTACAAGCACATGGGGGGTTTGTTTATTTTTTAAGTCATCCCTGTCCCCATGCCGTACTCCAACGCGCATGTTCAAAGTTGCCAGTGGGGTATACAACCGTTTTTCCAAGTCATTGACCAATGCCTTGGTTGGCGCGATGTAAAGCAGGAACAAATGATTGTCATCAACAGCATTCCTCCAGTATTTGCTAACCAAAGGAGCCATGACGGCCTCAGTTTTTCCCATCCCCGTACCTGCCGTCAGAATAATGTTATGCCCAGTAGATAAAGGCTCTATTACGGCTTGTTGCGCTTCGCGTAGCGTATGAAAATTTCCATAAAAGGCGGTAGCTACGACTTTATCTAATTGCATATTCATTCATCATCTTCAAGGAGTCCATCTAGATACTTGACGACAGATTTTATGGCGTGTCTTGTTCTGTCTTGTATTTGAACTTTTGTCACATCATATATCAGATGTTCAATATCTTTTTTTGATATTTTCAGCTGATTATCGCCTTGATATGCTAATTTATATGCATAAGCTATCCTGCATCCTAGGTTAATTAGATGGTCATTTTCTAGAGGCGACATTTCGAATTTGGGTAATTTGTCAAACATTGTAAAATCAAAACCCCATTTACCTTTATTTTGTAATATTTGCCTACATTTATCAGCGAATTCTGGTGTAACAGCATAAAATGACTTGCCTGAAAATTTTTTACCAGAATAAAATTCAAAAAGATTCCAAAAAGCAGATTCTTGATACTTTATATTTTTTAAATTCGTAATAATATCTTCAAATTCATCAAATAGAATTATTAACCCTTTCAATTCAGCTGCGCGTGCAAGATGATCAAGGTCGCTCAAGGCTTTCCAACTTTGTGCATACCCTTGAGGTTGAAACAAAAATAAACCATCATTATAGAATTGCCATTCTGGCCGTGGGTCTCGAAAAAATTTGCGCAGTTTATCTATAAACTCTGAATATAATTTTTTTCTCTGCGATGTATAATTCCATGGGGTGCATAGCCAATCTTCTATAAGTGAGCATGTGCCGACATCACCTGTCAGCCATGCGCGGACAGCAATAAATAATGCAGGGCTACCAAGGACTTCCGAGTAATCCCATTTCCAACCATTAGACAATTTATACCAAAAACTATTATTATCATTTTTGTTAATACTATTCTTCAGCATATCAAAAAAATAACGAATTCCTGTCTCTTTATAATTCATATTGCATTCGATATTACGGCAGACTGCCCCCCAAATTTGGTCCATACGGTTAAAGCGGATAGCTGATTTCGAGTCCACAGTTACCACGCTTACAGCATAATTTTGAGCAAGGGCTTCTTCACGTATGTAGCGAATCAAGTGAGATTTACCTGCACCATAATTGGCTTTTAGCAAGAGAACAGTACTCTCGCTATTTGATAGACATTGACGGAGTTCCTCAATCTCATTGATGCGGCCGACAGTAAAATGGCGCACAAAACCTTCCGGAGGGGTTCCTAAGCGCAGCGAGTTAATGACTCCCTTCGCCTTGTTTGCACCCATGCCATCAATCCTCACGAAGACGATCCATCACTTTGTTGTATATATCCTCAACCTGCCGAATCTCCCCTTCCATGCAATCATCAAAATGAGCAATAAGAGCCGCCACAAGAAGCCGCCAGAAACGGACGGAGGCGAGGTTGGGATGCATCGCGGATAATTTTTCTACCGTAGCAAGAACATCATCTTCAGATGGCATCTTTGAATCGGGTTCATCATACGCTGTTGCGTACACTTTTCTGATTTTCAATGCTGCTTCTTGGTAATCTTTGAGATTTGTTTCAACAGCATCCAAGTTCCAAATGATGTCAAGAGCACGAGGGGGGCTGTGTTCTGGTTTGCCTATTCTCCCGGCGAGTGCCCCATAAACAACAATGCCATGTTTGGGATCTGTGAAGAAGTCGGGGGTGGTAGCATAGATCAGAAAAAGACCGGGAAGCGTTTCAATATTGTTTATGAGTGATAGGAGGTTATTATGTGCATCGCGCAAGGCCGACTTACGCATGACGGAATAAGCTTGCTCTGCCTCATCAAATAGAATTAACAACCCTTTGTATCCTGAAAGGCGTACAAAAGCGGTAAGCGACTGCAACAGTAACTTTGAATTATCTTTTGATACAATCTTGCTGATACCGAATCGTTTACGGAAAGCACCGACTGTTCCTTCACCACTAAACCATTGGAGAATTTCACCACGTGTTTGTTCAACCGATGCTGGTTCAGGAGACTCTGGAAGAAATGTTTTCCAGTAATTCTGAATCATTTTTTTAAAGTCAATGTCAATGCCGGGGTCTGCCATCAACATTCCAACGGCTTTGTTGTATTGTTCGTAAGAAATTTCATCACTGCACCGGTGGGAACCGGTGGCGAGCCAAGCTAATGATTCACGAACTACTGTGCCAAACGGTGCGGCATCAGAGTGTTCTGTATTAGGTGTGGCGACTTGACTAACTATGGCAGCAAATACGCTTTGGAATTTATTTAATGCGGCACTGTTAACATCTAGTTCGACACCAGAGACAAGGCAATCGTCGTGAAACGCCGCTTCGCGCAGCTGGCGAAAAAAATGAGTTTTCCCCGCACCCCAAGAACCGCTTACAAAACGAATAATGCCATGATCCGAAATTTCCTGAAGATGATATTTTTTAACACCATTCATGAGATTTGCGTTTCCAGCGGAATACAAATCGACACCTCGTTGAGGAGGAATCCCTTTGCGGAGCGCTTCGATAACCTGTTTTGTAGTAGTTTAGACTTGATCAGACAGTGGCCTCCATTTTGGTGGTGCCAGTTGTCCGATCAGTTGAGCTGTCCGACCTTTTCCCTCCAGAGTTGTTTTCCGTCAAGGAGCGTCAGCA
>JAISTW010000037.1 GCA_031272405.1 Desulfovibrio sp. | reverse complement strand
TACGCTCCGCCTCTCTTCCCCCCCGCCGAAAAAACACCTTGCGCCTACAAACCGGCCCTTGGACGGGCAGGTAAAATAACAACGCCGATTGGCAGGCACATCGGTCAAATGATGTGCTACCTACATCGGTCAACTTAACTTGCTATCGACAGCGCATGCGGGGGCAAAAAAGAGCAGTCACATGAAAAATTTGAAAGTGTTGACCAATATATGCACATGTAAAGTCTCCTTTTGGGAACAGTCATAAGTGGAAAGCTTCCCTTGGATTCAGGGGAGCGCCCAGGCAGGGGCATGCGTCTGCCTGGGCGGTTCGCGCCGTAAATCTTGACTTCACGACGCTGATTCAGCATACTGTCTCATTCAGCGCGTCGGTCATGGTCGCGTCTGGCCTATCTTTACAATTGCGGGTAAGCAAAGCATGAACGATTACAAAAAAACACTGAATTTGCCCCAGACGGATTTCCCCATGAAGGCCGATCTGGCGCGACGCGAGCCGGAAATCATACAGCACTGGGAAAAAACCGGGGCCTACGAGGCCATGACAAACGCGAATATCGGCAGCGCGGGCGAATACGTCCTGCACGACGGGCCGCCTTACGCCAACGGACATATCCACCTGGGCACGGCCCTGAACAAGATACTCAAGGACATCATCGTCAAATCCCGCAACATGCGGGGCTATACGGCCCGCTATGTGCCCGGTTGGGATTGCCACGGTCTGCCCATTGAACACAAGGTGGAGCAGACGCTCAAAGAGAAAAAAAAGACCTTGCCGGCATCTGTCGTGCGCCGTCTGTGCCGGGAATACGCCGCGAAGTGGGTTAACGTGCAGCGGGAGGAGTTCAAGCGCCTGGGTGTGTTCGGCGCTTGGGAATCCCCCTACAAAAGCATGACTCCGGACTATGAGGCGGCCACCGCGCGCGAGCTGGCCCGCTTTGTGGAAAAGGGCGGAGTTGTGCGCGACAAGAAGCCCATTTACTGGTGCTGTTCCTGCCGCACGGCCCTGGCCGAGGCCGAGGTGGAATATCACGACCACGCCTCGCCGTCGGTCTACGTGGTTTTTCCTCTGCGCGACAAAAAAGCGACAGAGATATTTCCCCTGGCCGATCCGCGAAAGACCGGGATCGTCATCTGGACGACCACTCCCTGGACCTTGCCGGACAATATGGCTGTCTGTCTGCATCCCGAATTCGACTATGTGCTGGTTCAGGCCGGAGACGGGCAATATCTGCTGGCCGAAGAGCGGCTTGCCGCGTGCGCGGAAATCTTCGGATGGACGGCTCCGAGCGTTCTCGGCCGGACGACGGGCGCGCGGCTGGAGGGCCTGGAAGCCGCGCATCCCTTTTATGACAGGCCTTCTCCCCTGACCTTGGGCGCGCATGTTACCCTGGACGCGGGCACGGGCTGCGTGCATACAGCACCGGGGCACGGACGGGAGGACTATGAGGTCGGCCTGAAATACGGTCTGGACATATATTCCCCGCTGGACGACGCGGGCCGTTTTTTGCCGACCGTGCCCTTTTTCGCCGGGCTGACCGTCACGGAAGCCAACCCGGAAGTCATCAAAAAACTTGAGGAAGCGAGCGCCCTGCTTTGGCAGGGCAGGCTGGAACATTCCTACCCACATTGCTGGCGCTGCAAAGAACCGGTGATTTTCCGCGCGACGACCCAGTGGTTCATCAGCATGGAAAAAAACAATCTTCGGCGACGCGCGCTGGACATCATCAACAACGATGTCCACTGGATCCCCGCCTGGGGAAGGGAACGCATCCACAACATGGTCGAATCCCGGCCGGACTGGTGCATTTCCCGCCAGCGTCAATGGGGCGTGCCCATCATGGCTCTGCTCTGCGAAGACTGTGGGGAGGCCTGGAACGATTCCGCCTGGATGCACGAGATGGCCCGGCGCTTCTCCATGCACCCCACTGGATGCGACTACTGGTATGAAGCGGATGCGGCCGACATTGTTCCGGCCGACCTTGCCTGTCCGCGTTGTGGGGGAAAAAACTGGAAAAGGGAGACCGATATCCTGGACGTCTGGTTCGACTCCGGCACCAGCTTCGCCGCTGTGCTGGAGCAGCGGCCGGAACTGCGCTTTCCGGCGGACATGTATCTGGAAGGTTCGGACCAGCACCGGGGCTGGTTCCACTCCTCCCTGCTGGCCTGTGTCGGCACGCGCGACATGGCCCCGTACAAGTCCGTGTTGACCCACGGCTATGTGGTGGACGGCGAAGGGCGCAAAATGTCCAAGTCCGAGGGCAACGTCATCGCCCCGCAGGAACTGACGCAAAAATTCGGGGCCGAGATTGTGCGTCTGTGGGTTTCTTCAGTGGACTACCGGGAAGATATCCGCATTTCGGACCAGATATTGAACCGCCTTGTGGATGCCTACCGCCGCATCCGCAACACCTGCCGCTTTATTCTCGGCAATCTGAACGACTTGACGGCACGGGACCTTCTGCTTCCGGACAGTCTTGAATCTCTCGACCGTTTCGCCCTCGACGCGGCGGCCCGCATGCACGCGCGCGTGCAGGAAGCCTATATGGAATTTGAGTTTCACAGAGTCTACCACTGCCTGCACAATTATTGCGTCACAGACCTCTCCGCCCTGTACCTGGACATCATCAAAGACCGCCTCTACACGGAGCGTGCGTCAGATCGTCTGCGCCGCTCCGCCCAAACCGCCCTGTGGCATATCCTTTCCCTGCTGATCAGGGATATGGCGCCTGTGCTTTCCTTCACAGCCGAGGAAATCTTCGGATGCATTCCGGAGACGCTGCGCGGCGAAGGGAAAACGGTTTTTGCCCTGCCTCCGCTTGCTGCAGGCGGCTTTTTGCTGGACAAGCAACACCGCGAAAACTGGGACAAACTTCTCGCCGCGCGCGGTGTCGTCACCGGCGCCATCGAAATGCTCCGGCGCGACGGCGTGGTGGGGCATTCCCTGGACACGCGGATAACGCTGTTTCTGTCCAAAGACATGACGGAGCGCGTCGCGTCTGTAAACACGGATTTCCGCGCCTTCTGCATAGTTTCCCAATTGACGACAGCCCCCCTGGCCGAAGCTCCAGCGAACGCCTTTGCCGTCCCCGAAGTGGAAGGCGTGGCGGTTGTGGCGCAAAAAGCCCAGGGAGACAAATGCGAACGCTGCTGGATATACAGCACACGGTTGGGAACGGACGCGGAGCGTCCGGGCCTGTGCCCGCGTTGCGTCGCCGCAGTGAAGGCTTCCGAGGAGATATCCGCATGACGCGCCAACGCTATGCCCTGCTGGGGGGCGTTGCCGCCGGAACTTTTGCGCTGGACCAGGTCAGCAAGTGGCTGGTTTTGGCGACATTGCCGGAACACAGCGTCATTACAGTGATTCCCGGCTTTTTTGACCTGGTCAACATACGCAATCGCGGCGCGGCCTTTGGTTTTTTAAACCGTTCGGACATTGAATGGCAATTCTGGCTTTTTTTGGTTGCGACGATTGTAGCTGCCGGGGCCATAATCGCCCTTGCCCGCGGCGCCCGCTACGAGCCCGCGTTGTTTACGGCGCTGGGCGCCATTCTTGGCGGGGCGCTGGGTAATCTTGCGGACAGGCTGCGCTTTCGGGCAGTGGTGGATTTTCTGGATTTTTATATCGGTTCCCTGCACTGGCCGGCTTTCAACGTGGCCGACACCGCCATTTGCATCGGAGCCGCTGTTGTCTGTTTCATGATGTGGCGCAAGGAGTCCGGACAGGCTGCCGACGGGAAAGACGCGCGGGGAAAAAACCAACAAGCCGGGGTGAAGTCATGACCTTTGCCTGGTGGCATGCAGGCGCGGCGCTTGTGCCCATGTTGCCCACTTTCTGGAGCATATGGCATATCTGGGCGCACGAGTTTGAGGATCCGCAACAGCGGGCGCTGTGGCTGGTCCTAGTTGTCTTTGCGCCGGTCGTCGGCGGGCTGATTTACATATGCGCGGGCCGCAAAAGGGCATTGCGGACTTTGCCGCCCAACTCCTGAACATGGCCTGGCGCGAATTTACAATTGCGGAAGCGTGTCCCTTTTTTACATTGCGGACAATATACGCGCTGTGCTAGCATTTTTGACCGGAGGATTTCATGAGAACACGTCGTATTTTGTTTGATGTCGTTTTAGCAGCGACTCTGGCCGCCGCGACCGCCTGCGCCGTTTCTCCCGGCGTGCAAAGCCGGGATCTTGAGCAGCAGGTGCAGCAGCAGGATGCGCAACTGCGTCAACTCCAACCGGCGCAGGCCGACATGCAGAACGAAGTTCAGTCCCTGCGCGCGGAAATAAACACATTGCGGGGTCAACTGGACGCGCTGCAAAACGCCGGCGGCGCCCAGGCCATCGTGGAACGCGTGAACAGGCAGGACGCCGCCCTGCGCCAGATAGACGACAAAATGGCCCTGAATCTTGATCTTGGGCCACAAAATCAGGCGACTGCACAGACCTCCACGTCGGGAATTCCGGTGGCAGGCGCCACGCTTGGCGCCTCTGGAACCGTTCCGAGCACGGGCTCGGCCTTGCCGACTTACGGCAATCCTGCTCTGGCCGGCGCACAAGCCGGCGGCCCCGCCGTTCCGGAAGGAACGCTGCCGTACCAGGGGCCGGCGGGGCAACAACAGGCTCAGGCTCCCAGCGGCAGCACCTGGGGACAGGAATCTCCACGCCCGACCGCCTCCACTCCGGCGCCGCAAAAAGATATTTCCCTGGCCCTGTTCGACGCGGGCGTCAATGCATACAACGCCCGCAATTATGTCGAAGCCCAGCGTTCTTTCAATGATTTCGTCAAAAATTATCCTTCCCACAACCTTATTCCCGAAGCGCGCTATTATCTGGCCGAATGCTATTTTCAGCGCAACCAGTTTAACGATGCGGTCCTTGCCTACGACACGGTCATCAAAAAATATCCGACCTCTTCCTCCGCTCCGGGCGCCTACCTGAAGCAGGGCATCTGTTTCAGCAAAATCAATCAGAAAGCGGCCGCAACCGCCAGAATGCAGGACCTTATCAAAAAATATCCCAAATCACCGGAAGCGGCGCGCGCCAAGAGCTTTTTGCAAACAAACAAATAAACGTCTTACACATGGGGCCACAACCTCACGGGTACATGCCATGACCACACAAGCCAACGCGACGGTATACAGGGAACTCAGCGCAACCATGCGTCAGGGCCTTAAAGATATCTATCAGCAAATTTCCACAGCTTCCTCCGAAGCTTCCCCCGATGCCGAACTTCAGGCGCCGGCCACGGACATTCTGTTTCACGAGGCTTCGGCCCAGCTTGACGAAGTGCTCAAGGCCACGGAAAGCGCGGCCATGTCCATTATGGAGATCGTGGAGAAACATTTGGAGCTTCAGGCCGAAAGCGCGGCCATACTGGAAAGGATGCGTTCAGGCGGCGCAAGTGAAAGCCAGGAGGAGCGTCTCCGGGAAATCAATGACCTGCTCGGTCAGGATCTTACAGTCCTGCTGACGGACTTGAGTTTTCAGGACATCACCGGACAACGCATCAAAAAGGTGGTCGCCGCCCTGAATCAGATAGAAAGCCGCGTGGTGGAACTCTATGTCTCCTCCGGGTTGGTCATGGAGGGAGCGGAAAAAGATCCCTCGCGCGACGCGGCATCTCTGCGCGACGAGGCCGACAAAGCCGTGCGGAACTTTAAAAACACCCGCAAGGAGGGGACTTCCGGTCAGCTCAAGGGGCCGGATGCGGGCGGTTGTTCCCAGGACGCCATAGACGACATGTTGTCCCAGTTGGGGTTGTAGCATCCCCTCACGTTCAACACGCCGGGATTGCAAAGCGTATGACGGACCGCCGGAACAAAATCAATCGGGACAGGATCAATCTGCCCATCGGTCTTTTTGACTCGGGCATGGGCGGTCTTACCGTGCTCAAGGCCATCAACGCGTGTTTGCCCGCCGAGGATGTGATCTACCTCGGGGATACGGCCCGTCTCCCCTATGGGACCAAGGGCAAAGAGACCATTGTGCGCTATACCTTGCAGGCGGTCGGCAAGCTAGTGGATATGGGTGTCAAAATGTTGGTCATTGCCTGCAATACAGCCACATCGGCCGCTCTGCCCGTCCTGCGGGAGCGTTTTGCCCCGCTGCCGGTGCTTGGCGTTGTGGAGCCGGGGGCTATGGCAGCCGCGCGGGCAAGCCGCAACGGAGTGATTGTGGTCATAGCCACCGAGGCGACCATAAGCAGCGGCGTGTATCAAGAGGCCATCACGCGCATCCGTCCCGATGCGCGGGTGATTGGGCGTGCCTGCACGCTCTTTGTTCCCCTGGCCGAGGAGGGCTGGATGAAGGGGCCTGTTGTGGAAGGCGCGGCGAAGCGTTACCTGAAGGACATCTTCAACCCGGTCGTGACCGCCCCCCGCCCAGACACGCTGCTTTTGGGCTGCACGCATTTTCCTCTTCTTTTGCCAGCGCTGAGGCATGTCACGGGAAACTCCGCGAGCATCGTTGATTCCGCCGCCACCACGGCGTATTGCGCGCATGACGAACTTGTCCCGCTCGGAATGGCGCGCGCCGGGCGTACTGGGACGTGCCGCTTTTTGACCACCGATAACCGCGACCGTTTCGCGAGAACAGGCAGCCTGTTTTTGGGCCGTCCCCTCAAAACGACCGACGTGGAACTGGTGGATTTGTGAGCGCAAGACGGCGGTCAGGAGAACCCCCGGCAGAATTTATTTGACGACAGGCCGTTTTTCGCAATTTTTTATTTGACACATGGCCCGGTATTTCTTAGAAGACAAGTCAAGTGCGGACGAAATCTCGGAGCGGCACTGAAATGGGGAAACCTTAATACCAAACGGAGAATGACAATGACAAAAGCTGAGATTGTTGACAAAATTTACGCTAAGGCCGGCCTTCCCACAAAGTCCAAGGCTGAGGCCGCTTTGAACGCCGTTGTGGATGTTGTGCGCGAGGCCCTTGTCTCCGGCGACACCGTCACATTCACCGGTTTCGGCAGCTTCAAGGTTGTCAAGCGTGCCGCACGCAAGGGCCGCAATCCCCAGACCGGCAAAGAAATCACCATCCCCGCCGGCAAGGTT
>JAISTW010000068.1 GCA_031272405.1 Desulfovibrio sp. | reverse complement strand
ACACCTTGCGCCTACAAACCGGCCCTTGGGCGGGCAGGTAAAATAACAACGCCGATTGGCAGGCACATCGGTCAAATGATGTGCTACCTACATCGGTCAACTTAACTTGCTATCGACAGGCAGGCAATGGTGCGACATACAGGGAGAGAAGTGGCCATGATGGCGCCCTTTCGCTCAATCCAGCCGGGCATCGCTTGGCGTATCCCGAGAAGAACAGATTGATGATGAAGGCGCCGGACTGAGTATCAGCGTCATATAGGGGGGCGTTGCCCGGTCGGAAGCAGGATTTCTTTCCTGTTCGCCCTGCCGGTTCAGCTTGCCAAGCGTAGTCAAACGCTCATCGGGCAGTTCCACCCTCCCGGCCACCAAACAGTCTGCGTCGCGTCCGGTGGCGCGCAACGCCTGGGCGATAGCTCCTATATTACGGTATGCTTTCAAAATGACGGCCGTATCCGCCCCGGTCAGATCTCGCTCCAGCGTTTCGGCGTTATTGATGCCCGAGAGCACGCGCAAGCTCTGTTCCCCTTCGCAGAGAGGCAGGCAGGCGCGCGCGGCCGCAGCCTGAAAAGATGTGATGCCGGGCACTATCTCCACAGGCTGATCTGGCGACTTTTTTCTGATTTCACGCAACAGATAGCCGAATGTGCTGTAGATGAGCGGATCGCCTATAGTCAAAAAGGCCGCGCTTTTGCCGGATTCAAGCACGGCCAGGCTACGGCGGGCCGCCTCGTCCCAAGCTCGACGCAGCATGTCTCCCTGCCGAGTCATGGGGAAGGCGAGTCGCACAATTTCCGTGCCCGGCCGCACATGGGGAAGGGCTGTGTCCAGAGCGGCGGAATAGTCATTGCGCGGGGAGCATGCGGCCAAAAGAACATCCACGCCAGCCAGCACATGCGCCGCCCGCAGCGTGAGCAGATCCGGTGCGCCGGGGCCGACGCCCACAGCGTACAAGGTCCCCGGCCTAACGGTAAAATCTGGAATCATGGTTTCTCACCCGTGCGCACGGCGCGTATTTTGGCGGCCAGTTCTTCCGCCGCGTCAATGGAACGCGGGCCTGGTCTGGCATAGCGATGTTCATCGACATATATCACGTGTTCCGCGCGCACGGCCGCGAGCCCTCGATAATGAGGACGTGCGGAAGGAGGGGGCGGAGCCGGATTCATAGGGCCCTGTTGAACGATATACACATCGGGGTCGGCCATGAGCAGAGCCTCCTCACTGAAACGCACCAGTTTTTTGGCTTCCCGCGTCACATTTTCCCCTCCGGCCGCGGCGATGATGTCCCTCGTGATGCCTTTGCCGCCAGCAGCCAGCAAATTGGGGTAACGCGCTTCATAAAAAACGCGCACGGGCGCGCCGGCAGGAATGCTTTGCTTTAACGACGCCAAACGGTCTTTCCACTCCCTAACGCGCGCTTCGGCCTGTTCTTTGCGGTCGAGGAGCAGCCCCAGCGTTTTCGTGACGCGAAACATGTCCTCAAAAGAGTCCAGGGTAAAGGCGAGCACAGTAAGACCCAAAGAGCGCAACGCATCTGTGTGTATGTACGCCTCCTGCCTGCCAGCGAGATGGAGTATCACGTCCGGCTTCAAAACGGCGATTAGTTCCGGATTGGGCCGCATGTGCGTGCCGATGACAGGCAGGCCAACAAGTTCCGGGAGTTTGGCGTCCGCCGCCGTGCGGGCCGCAAGACAGTGCCCGGCGCCCAAAGACAGAATCAGCTCGCTAAAGGCGCCATACAGTGGCACGATGCGGCATGCCGGAGCATCCAGGACGACGGCGCGGCCGATGTCGTCCGTGACGATGACCGCCGCGCGGCAAAAGACCGGACAAAGCGCAAGAACTAATGGAAGCGGCAGGATGAAATGCAGGAAACGCCGCGTGCTTTTCATATATCTCTCCGGCTGGATGCCTGCCTTGAGGGAGTGAGCAAGGCCTGAGGCAAGTCGAGCTCAGAATGTCTGACCACGCACATCCGCGTGTCATACAGGGCCCGCAAATACTCTTCGGTAAACATGGTCTCCACCGGGCCGTCAAAGAGCAGGCGGCCTTCCCGCAGGCCGAGCAGGCGCGTGGCGTAAAGGGCGGCCAGATTGCAGTCGTGCAGAGCCATGAGGACAAGGTTGCCTTCAGCGCGGCGAGCCTCCAGCAAGTCCAGCAAATCCGTCATGCGAGCCGGGTCAAGAGAAGATGTGGGCTCATCCAGCACGAGAAACGGGCTTTCCTGGGCCAGAGCGCGGGCCAGCAGAACGCGCTGCCGTTCGCCGCCGGAGAGGGCGGCGATGTCTCTGGCCGCCAGATCCAGCGCGTCCACGGCAGCCAAGGCGTTGCGGGCCGCCTCATGGTCTTTGCGGCCATATGTGCCGAGCCAGGACAAACGGGGATAACGTCCCAACAAAACCATTTCCTCGCCGCTTATGCCCGGCGGCGCATCCTCGCGCTGGGGCACGACGGCGCACAAACAGGCGCGACGGCGCGCAGACATGTCCTGCACGGAGTCGCCGTGCAGGCGTATCTGGCCGGTCAGGGGTCTGAGCAGCCCACAGATTGCCTTGAGCAGGGTGGTCTTGCCGCTGCCGTTGCGCCCCAGTATGGCCAAAAATTCGCCCTTGTCCGCTTTCAGGCTGATGTCGCGCAAAACAGCGGCGCCGTTGTAGCCGGCGTCAAGGCTGGAGACCTCAAGCATCGGCATGCCTGTTTTCATCCGCGTCTCCGCACGAGCAGGGCGAAAAAAGGGCCGCCCAGAAGAGCCGTTACGACGCCCACGGGCAATTCCTGACCGCCGGGCAGGGAACGGGCCAATGTGTCGGCCGCCGTCAGCAGCAAGCCGCCGCCAAAAAAAGCGCCGGTCAGCAGGGGGGCATGCGTCCCGCCCAGCCATAGACGCAGCAGATGCGGGACTACAAGTCCCACAAAGGCGATAATGCCGGTCACAGCCACGCATCCGGCTGTCATCAACCCGGCCCCGGCCAGAAGGCACAGACGCGCAGAACTGACATCAAGCCCCAGTTGCGCGGCTTCGTCGTCGCCCAGGCAGAGCAGGTCAAGTTTTCTGAAATTCAGTCCGACCAGAAAAAAGCCGGGAACAAGGGTGAGCAGCAATATGGGAAGGCTCTCCCAAGTGCGCCCTTGCAGGGAACCCAGCAGCCAGAAAACTATGCTGGTGACGGATTCTTCGTTGAGGGCCTTGACAAGGGCCACCAGCGCCCCCAGAAACGCAGATACGGCAATGCCCGCCAGAACAACGCTTTCCCGTCTCAGGCCCCCGGCGCTGCCCAGCCAGACAGCCGCCGCCAGGGCCAGCAGCGCCCCGGCCAGGGCCGCCGGGGCGACAAGCGCGGCCTGGCTTATGCCCGGCAAAACGGGGACGGATGTCCCCAAACTGATGATCAGGCTGGCTCCACAGGCCGCCCCGGCAGAGATGCCCAAGGTGAAGGGGTCGGCCAGGGGGTTGCGCAGCACGCCCTGAAGGGTGACTCCGGACATGGCCAACGCTCCGCCGCACAGTGCCGCGATGACTGCGCGCGCCAGCCGGATATTCCCCACTACCAGAAAACTGATTTCATTCGCAGGTGGTGTGGTCAATCCCAGCACGGCTCCGAGCGCCCGCGCAGCGTCGCCCGCACAGACGGGCGCGGGCCCGACAAGACAGGAAAAGGGCAGGGCGCAGAGCCAGCAAGCCGCCAGACAGAGCAGGACACGGAATTTTTTTTCATGTCGGCGTCCGGGAAGGGATGGGAGAGCGTCCGTCATGGGCCTCAGCGCACGCGTGTTGTGGACATCGCCGTTTCAGGCTTTCCCATCTTGCCCAACTGCTTCAGCTCTTCAACCCATCTGTTGACGAAAACAGGGTATTCGCCAAGTCCTTTGGCAATGCCCTGCACCTGAATGCCATTCTTCAGAAAACGCTGCCGCCAGCTTTCAGGATCGGCACCGAACAGGTCATTGGAGGCATGGTCCCCGGCCACGGTCATAAGGGGGGCCAGCCAGACCTTGCGCGCGCCGCGCGTCCTGATTTGCTTCAGGACAGCATCAAAATCGAGGTCGCCCTCAATTGTGCCCACAAAGACGTTCTTGTCAAGAGTATTCAGGTAATATTGAAGCGCTGGGTAAAACACCCCGGCAGCGTGGTGTGTGCCGTGTCCGACAAAAAGCGCGGCTTCATCGTTTTTTCGTTCTTTCGGCAGACTTTGCATGAGCAGGCGCGCCACCTCCCGCAGACTGTCCGTATCGTGCAGGAGCGGTGGGACAAGACGCACCTGGCGCAAACCTTTGGGCAAACCTTCCTGGGCTCGGGCTGTGCGGAGCAAATCGTTGTATTCCGCGCCGGGGATGACGTGCAGCGAAAGTATGCTGACGTTCTTTGTTCCTTCCGCAGCCAGTTTGGCAAGAGCTTCCTGAACCGTCGGCATGGCATTGCCGGGAGATGCCGTCCTGAGCAGGGAATGCGCTGTCCAGGCCCAGCGCACTTCCCGGCCGGGGAAGGCCGCCTTGACCTGTTGTTCCACATTGGCGTAGGAAGCCCTCGCCTTTTTCACGCTGGTGCCGAAGGCGACTATGAGAACGGCATCCTCGGCAGGCTTTTGGCCGGCCATGGTCGGCAGACAGAAGACGCTGAACAGGCAGACAAGAGTCAGAGCGAGAGCGCGGAGAGATTTTCGCATAGCGATGTTCCTTATAGCTTATGCGGGGCGCGTGAACAGGAGAATAAAAAACTCCGCCCGCTCGGCGCGGACGGAGGAAACGCATTTATCCCCCTGATAGAAGTCGTTCGACAAAAGCCCCGTTGCCGACGGCCCGTCCTCAATGACGAACAAACAAAGCAGGTCTTCCGGCTGTCCAGCTTCTTTCCGGCCTTCCCGTTGCCAGTGGCGCTCAAGGAAAAGAAGTCTCTGTCTGGTATACGGCGGCGGGTCCGCTCTCGCTTTGCACGAGATTCCCTATTAAGCCCGTTGGGCGCTTCCTGAATTTTTCATTGACATAGAGGACGCTTCTTGTCAAAGGTTTTTTACACAACAGGAGATCGCCCATGCAGCTCATTCAGCCAGTCGCCACCGATAAAGCCCCCGCCGCCATTGGACCGTATTCGCAAGCCTTGACGATGGGAGGACTTGTTTTCGTCTCGGGACAGCTTCCTCTTGACGCCCGTGACAGGACCATGCCTGAAGGCATTGCGGAGCAGTCATCCGCCTCGTTGAACAATCTCAAGGCCATTCTTGAATCCGCCGGATCTTCCCTGGAAAAAGTTTTGAAAACAACAGTCTATCTTGCGGACATCAACGATTTTGCCGCGGTAAACGAGGTTTATGCCGCTTTTTTCAAGCATCCGTATCCGGCGCGAAGCTGCTTTGCCGTTAAAAGTCTGCCCATGGGCGCAAAAATTGAAATTGAGGCCATAGCGGCCAGATAAACATTTCCGCGCGGCGCCGGATACGCATTCCTCCGGCTGATATTCCGCGCAAACAGGAAACATCCATGTCCGAGGTCATCACGCGTTTTGCGCCGAGCCCCACAGGGCACCTGCACATAGGCGGCGCGCGCACAGCGATTTTCAGTTGGCTTCTGGCCCGCCATTTCGGCGGCCGTTTTTATCTGCGCATTGAGGACACCGACCTGCTCCGTTCAAAACAGGAATATACGGATGCCATTTTGGCCTCCATGCGCTGGCTTGGATTGGACTGGGACGGAGAGCCCGTCTACCAGACGCAGCGCGCCGGATTGTACAACAGTCTTGTGGACAGCCTGCTGGCCTCGGGCCACGCTTACTGGTGCGAGTGCACGCCGGAAGAGGTGGAAGCCATGCGCGAATCCGCGCGCAGTTGCGGCGCGAAACCTCGCTACAACGGCAAATGCCGCGAGCGTGGCCTCGGCCCCGGTGAAGGGCGTTGCGTACGCCTTAAAATTCCATTGACCGGCAAGATTGTTTTTGAGGACATGGTCAAAGGCCGCATAGCCGTTGACGTTGAAGAACTGGACGACATGGTGCTGCGCCGCGCCGACGGCATGCCGACCTACAACATGGCCGTAGTGGCTGACGACAACGAGATGGGCGTCACACACGTCATTCGGGGGGACGATCATGTTTCCAACACGCCGCGGCAGATACTGATATACGAGGCCCTCGACCTGCCCGTGCCGCGCTTCGGCCATGTCCCCATGATTCTGGGCCGCGACCGCCAGAAACTTTCCAAACGCCACGGGGCGCGTTCGGTCATGGAGTACGAGCAAGAAGGGCTGTTGCCGCAGGCTCTGGTGAGCTATCTGGCCAGGCTTGGCTGGTCCCACGGAGACCAGGAACTTTTTTCGCGTCAGGAGCTTATTGCTTTTTTTGATGGAGGCAATCTCAACCCGGCGGCAGCGGCCTTTGATCCGGCCAAACTGGAATGGACCAACGCCCAGTTCATGCGCGCCCTACCGATGGATGATCTTGCTGACCTTGTCGCGCCCTTTGTGCGCCGCGAGTATGCGGAAGACGGTCTGGATGACGTGCCGCAAAACAGGCTTGTCGGCCTGTGTCTGCTCTTCCGCGAGCGCGCCTCGGACCTGCTGGCCCTGGCACGCGCTTTCCGTCCCCTGCTTCTGCCCGCTACGCGGCTTGTATACAGCGAAAAAGACGCGGCAAAACACCTGACGGAAACCGGGAAAGGGCATCTGCGCGCCCTGATGGGAATTCTTGAGGCATGCGAGCCCTTTGAAGCCGCGTCAATAAACAGAATCCTGAACAGCTATGTGGCGGACAACAATCTGACCTTCAAAGATGTGGCGCCACCCTTACGCACCGCCCTTATGGGTTTTATGGGTGGATCGCACCTCAATGAAATCATGGCCTTTCTGGGTCGGGAAGAAACTCTGGCCCGCATCCGCCGCGCATGTCTGCTCTGAAACAGTGCATGGCGCTTTTCAGCGGGCGTGCAGGATAAATTCTAATGGTATTCTTGGGCAACGACCAGTCCGTTCGGAGGAGGGCGACCCAAGACCATACGGGAAAGCGTCTACACGGCTGAGCGGGTTCAGTATTGCCCGCGTGGCCTGACCGCGTCCACAACGGCTTGAGCCGCGGCTTCCGCGCTCATGGCGCCGAGCAGGTTTTCCGTCCACGGTCCGGCCGAAGGGGGCAAACCGGTTTTGGCGGACAGGGCGAAGACGATATCGCCGTCATGGACAAGATGCGCCGGGCGTATGGCGCGTGCCAGCCCGCCGCTCGCCATGCGCGCCAAACGCGTGGCGGCGGCTTTGCCCAGCGGGACGTTGGTGGCCACGACAGTCAGCACGGTGTTGGTCTGGGGAATAGCCTCGCTGGCAAGCGTGGAAAAAACTGTTTCCCGGCTGAAGGGCTGTCCGTCGGCGTCCCGTCCTCCGGCAAGAAAAAGGCCGCTGTCAGGGTCGTGAACATTGCCGAGGGAGTTGAGCACCACAAGAGCCCCAACCAGAATGCCCCGGCTTTCCACAAGGGCGGAACCGAGACCCGCCGGAGACGTGTGATCCTGTTCCGCCGTCAGGCCGAACATTCGACCGCAGCGCGCGCCGGTTCCGGCGCCGACTCTCCCGCGCGGCACGGGCCTTTCCGTCGCGCCGCGCGCGGCGGCGTATCCCATGGCCGCGTCCGGCAACAGGCCCGGGTTCCGGTTCACATCCAGGTCATAGATGACCGCGCCGGGAACTATGGGAACAACGCCATGCGGCATCACGAAGCCGTGTCCCTGTTCACGCAGGAAGCGGACAATCCCGTCTGCGGCGGCAAGACCAAAGGCGCTGCCCCCGGCGAGAAGCAAGCCATGCACGGCGTCCACCAGAGATGCGGGATACATTAATTCCGTCTCCCGGCTTCCCGGGGGAGACCCAGAACGGCAATGCCCGGGGTGAACCCCGAAGGACAAAGCAGAGCCGTGCAACCTGTGCTCCGCTCAATGTCGGTGGCGTGCCCCACAAAAATGCCGGGAATCGCGGTCAGTGTGCGGTTGTCCATAAGGGCGATCCTCCTTGAACGTCGGGGAAATAGGGCAAATCCGCTCAGGACAGGATTGACTTCAGTATGCCGCCCACTTCAGGAGTCAGCTCCAGCCGGTGCCTTCCGCCCCTGATAACATGAATACGTTGAAAATTCGGTGGCAACAGGGGCTTCGTCATGTGTTCATGGTCAATGAGTTCATCCGAATCGCCGATGATGACGTGCAGCCTACTTTTTTCATTCGACATGGCGTCGTCCCTGTAGGCCAGGCGCGCGAACAGGGCGAGATAGGCCTTGCAGTCTATGCGTCCGCGCAGGGTCAGAAAGGGAACAAGCGCGGGATTGATGAGAACGGTCGTCGTTTCAGGAAACAACAGATTCAGGCATCTGGCGTAAAAGGCTCCCAGACTGCTGCCCAGCACACGGGGAGAGTCTGTTCCCGGACAGGATGAAATTTTGTTGGAGAGCAGTTCCAGTATGCTCTCGGGGTTTGATGCGGCATAATCAATCGTCGGCGAAAAAATTTCGTGCTGCACGATGTTCGCCTTCAGCCATCTGGATTTCGTGTTGTCGCCGTTGCCCGTGAATCCGTGAATATTGATGATCATGGTCGTGCCTGTTCGTAAATGTCAGCCGCCGATGCTGGTCATGCGACGTTCGGCCACCGCCTTGTCCCCGACGCGCCGCTTGAGGATGTCCGCGCCGACGGGCTTCAGGGCGCAAACGCGGCGCAAGGCCTCCCCGATCTGCCGATCGGACACGCGTTTTGACCTCAACATCCCCCGCAGCCTGTATTCCCTGTCGTCAAAAAGACAGGTACGCACATGTCCGTCGCTTGTCAAACGCAGGCGGTTGCAGGAAGCGCAGAAATGATTGGTCATGGAAGTGATGAAACCTATTCTGCCCCTGCCGCCCTCAACGGCGTACACGCGGGCGGGCCCGGCGTCGTCGCGGCCGCCTGTTACAGGCGTCAGACGGACGCGGCGGGAAATTTCCTCCCGGATCTCGTCCGCGGGCCAGAAATTTTTTTCATTCCACAACGTGCCGCTGCCCATGGGCATAAATTCAATAAAGCGCAGGTCAATGGGCAGCGTTTTGGCGGCGTGGACGAAGTCATCCAGTTGACCGTCATTGACGCCGCGCACCGCGACCACATTGATTTTGACAGGCAGGCCGACGCTCAGCATCTTGTCCAGGGCGGACAATATGGCCGGCAGAACATCCCGCCCCGTCACCGAGGCGAACGCGGCGCGGTCAAAACTGTCCAGGGAGAGATTTACGGCGCTGACGCCCAACCGGGCCAGAAGCGGCACATACGGCTCGAGCAGAACCCCGTTGGTGGTGACGCGCAGGTCGATTCTCGGCAGGCGTTCGCGCAGCATGACCAGAAGATCGGCGCAGCCCTTGCGTACAAAGGGCTCTCCTCCGGTTATGCGCACCTTGTTGACGCCCAGTTTTGACGCTATGCCGACGAAACGCAGCATTTCCTCATAGCGCAGGATGTCGGGATGCGGGATAAAATGTTCCGTGCCGCTGCGGCAATAACGGCAACGCAGGTTGCAGCGATCCGTGACGGAGAGCCGCAGGTAGCGCACAACGCGACCGCGCGCGTCGGTCAGATTCATGGCGCGTTCCCGTTGCTTGCCGTTTCGCCGTGATTCGCGGAAGCTGCGGGGGAAAAAAGGTTGTTGCCAAGATGCGAAAAGCGGTTTACAGAAGGGGACATGAAAAATTTCCGCCTTGTCATTGCGTTCGCCTGTCTTTTTCTGTCGCCCGGCACGGCATCCGCCTGGGACGGCTTCGATGACGCCACCGCCGGTCTGGTGGAAATCATTCCCGACCGCCTGCCCTCACGCGGGGACACCGTGGACGTAAGGAATTATGACGGCGACGTCACCCAGACCTGTCTGGTGGTCAACGTGACCCAGAATGCCCGCACAGTGGAGGTGCTGGTGCGCTCCCCTGACGGAGCAACCAGGATGCTCATCATGGAAGGCCGCTGAACAGGCAGGCAAGGACATGAGACGCGCAGACATCAGCTTTCCTTCTCATGCCCCGGCAAGACAATGGAAAGATTTTCTCCCCCGCCCCGCCCCTTGGGGCAGTCGGCTTGCAAAGAGCATATCTCGCAGCCTCCCCGCCAGGGATAGAACGTGACCACGGCGTAGCGGCGTTCAAGCGTGGGCGCGTTTACCTTGTATGGAACTTCCAGACGGGCCAGAGCCTCGCGCAGAGTTCGCGTGGGGCGCGGCGAGGGCGCGCAACCGGCCCGCTCCACTTCCGGAAGCGCCTCCCTCAGGGCGCTCATGCACATGAATTGGGCCAGCGTGTTGACAAGCCAACCCTCGGACGCGGAGGCCTTCCAAACTTCGTCCACCTGTTTTTCCACGGATTCCGGCAACCAGACAGCCAACCAGGAATTTGTCCCGGCGCGTGTTTCGCAAACGCGCAACAGAGGTAACCACCGCTCCCAAAGGCCGGCCAGACGCTCCGCGACAGCTCCGCCCAGGCGCGTTTCTCGGCTCTGTTCCATAAAGGCTTCCATATCGAAGTACGGCAGCGCCTGATGCTGGATCGTATTTATTTTTTCGTTCACAATATTTTTTCCGCCTGTCTGCGCGGTTTGGCTTTCGCGTCGCAGGTTTGATTCCCGTCGAGGGCCATGTGGCGGGACTTTACTTGCCCCCCTTTTCTGGGATATCCTGAACAGGGAAAAGCGTCAAGGTGTCCCGCCGGGCTGGCCGGATTTCCCGGCGAGCTCCTGTTCCGGCGGTTGTTCAATAGTTGTCCAAGGATGTGTCCGGTGAAAATCCCTTCCAAAATACGTTACAATTTCACTCTGGAACACGGGACGCGGTTGCAGACGGCCCACGGCGTCTGGGGCGGCATCAATGCCCAGGGCGAAATTGAAATGAATTTTTACCACGAGAGCGACGCGTTGCCGCAATTCATGGAGCAGATTGTGAGCCCGGACGGCAGCCTGGGGCATGAAATCCTGCCGGAGGACGGCGAGCCCAGGGAAGTGGAACGCCGCATTCACACGCGGGTGCTGCTCAACTACAACACGGCGCGCGGCGTTCTGGAATGGCTGGAAGAGCAACTGGACATTCTTGATGAGGACGGCGCACAGGGCATGTACAGGGAGCCGGATTCCGGCGTCAAACAATAACCCGTATGCTCGCCGTCGCGGATGTCGCCATGAACGGGAAAAGTTTTCACATCATCACCTTTGGGTGCCAGATGAACGCCAACGACTCCTGGTGGCTGGCATCCAGCCTTGCCGAGCGCGGTTTCACGCGGACCGGTCTGGAGGATGCCCGCGTGGTGGTGCTCAATACCTGCTCCGTGCGCGAAAAGCCGGAGCGCAAGGTGGCCGCCGCGCTGGCCGAAGTGCGGCGTGTGACGGGCGGCGACCCCGGGGTGTTGGTTGTGGTCGCCGGCTGTGTGGCCCAGCAGATGGGCGAGAAGCTCTTTTCCCCGGAAAGTCAGGTGCGGCTGCTCGTCGGGAGCGATGGTCTGGCACGCGCGCCTGAGGCCATTGAGCGCCTGCTTGCCGAACCGCAGGAGCGCTGTTGCCTGCTGGATTTCAGCGTCGGCTATGAAGAGCGGAAGGCTGTTCGGGCCGCCGCCGGGCCTGTGGCCCAGGTGAACATCATACAGGGCTGCGACAATTTTTGCGCTTACTGCATTGTTCCTTTCACGCGCGGGCGTCAGAAGTCCCGTCGTGCCGAGGACATTCTGGAAGAATGCCGCGCGCGTCTGGATGGAGGAGCGCGGGAAATCCTTCTTCTGGGCCAGAACGTCAACGCCTACAACCGGGACAGACAGGGCGACGGAACGAGCTTCGCCAGTCTGCTGGAACGTGTGGCGACCCTGCCCGGTCTCGTCCGGCTGCGCTACGTGACGGCCCATCCCCGGGACATGCGGCCCGAGGACGTGGCCGCCTTCGGCAACGTGCCCGCTCTTTGTCCGCGTCTGCATCTGCCTCTGCAATCGGGCTCCGACAACGTCCTCAAACGCATGGGACGCAAATACGACAGCCGGACTTTTCTTGATCTGGCGCGGCGTCTGCGCGAGGCGCGCCCGGACATGGCCCTGAGCACGGATATCATTGCGGGCTTTCCAGGCGAGAGCGAAAAAGACTTTGAAGACACTCTTGCCATAATGGAAACATGTGAATTTGTTTCAAGTTTTTCTTTCTGTTATTCGGACAGACCGGGAACGCGGGCGGCGCTCATGCCTGACAAGACTGCGCCGACCGTCAGTCTGGAACGGCTGTCGCGCCTTCAGGCCCTGCAGGACGCTCTGACCAGGCGTCTGCTGGCCGATCGCGTCGGGCGGAAGACCGACATTCTGATCGAAGGCCGCAGCCGTCGGCAGCCGCCCGGAAAAACAAGCTGGCGAGGACGCGACCCTTACGGGGTCGTTGTGAATCTTGTCCTGGAGGGACAGGGCGATTACACGGGCAAAATGGCCCCTGTGCTCATTACGCGGGCCAAAAGGCACAGTCTTGCCGCGGAGCCGGCGGGAGACATGTGGTGAAAAACGCGCGTCAACCGTAGATTGACGCAGGCGGGGGAATTATGCTGGAAATGCGCGTGATTGGTCTGACTCTTGATGAGAGGAGCAAAAATCCAATTGTCATTTTGCAGGCAAAGGACAGTGATCTTATATTGCCCATCCTGGTGGGGCCCATGGAAGCCATGTCCATATCCCTGGCTTTGGACAACGAGCAACTGCCCCGTCCCCTGACCCACGATCTGCTGCTTTTGTGCGTTAGGGCCTTTCACCACGAGCTGGTGAGCGTGGAGATAACGCGCTGTGTGGACGGCGTTTACTACGCCGTTCTGGTGCTGCATTCCCAGGCAAGCAGGACGCGCATTGATTGCCGTCCCTCAGATGCCATCGCTCTGGCCTTGCGGGCCAAAGCGCCTATACTGGTCAGCGACTCGGTCAAACAGCGGCTCAGAGGAAAGCGGGATGAGGCTGTGCGGGAAATGCCGCCCATGGCCGACGCGGCCGTTGACATGGTGCGCCGCGTCGGCGCCCAGAAAGAAATGAACGCTTTGCACAGCGCCCTGTTGCACGACGGCGGTCTGCCCGGTGCGAACGACCCCAACTGGGACGCCAAGTTCAAGGCGTTGCTGAACGCGCTGGAGCCCGTTTCAAGACTGAAAATGTGATTCAGGCGGAAGCGTCGAGCGTCTCCAGCAGCTCAGCCGTCTTGTCTTCCAGCAAGGCGCGATTGGCCCGGCTTTCCACATTCAGGCGCAGTATCGGCTCGGTATTGGACATGCGCAGGTTGAAGCGCCATTCGGGGAATTCCAGATTGAGGCCGTCCAGGTGGTCTTCGTGAACGGCCCGGGCCGCGTAGCGATCGCGTATGGCCTGCATCAGGGCGGCGGCGTCGGTCACACGGCGGTTTATCTCGCCGCTGCACGGCCAGGCCGCCATGCGCTCCGCCGCGAGCTCCGCCAGAGTTTGTCCGGTTTCAGAGAGTAGGCGGACCGTCAGCAGCCAGGGTAGCATTCCGGAATCGCAATAGGCGAAATCGCGAAAATAGTGGTGAGCGCTCATTTCTCCGCCGTACAGGGCGTTTTCCGCGCGCATTTTTTCCTTGATGAAGGCGTGTCCTGTTTTGCCCATCACCGGCACGCCGCCGGCGGCAAGCACCACCTCCCGCGTGTTCCAGTACACCCGCGGGTCGTGAATGATTTTGGCCCCCGGGCAGCGGCGCAACAGTTCCTGAGCCAGAATGCCGACGCAGTAATAGCCTTCGATGAAATTGCCGTCGCTGTCGTAGAAGAAACAGCGGTCAAAATCTCCGTCAAAGGCTATGCCCAGATCCGCTTTTTGCTCCCGCACGGCCCGCGCCGTTCCCTCGCGTTTTTCCGGCAGAAGGGGATTGGGCACGCCGTTGGGGAAACGTCCGTCCGGCTCCGCCTGACGCAGGACAAGCTCGCAGGGCAGACTCGGCCCGAGTTCGGACAGCACCAGTCCGGCGCAGCCGTTTCCGGCGTCGGCCAGGACTTTCAGCGGGTTGCGCGGCGGATTTGCCGTTCGGCAGTATTCCAGGAGCCATTGCGCATACTCTTTCCGGAATGAACCCCTAGCCGCGCCCTGGGGTTCCGCTCCCGTTCCGGCCGCCGTCCCCCGCAGCAGTTCCGCCACAGCGGATTTCAGATCCTTGAGGCCGGAATCCGCGCTCACGGGTGCGGCCCCGCCCCGCACCAGCTTGAAGCCGTTTTCGTCAGCCGGGTTATGGCTGCCGGTGACCATAATGCCGCCGTCAAAGCCCTGACGGGCGGCGGCCCAGTATATTTCTTCCGTGCCGCACAGGCCGATGTCCGTCACTCGCGCCCCGGCCTCCGTGAGGCCTTGCGCCAGGGCGGCGCTCAGCCCTGGCCCGCTCAGCCGCGCGTCGCGTCCCACAACAACCTCGCGCGCCGAGAAATGATCGGCAAAGGCCCGGCCCAGCGCGCGGGCGACGGATTCGTCGATTTTGTCCGGCACACGGCCGCGCACGTCGTAAGCCTTGAAACAGGAGAGGTCTTTCGCGCTGTTCATGATGTTTGGAAATATAGGGCATCTTCGCCGCATTGTCCATGCCACGCCGCACTTTGTCCTTGCAATTTCCCTGCGTTCGCGGCAGAATCAGGGGCGGTCGCAACCAGGCATTCCAGCGCATTCAAAGAGGAGCCGACACAATGAGCAGGCGCATTGCAATTTCCTTTATGACTACTGTGATCACGGCGATTTTGTCCTTCCCCTCTTTTGTCTGTCTTGCCGCGCAGCCTGCGGAAAAAACGGCTTCCATCGGTCAGGAGGCGGGCAGCGTGCTGACCATCGCGGCCAACGCCTTTGTCGAGCGCGGCGGGCAAAGAACGGCGCTGACCGGGGGCGCTTCCGTCTACTCCGGAGACACCCTGAGCACGGACTCCACCGGGCGGGTGCGCATCCTTTTCAACGACGACACCACGCTCAGCCTTGGCCCCGACACCTCCCTGAATTTGCGCGAGTACGTGGAGAGCGGTTCCAAGCCCATGTTCAGGGCGCATCTGCTGCAAGGCGTGACCCGGATCATCACCGGCCGCATAACGGAGAAAAACCCGGACGGCTTCGCCCTGACCAGCCCGGAGGCGGCGATTGGCATACGCGGGACCATCGTCAGCATGCGCTCCAGGGACGGCGTGAGCACCGTCTTTGTGGAAAACACCATGCGCAGAGTCTATGTCAACAATATTCTTGTGCCGGGAGGCAACAAGATAACCGTTCCGGACACGCCTGCGCGGCCAATCCCCATTGATCCGCGGGACCGCAGGGATTTGGGACGGGATTTGGCTTTCCACGCGGGGGGCGCCGTTGCGGCGGCCGCGCCCGAACCTGGGCTGACGCCAGCGCGGAGGGAGGAAACGCCCCTGGCGGCGGGGACTGCCTTGCCCGAGGAAACGCGGCTGGCCGGGCTGGCCTTGCAGGACATGGCCTCGCTTTCCGTCGCTCCGCCCGCGATCACGCAGACGACGGTGACGCCCATGCCGAACGCGGTATACGATTATTTTGGAGCGCCTTATTCAACGACTTTCGGCACTGTGGACGGACTGGGCTTCACTGTGAATTTGGGTTCAGGCAGTATAACCAGTGGACACATAAAGGGAAGTGTCACTTCCGGTCCTTTGACGACAGGCATTTATGTTTTGGATGGCGGAACCGGTTCCGCGTCGGGAGGCAGCTTCTCCGTTATGGGATTTACTCCGATGGGGCCATCGACGGCATCCAACGGCTCATTCAGCGGGACGCTTAATCCCGGAGATCCTTCCGGAGTCGTGAACTTCGTGGGGCTGACTGACGGAATTAATAATGTTTCTGGTTCTGGTCTCTCAATCCCTATAACAAAGCAGTGATTTTTCGACGTCCGCCTGCGGGCGTCGAGACCGCGCAGTCGGGAAGAGGGGAGGTTAAAAGACCAGACCTTCTCCGCGCCGCCCCTGTCCGGCGTTTCGCGTGCCCGAGACGTTGCCCCAGGCGGCGACCCTGCGCCCCATGTCGTAGGCCAGGGCGCGCGTGACCAGCCCTGCCGGGTCTCCCGGAATACGCTCCTTGATGGAGAACAGATAGAAGTCATGCACCTGTCGCGCCTCCATAAGGCCGCCCTGGGCCAGATGCCAGACCAAGTTGCCCGACTTGACATCGTAGATTTCCACGTCCAGGGACACGGAACTTTCCCCGCCGGATCCGCCGTCCATATAGTGGTTGACGTGCCCGCCCACCAGAAATTCCGCGCCCTTGGCCCGGGCCAGAGCCAGAGAACGTTGCGTTTCAAAGGGGCCGTAATCCGGAGCGAACTCCAGCACTTCGAACCCCCCGAGGGACAGCCAGACCTGCCAGACCTGACGCGACACCAGCGTGCTCAGAGACACAGGATTGCTGATCTGTTGGGTAAAACGCAGGGGCACGAAGAGCGCCTTGGGTTTGTGGTCAAGGCGTCCGCGCGGGCTGACGTAGACGGCCGGAGGCTGGCGGCGGACGAAATTGTCAATGTGTATCTGGAACGGAGTGCTGAAATCGCCGGCCAGGGAGAGAAAACCGGAGGTGTCGTCGGGCTCCCTGGCGCAGGCCGCGAGAAGGCCGACGGCAAGAGCCGCGAGAATCACAAGGGCCGGACGTGAGCGTTGCTGCGGGATGTTCATGGCTGATGTCCTCTGGCGTCAATATTGCGGTTAGCCCTGAGCCGCTTTCATAAATTGTGCCAAAAGCAGAAGCACCGCGAAACAGGCGGGCGCGATGCCCGTCATTGTCTGCGTCCAGGTGAGCTTGAGGGCGGAGCGGCAGCCTATGATGATGCAGCTCAGGGACCAGACGAAGCCGACCAGAGAACCTATAAGCGGCGCGACGCACAGCAGCGAGGGGGCGGAGCTGTATGCCATGACCTGAAAAACCAGGGAAAAGTCAGCCCTGTCGGGGATCAGAAAGCGGTAGGTCAGGTGAATGAGCGCCGCGAAAAAATACAGTTCCAGCACCAACAGACCTGTTTTGAACAAAACGGTCATGGCCAGACTGGTCTGCGGGGCCAGCATGGTCAAAAGTCTGTCAAGCTGCGGGTCTGGAGACGGATTTCCGCCGCTGATGTATTGCAGCAGCATATAGCCCCAGAAGCGCTCCACGACAATCTGGAACACGCTCACAATCAGATAAAAGTACAGGGCGCGCAGCGGGCGCGTTTGCGGGACGAGGGAGGAGAAAAAACGCTGCGCGTCCAGCATGACGCGCAGTACCGTCTGATAGAAAGCGGCTGCCCAGCCTTTTTCGGCGGGCGCCATATCCCAGGGATTGCCGGCGTCCGGCGTCCGCTCATCCTCCTCAAAACGGGCGGCCTCCCGGGAATAGGCGCGGGCCGCCGTCAGGCGCATGTCCTCCTGCTCGTCGGCATTGTCCTGCTCAGCCGCGTTTTCCGGAGGCGGAGCCGACTGTCCGAGCCTCACGGTTCCCGGCGGCAGGGGATCATCTTCATCCTGCGCCGGATGGTCCGCCCCGTCCGGATTGTATCGCCCTTCCTCAGTCCCGTCTGTCCCCCCGCTTTCATGGGGAGGAGCGTCCAGCGCGTCGTCGGCAGGAGAAAATCTGAAGCGACAGGAACAACGCGGACAGGTGGCGATGACGGAATGCGCGGGCATTTTTTCCGGCGGCACATCCCGGGAAAAGGCGCAGTTCGGACAAGTGATGATCACATCGGACTCCTTGGCGCGACATAGTACGTATTTTCAGCGCCGCCTGCAAGCGGCTTGCGTCGCCATCTCATGGGGAAGCGCGCCTTGTCATGATTATGTTTGATGTCAACAGGTTGTGGCTGTCGTTGTATTTCTTTTGAAAAATTTTAGACTTTTTGGCCAACTTCTGGACGATGCTTTTTCACTGATTTCGGCTTGTTGGCGAGTGAGATCGCCACGTTGCCCACGCTTTTGTTTTGCCGTGTTCTGGCGTATAGAGCATTGCTCCTGAAGTGAACCATCCTTGGCGCACGAACCACAACATAAATTTTAAGGATGAAAAAGGCCGTCTCATGATCCCCATGCCGGAAAATCTGCCTCAACCCCAGTTGAGCCCCAATACGGAAATTGTCCTGCAAAAACGTTACCTGCGCAAAGACCCGGAAGGCAACATCCAAGAAAGTCCTCGCGAGCTTTTCTGGCGCGTGGCTTCGGCCATAGCGGAACAGGAGGCCAATTACGAACGTTCTTCCCGCGCCGCCAGAGAACTGGCGCAGGATTTCTACCACCTGATGACAAGCTGGAAATTTCTGCCCAATTCCCCCACGTTGATGAACGCCGGCACGGATCTGGGACAGCTTTCGGCCTGTTTTGTCCTGCCGGTGGGCGATTCCATAGAGGAGATTTTTGACGCCGTCAAGCATGCGGCCATGATCCACAAATCCGGCGGCGGCACGGGATTTTCCTTTTCCCGTTTACGTCCGAGCAAAAGCCGCGTGGGATCCACGGGCGGCGTGGCTTCCGGCCCTGTCTCTTTTCTGCGCATCTTCAACACGGCCACGGAACAGATAAAACAGGGCGGCACACGGCGCGGGGCCAATATGGGCATTTTGCGCGTGGATCATCCGGATATCCTGGATTTTATCCGGGCCAAGGAAAAAGAGGGAGAATTCAACAATTTCAACCTGTCTGTGGGATTGACGGAAACATTCATGCAGGCTGTGGGGGACGACGCATACTATGATCTGCTTGACCCCAACAGCGGGGAAGAGAGGAACAGACTGCGCGCCCGCGACGTTTTTGATCTGCTGGTGCAAAAGGCCTGGCAGTCGGGCGATCCCGGCATTGTTTTTCTGGACCGCATCAACCGTGACAACCCGACCCCGGACCAGGGAGATATAGAATCCACAAACCCCTGCGGAGAACAGCCTCTTTTGCCTTACGAGGCGTGCAATCTGGGATCCATCAACCTTGCCCTGTTCTTTGTGCCGGGGCACAACGACGAAAACGATCCGGCCAAACACGGCATTGACTGGCGGGAACTGCGCCGTGTCGTCCATCTTTCCGTGCGTTTTCTGGACAATGTCATAGACGCGTCGCGTTTTCCCCTTGAACGCATCAACCAGACCGTGCGGGGCAACCGCAAGATCGGGCTCGGCGTCATGGGTTTCGCCGACCTGCTGTATGAATTGGGCGTGGCCTACAATTCCGAGCAGGGGGTTCAACTGGCCGAGCGTGTCATGGGCTTTATTCAGGAGGAAGGGCACAAGGCCTCGGCAGCGCTCGCCAGAGAGCGCGGGCCTTTCCCGGCCTATCCGCAATCCGTATACGCCAAGGGAAAGAAGGGACCCTACCGCAACGCCACCGTCACCACCATCGCGCCCACGGGCACGCTTTCCATTATCGCCGGTTGCTCCTCGGGAGTGGAACCTCTTTTCGCCCTCTGCTTTACGCGCAATATTCTGGACGGGGAGCGCCTTGTCGAAGTGAACCGCTATTTTGAACAGGCCCTGGACGAAGCCGGCATTGCCGGAGACGAAATAATGGAAAGCGTGTTGACCAGGGGATCCATCCAGGATATGGATTTTCTGCCGGCCGGGTTGCGCCGGGTTTTTGTGACGGCCATGGACATTGAGCCCATCTGGCACTTGCGCATGCAGGCGGCTTTCCAGCGTCATACCGACAATGCCGTCTCCAAAACGGTCAATCTGCCCAATACGGCGACTGAACAGGATATTTACGATATATATTGGACGGCATACAAGGAAGGCTGCAAAGGCGTCACCGTGTATCGCGACGGCTGCAAAAGCGTGCAGGTGCTGGCGACGGGAGAGGGGCAGAAAAAAATGGACGGGGATGCGCCGACGCCCCGATACGCGACTTCGGTGCGCAAGCGGCCGGATATGGTGCAGGGCTTCACCCAGAAGGTGCAGACGGGTTTGGGCGCAATGTATCTGACCGTCAACGAGGTTGACGGAGAGCCTTTCGAGGTCTTCGCCACCATCGGCAAATCCGGGCGCTCCATCACGGCCAAGGCCGAGGCCATCGGACGTCTTGTTTCCCTGGCCCTGCGTTCCGGGGTGCATGTGCGCGACGTGGTAGCGCAGATCAAGGGCATCGGCGGCGAGCATCCCGTCTTTCGCGGCAAGGGCCTTTTGCTTTCCATTCCGGACGCCATTGCCTGGGTGCTGGAAAAGCGCTACCTCAAGAACGAACGCGTCAGGGACGTGAATGACCTGGAAGGCCAGCGCTGCCCGGAATGCGGCGAGGCCCTGGCGTTTCAGGAAGGCTGTCTGATCTGTCCGTCCTGCGGTTTTTCACGTTGCGGCTAGCGCCCCCTCCCCGAAGATTTGCCCGCGAATCCTCGCCGTGAAGCAACTGCTGTAAAGACGCGAAAGATGAGGGAAGGCGATTGACGATGGGGCACGACAAGGCCGTTGCCGGCATGTTCAGCCGGATCGCGCGCTTTTACGATCTGCTCAACCACGCCCTCAGCCTGGGGTTAGACATACGCTGGCGCTCGGCATTGGCCGAAACGGCCCTGGAAAAGGCCTCAACGGAGGGGCGTGGAACAACGGCCCTTGATCTTGCTGCAGGCACATTGGACGTTTCCCTGGCTCTGCGCCGCCGACATCCCGATGCGCTTGTCCTGGCTCTGGATTTTTGTCCGGCCATGCTGGAACGCGGCCGGCGCAAACTGACGAGGGAAGAGTTCCGGATACTTTCCGTCGCCGCCGACGCCAAGGCTCTGCCTGTGGGCGACTCCGTGGCGGACTGCGTCGCCATGGCCTTCGGCATACGCAATATCCTGCCCAGAGAGGCCGCCTACGCGGAAATGCTGCGCGTTCTCAAACCAGGCGGGCGCGCCTGCATTCTGGAATTCGGCTCCGGCCGCGAACGGGTTTGGGGGGGCATTTACAATTTCTATCTCAACGCCGTACTGCCCCGTATAGGCAGGTTGGTTTCACGGGATGCGACCGCATACGACTACCTCGCGCGGACTGTCCGCGAATTTCCCACCGCCTCCAGGCTGGAGGCTGAACTTTGCCGGGCTGGTTTCATCCGCGTTTGGCACAAAAAACTCACCTCGGGCATAGTCTGCCTGCATGTGGCGGAAAAAGCGCGCTCCGGCGAAAAGGCTTTCGCCGTTGCTCAGGAGAGGTAATACGCGCAGAAGGGCACAATCCGTCCCCGGTCGTAGACGTGCAAACTGCACCGGCGCAGGCGTTCCATGTCCAGGGTCCAGGCGTCCTGAAAAGCCATGGCGGTGATGGTGAAGGCATGGGAACGCGCGCGGTTCAGGAAACCGTCCAGTGTGTTCAGATCGCGCGCGCCCGCGTTCCGATCGGCGCAACAGTCCTGCACGGGAGGCCGCAGCCAGCGCTGTCCCACAAAGCGGCGGTTCAGCTCCGCAGGCGGCGTGCAGCAACACTCCGGCGGGTTGGACGGGGTCAGAGGCACAAGCGCGGGCGGCCTGCCGTTTTCGGTTGCAACCACATAAGCCCCATGAAATCCGCAGGCCGGGTGATCGCAGCGGGAGGGGACGATGCTCCCGGCCGGGACAAGTTCCCCGGCCTGATCATAGACGGCCTGAAGCGTCTCGGGCAGAGTGAAGCGCCGCTCGTCGCCGGGCGGCGCGCCTGAATCCGGATATCGGCCGAGGTAGGTCACCGGCTGAAAATGCACGCCCCGCACGGCGGGGGAGCGCGCTGCCGCGAAGCGCAGCATGTCTCCCACAACGTCTGTATTCACGCCCGGCACCAGGGTCGGCACAAGAGTCACCCCGATGTTGCGGCGCGCGCACGCGTCAATCGCCGCGAGTTTGTCTCTCAGCACGGCTTTGCCGCGCAGACGCAGGCAAATTTCGTCAGTCAGGCCGTCAAACTGAAGAAAGACAAAGGAGAGACCGGCTTCGGCCAGCAAGCGGACAAAGTCTTCATCGCGTCCCAGACGCAGACCGTTGGTGTTCAACTGGACATAGGCGCAGCCGGCCTCGCGGGCGAAACGCACAATTTGCGGCAGGTCGTCGCGCAGGGTCGGCTCGCCTCCGCTGAGTTGGAGAAAGGTCAGACCGCGTCCGGCAATATCGCTGATTTGGCTTTTCACCACGTCAAGCGGAGGGTCTTGCGCGCCCGGTCCGGCCGCGGCATTGTTTGCCCCGGCAAAGCAATGAACGCAGGCGAGATTGCAACGGGAAGCGACTTCAAGCAGCACGCAACAGGTGTCTTGCCGATGATCGGGGCACAGCCCGCAGGCTTGCGGGCAATTACGGCTTTCTTCCGGAGCCGATGGCGCGACGGTGCCGATCCATTGGCGGCGCGACGGCTGCCCACGCCAGACCACAGCTGAAAACGCGCCGTGCTCGCCGCATGTTTTACGCAAAAATACCTGTTCGTCACTTTCTTCCAGAACGGCCGGAACACGCTTCAGACAGACGGGGCAGACGCTGAATGTACGGCGCGAGGGATCACGCGCGAAACCGTCCTGGCGGCAATTCGACATCATGCGTACCCTGTCTGTCCGGATTTCGTGAATTCAATGGGCTATTTTTCTAGCGTTTTTTCAGCTCAATGTCCAGCCGGGAAGAACGGGGCGTCCCGCCGCGTCGGCGAAGCGCCCCGAAAACCGCTGCGGCCTTGACTGTCCTGTGATGAGCGTTTACAAGAAAAGAAACCTTTCCTTTATACCGGGGTCCCAAAAATGCTGCAGGGGAAAGAGAACAGATTTCACAGAATTCTGGTGCTTGAGACCGTGATCCTGTTCGCGCTGGTCTGCGTTTTCACTTCTGTCGCCCTTCGGACGAGGCACAGTCTGGAGCAGCAACTGGAGGCCTTCAGCGGGCAGATACTGGACGGCAGATCCGACGCCGTCAACGAAATCGTCAACTCCTACGAGGAATTGCTCGCCCTTCTCGTCGAACAGGATATCTTTCGGAATGGGACGGACGAGGAGGTGGAACGGGCCGCCTATGCCCAGGTCGGTAAAACGAACGACGACATATACAGCGTTTTCGTCGTTTGGCCGGACGGCAGGGCGACCACTACGCCCGGCACTTACATAAATATAGCTGATCGCCTCTATGTGAGAAAGGTGTACTCCGGGCAGGCGGAATCGGCTATCAGCAATGCCATCGTCTCCCGCAATACGGGACAACCGGCATTTATTTTTGTGCATGCCATAAAGAAAAGCGACGGAGGCATACGGGCTCTGCTGGCCCTGGAAATGGGATTTGTACGCATCAACGAGCAAATCGGCAGAATAAACGAGATCAGTCTGGACGGCGAGTACCCGGCCCACGGATGGGTAATGGATGGAAACGGTTTGGTTATTTCCTCGGGCTTGGCCGATCTCGCCATGAATGTCAATATCCTCACGTCCGACAAGGAAAGGGGCAGTAAGGGCCTGTCCGCCCTGGGCCGCGAACTGCTTGAGAAAAAACGGAGCAAGGGAACTTTCGTCGGCTACGACGGCGTGGTCTACAACCTGTTCGGCAGGGAAATATCCGAACGCCATCCGTGGAGGCTGGCCATCGTCCTGAACAGCGCCGGCTTCACAAAAGGACTGAACAACCTCGTTCTGCTCCTGGCCGGCATTATGGCTGTAGCCTTGACGGCGGCGCTGCTGACGATCATGTATGTGAACAAGCTCAGGGCCGCGCGCAGCAGCCTGGAGCAGGCCAGGGAGGAAGCTCTCGCCAACGCCGAGGCCAAGAGCAATTTCCTCGCGAACATGAGTCATGAAATCCGCACGCCGCTCAACGCTGTGGTGGGTATGACCATCATTGGGAAAAGCGCTTCTGACCCGGCCAGAAAAGACTACTGTTTTTCCAGAATAGAGGACGCTTCCAAACATCTCGGCGGAGTCATCAACGATATTCTGGACATATCCAAAATTGAGGCTGGAAAGCTGGAACTCTCCCCGGAAAATTTTCATTTTGAAAAAATGGTCCAGCGCACGGTGGATGTGGTTCATTACAGAGTAGAGGAAAAACAGCTGGATTTGGAGGTCAGGCTGGACAGCGCGATCCCGCCTGTGCTGTTCGGGGATGAGCATCGGCTGGCGCAGGTTCTCATCAACCTGTTGACCAACGCGGTGAAATTCACGCCCGAGGGCGGCGCGGTGGAATTGAAAGCCAGTCTGCTCCGACGGGATGGAGACGACATCCACATTCAATTCGCGGTATCCGACTCCGGCATAGGGCTCAGCTCCGAGCAGCAGGCCCGGCTGTTCACACCTTTTCAGCAGGCGGACAACAGCACGGCGCGCAAGTATGGCGGCACCGGGCTGGGGCTGGCCATCTCAAAGCGCATTGTGGAGATGATGGGCGGCGGCATGCGGGTGGAGTCGGAATCCGGAAAGGGAGCCTCATTCATTTTTACCATCCGCGTTCAGCATGGCTCCACAGAGCAGGGTGAAACATCCGAAGGCGATCTCGCGGAAGATGGGCATAAAAAGGGGCTGGAGGCCAATTTCGCCGGTTTTCGCATGCTGCTGGTCGAGGATGTGGAAATCAACAGGGAAATAATGCTGGCGCTTTTTGAGCCGACGGAGATGGCGGTGGATTGCGCGGAAAACGGGGAGCAGGCCTTGAGCATGTTCAGCGCCTCGCCGGAACGCTATGACGTTGTGTTCATGGATATACAGATGCCGCTGATGGACGGCTATGAGGCCACCCGCAGGATTCGCGCCCTGGACGATCCAAGGGCTCGCAGCGTGCCCATCGTCGCCATGACCGCCAACGTCTTCCGTGAGGACGTGGAAAAGTGCCTGGCTGCGGGCATGAACGACCACACGGGCAAACCTCTGGATTTCAACGACGTCGTCAACAAATTGCGCAAGTATTTGCCGGCTTCGCCGACAGGCGCCTGAGCTGAATCACCCCGGACGGTCAAGGCCTTCGGCAAGCTCAAAATGGTTTTTCCGGAATTTCAGCATCCCCTGTTCCCGCATTTTGGAAAGCTCGTTTGAGAGCGCGCTCCGGTCAACGGAAAGATAATCTGCAAGTTCCTGCCGGGTAAAAGGAATGTCGAATACGCCGCATCCGGCCGTTTTTGCCTGTTCGGAAAGGTAGGAAAGCAGTTTCCCCCTGATGTTGCGTCTGGTGACATGTTCTATTTTCCGGGTAAGCATGATGTTTTTCTGCGCCAACATCCGCACCATATTTTTGACGATCCCGGCGTGAAACGCGCACACTGAAGGACAGACGGCCAGGATTCTCTGATAGTCCAGCAAAAGCGCCTCCGTCTTCTCAGCGGCGGCGACGCTGACCGGCAACCGCTCCATCCCCGCGCAGGAAAAGGCTTCGCCAAACAGGCCTCCGGGCGGAATATGCGCGAAGATGCTCCGGTTCCCCCAAAAATCTTCCTGCAAGACATGGACGCCGCCGCTCAATACAATGCCCAGCGAGCCGGCAATTTCGCCCATGACGAAAATAAATTCGTTCTTTTTATAGTGACGGCGCAAGGGGGACAGGCATCGCAAGAGCTTCTCCAGATCTGTGCCCTCTATCCCGGCAAAGAGACGGCAATTCTGAAGGATGGGGAAAAATTTTTTCATGCCGTTTTTTGTTGGAAATACAACGGAACTTTTTTATTACCCTTACTAGGATGCGTTTGCGAAGTCAATCCACATATTTTTTAAAAGGAGAACGACATGAACGAATCTTTTGACGATTTTTTTTGTTTCCAGTGTGAGCAGACAGCCGGCGGCAGAGCTTGTTCCGGCCGGGCGGGAGTATGCGGCAAACAAAAGAGCGCCGCCGTTTCGCAGGACAGGCTGACCGCTGCGTTGATCGGCCTTGCCCGCGCAGCAGGCGGGGAAGCGTTGCCGGAGTCGCTGCATGGTCTTGTTATGGAAGGATTGTTCGCCACCGTCACCAACGTCAATTTTGACGACGACGCGATAGAGAAACTGACGGAACGGGTACGCGAAGAGAAGATGTTGAAGCGGCTCCCGGCAGGCGGCGATTACGACATGGCGAAACTGTGGGAAGCGGATGAGGATGAGCGTTCCCTGAAATCCCTGATTTTGTTCGGTCTGCGCGGCATCGCGGCCTACGCTCTGCACGCCCGCGCGCTGGGTCACACGGATGGGGAAGTCAACGACTTCTTCGGCAAGGCTCTTGCCGCAATTGGGGAGGATGGCTGCGGCATGGAAAAGTTGCTGCCGTTGGTCATGGAAACCGGGAGAATAAATCTGAAATGCATGGACCTGCTGGACAGGGCCAACACGGGAGCCTACGGCGTTCCGAAGCCGACCTCTGTGCAGCTTTCCGTTGAAAAAGGTCCCTTTGTCGTCGTCAGCGGCCATGATCTCCATGATCTCGCTTTGCTTCTGGAGCAGACGAGAGGCAGATGCGTCAATGTTTATACCCACGGTGAAATGCTGCCCGCTCACGCCTATCCCGAATTGAAAAAATATCCCCAGTTGAAGGGCAATTTCGGCACGGCCTGGCAGAATCAGCAAAAGGAGTTCGACGGCGTCCCAGCGCCTGTTCTGTTCACGACCAACTGCCTGATGCCCGTCAGAGACGGTTATCGGGATCGCGTATTTACGACATCCGTTGTGCATTTCCCCGGCGCAGTCCATATCGGGGAAAACAAGGATTTCACCCCGGTAATCAATAAGGCGCTGGAACTGGGCGGATATCCGGAAAAGCGGCACATGACGGGCATAAACGGCGGTGACAGTGTCATGACGGGGTTCGGGCACGGGGCTGTCTTGTCCGCCGCCGACACAATCGTCAGCGCCGTGAAAAGCAAGGCGATCAGGCATTTTTTCCTTGTCGGCGGCTGCGACGGGGCCAGGCCGGGCAGAAACTATTATACCGATTTTGTGAAGCAAACGCCGCCGGACACTCTTGTTCTCACCCTGGCCTGCGGCAAATACCGGTTCAATGACCTGGACATCGGCCAGATTGCCGGTCTGCCCCGAATTTTGGACATGGGACAATGCAATGATGCCTGGTCGGCCGTCAAGGTGGCCCTTGCCCTGTCGGAAGCCTTCAACTGCGGCGTCAACGACCTTCCGCTGACCCTTGTGCTGTCATGGTACGAGCAGAAGGCCGTCAGCATTCTGCTTTCTCTTCTGCATCTGGGCATCAAAAATATTTTGCTCGGACCGTCGCTCCCGGCTTTTGTTTCGCCCAACGTGCTCTCCTTCCTGGTGGAAAAGTACGGCATCAGACCCATCAGCACGCCTGCGGGAGATCTGGCGATGATTTTGGGCAAGAGGGACTGAAACGGACAGGACAATGAGAAAGGGGGCCATCTGGCCCCCTTTTATTGTACGCGGTTCCGCGCGTCCTTATTTGGCCGCGTCAGATGTGAGTTTGTTCTGTCCGTCCCAAACCTGAGGCGCGGGCGGGAACGGCTTGAGATACTTGAGCCAGGGATGACTGGCCAGATGCTCCGGCGACTGCATCAGCTTGCGGCTGTGATTCAGAATGGGCGGAACAATCTTTGTGATGTCGCCCACAAGGGCGGGCGCTATGCTGTAGTTGGCGGCCTGACATGCCAGGTCAATGGCGGCTTGGCTCGCTTCGGCCGACTTCATGAGCGTCTCCAGCGATTTGGCCGGATTGTGGAAACCCACGCTGTTTTCTGCAGAGACATAATCCCAGAAAAGCTGGCCCTTACGCACCATTTCCCTCGCCTGCTTGAGCAGCGCGTCGTAGTCGGCGGCCTTGTCCGTCGCTTCGGCGGCCAGGCGGACGGCTTCATGCGCCCTGACTGAAACTTCCTGGGCCTTCAGCAACTGGTCAAAGGTTTTCTTTTGGGTGTAAATCACGCGCTCTCTGAGGAAATCAGCCGTCTTGTCGGCGTGGCACTGGCGGCAGGCGCGCATCTCGGCATCCTTGAGAGGGGCTGTCATCCAATGGCTGGAGACCTTTTTGCCGTCCACGCGCTGATACTGCATATGGCAGTCCGCGCAGGCGACGCCGGCGGCACCATGTGGACCATCAACAAACATTTCGTAATCGGGATGCTGCATCTTGATGATGGGCGTTTTGGAGACCGCATGGGCAAAGTCGACAAAGGGGCCGGACTTTCCGGAAGCGTCCTTGGCGCCGTGCGTCATGTAGTACTTGTACATATCTTCGGGATCCTTGCCGTCATCCCAGGGGAACACGGGTTTGGCAGCCGGACCGTTGTCCTTGTGGGTGAAGTAGTATTCCGAATGACACTGGGCGCAGACCAGGCTGCGCTTTTCATTGCGCGAAATTTTGTTCCAATCCTGGCCTGACCTCTGGAGCCACTCCTTGAGGGGCACGGAATACAGGCGCAGCTCCATGTTGGTGGGGTTATGGCAGTTGGCGCAGTTGATGGTTTCATCCACGGCGTCTATTTTGTCCTTGCCCCGAAAGGCATTGGCGTCCATGCTCCACAGCTTGTCGCCGTATTCCTTGTGCCAGGTCAACATTTTGGGCGTCTTGCAGTTCCAGCAGGTGGTGGGCATAAGAGCCTTGCCGTCCGCGCCGTAGCGGTTGATGCGGTCAATATTGACGAAATCCTCGACGGCGCGGGTGTGGCCTCTGGCCTCGTTGTATTCAAAACTGAACGGGTAGCCGAGCCAGAGGTTTTTCAGATAGGGTTGGGCGTATTTGTATCCCGCCGGCAAGGGATTGACGTTGTCGTTTTTGTGATAGGGAACCGAACCTTTGTACACCGTCATGATTTCGCTTTCGTTGTTTTTCTGATACGAGGCGTACTCGTCGGGAAACTGGCTTTTAAACGGCGACATGCGCGTTTCGTCTTCCTTGATGGAAGTTTTGTAGACCGGGGTTTTCAATTCAGTTTTCACGTCATTACAGGCAGAAAGCAAAACGGCGCCAAGCATGGCTGCCGCAGCCGCGAGGGTACAGAGTCTTCTATTCATACGCTACCATCCTTGTGCTGACAGACTTGGAACGCATGTGGGCCACATTGCGGTGGCAATCCACGCAGTAGGTCTTGGAAGCCATGACGGCGACCCTGATGTTGGTCTGGGCATGGCAGGAAATACAGTTCTCGTTGACTGTGCGGCGCGTCTGCTCCGAAGCCGGATAAGGAAGGTCCTTGCCGGAGACGTTCGCCATGAAATCGCGCAGGCCTTCGCCGGCTTTAAAGGGAATTTTCGTCAACAGATCGTGCGGAGCGTGGCAGTCGTTGCAGGATTTGTCCGCATGCGTCCCCATTTTGTGCGTCACCGCCGCTTCCTGCATGAGGTGACAGCTTGAGCAGAAGGGCCGCTGATCCGTGGCGGCCATGGCCGACCACAAAACACAGACAAGCGCGACGCCGGCAACAAGACCGACCCAAAGACATTTGAGCCCGGGGCCGTTGCGAGGCAATCCCATAGAGACCTCCTTAAATATTTGAGTGCGAAATACCGAAGCCTCAACCTAATGTTTGCATCACATACCAGAACACATTGAGGAGCGCAAGCACTTGCCAACTACCCAAAAAAGAGCTATAAACCTTCAAAAATTTTGCGGGAGCAAGTATTTCACAGGGGCTAGACAGGACATGAGCACAGGGCCTATCCGCGTTAGGGGCTATGTTGTCGCTGTTCCACGCTCGCTGGACGCTCGTCAGGCGCGCGTGGCCATAGTGCAGGATGATGTGGAGTATCGCGTCGTGCCGCGGGGTGCCGGCGTTGACCTGGACGACGAGGTCAGCCTGTTGGTTGAGGCGACAGGCATGCATGAGGAGCAGGACGGCACGCACTACCTGATCGTGCGCAACTACAAGGCGCTTGAGGACGACTCCTGGATTGAGGGACGATAGCGCACATCCGACGCCGTCTGTCACCCCTGAAATCAGCGATAATGACGGATCGCTTATTGGTTGGAACTGCTTAAATAATTTCAGCGAATGCCAAAGACGGCGCTAACAGTAACGTATGATCAACGTGGCCAGAAGCAAGGCCAGAGACGCGAGCAGCATTTTACGCACAACGTCGGCCCCTTTCTTCAGGGCCATGCGGCTGCCGAGAACATTGCCGGCGATATTGGCCAGGGCCATGGACAGACCCAGATCAAAAAGCACATTGCCGCCCAGCAAAAAACCGGCCAGCCCTCCCATGTTGGAGGCAAGGTTGAAAGCTTTGGTGGTGCCGCTGGCCCTGACCAGGTCCATCCTGAGCAAAAAATGCAGACCAAGCAGGATAAAAGTGCCTGTGCCCGGCCCCAGAAAGCCGTCATAAAACCCTATACAGAAAGCCATCGGCGCAACGCGGGCGAAAACGGCGGCCCGACTCAGCGGCTGTCCCCGTTCGCGCGTTTTTCGGCGCGTAAAAGTCAGCGCGGCGACCAGGGGCAGGGCGACTATAATGACTTTGGCCAATAACTCCGGGTTGAGCAAAAGCACAGCCCGGCTTCCGGCGTAGGCGCCGAGAAGGGAAAAGGGAATTCCCGCCGCAACCGCGTTCCAGTCCACAACCTTGCCGCGGGCATATAAAAACAGCGAAAAGGCTGTGCCGCAAGTGGACATGCATTTGTTTGTGCCAAGAGCCATGTGCGGCGCGACTCCGGCCACAAGCAGGGCAGGCAGGCTGACAAGGCCGCCGCCGCCGGCTATGCTGTCGATGAATCCCGCGGCGAAAGCGCAAACAAGCAAAAAAACAACGGCGAAGACGGCAAGTTGCTCCATGGCGTGTCCGTTTCAGATTCACGGTTCGGTTTTGAAATGAGCAGGCCGGTTATGCTTGACTTTTACGACCAAGAGACTATACTTTTTTTCCCGAATTTAAGCAACTCCGCAAAAAATCACGAGGTACATGCATATGAGTGTTTTGCCCAATGCCGTCAAGACGTCCGAAGGCGTAAGCGTGAACGGTTTTCTTCTCTCCCCCGTCGTGGAGCAGTGTTCGGGCTGTGATCGCGTGCGGCAGTTCGAGGAACAGGAATTTTGCTCCAGTTATCCCAATCCCGGCGGCAAATGGGCCGGCGGCCAGTGCAATTTCGCCACGCATATCAAAAATCAATCCGCCGCCGCTGTCAAGGTGAACCCCCTCAAGGCGTCCAAACGCGCCGCCAAGGGCCGTTAAGGCGGACTCTCCCCTTCCGCCGAGCCATGCCCGACGCCGTTTTTGACTGCATTATTGCGGGCGGCGGGCACGCTGGCTGCGAGGCCGCTCGTGCTCTGGCCAAACTCGGTCACAGTGTTCTGCTGATCACCGGCAATATTGACCGCCTTGGGCATCTTTCCTGCAACCCCGCTATAGGTGGTCTTGCCAAAGGGCACCTCACGCGGGAAATAGACGCACTGGGCGGCGCGATGGGACTGTGGGCGGACGCGGCCGGCATACAGTTCCGCACCCTGAACCAAAGCAAAGGGCCGGCCGTCCGGGCCACGCGCGCCCAGATTGACCGGGACGCCTACCTGCGGGTGGTGAGGAAGACGCTTTTTTCTCTGCCCAACCTGCGTGTCTGGCAGGACATGGTTGCCGCCATCGTCTGTGACGACGCGCGCGCGGTTGGCGTGCGCACTCGGCAGGGGCTCGCTTTTGCCGCCCGCCATGTGTTGCTGACCACAGGAACCTTTCTGGAAGGACGCATCCACATCGGCCTCAACAATCGTCCCGGCGGTCGTCTGGGGGACGAACCCTCCACCGGTCTTTCTCAAAATCTGCGTGAACTGGGTTTTGAACTTGGACGGCTGAAAACAGGCACTACCCCACGCTTGTCGCGTTCCTCCATAGACTTTTCCCGTCTTGAGGCGCAGCCCGGCGACAATCCGCCGCCGCGTTTCAGTTTTCACGGGCCGGGATCTGTCCTGGAGCAGGTCTGTTGCCACATCACCTGGACGAACCCGGCGACACACAGCATCATCAGAGACGGCTTCGACAGATCTCCTCTGTTCACCGGCGTCATCAAAGGTACGGGGGCCCGCTATTGCCCGTCCATTGAGGACAAGGTGGCTCGTTTTCCCGACAGGGAGCGCCATCAGATATTTCTGGAGCCGGAGGGGCTGGAAAGTCCGGAAATTTACGCCAACGGCATTCCCACATCTTTGCCTCTGGACGTGCAGCAAGCCATGCTCCACTCCATCGCCGGCCTGGAGCGCTGCGTCATGACGCGACCCGGTTACGCTATCGAATACGACTACGTCAATCCCATACAGCTCGCGGCCACCCTTGAAAGCAAGCCTGTGCCCGGCCTCTGGCTGGCGGGGCAGATCAACGGCACCTCGGGCTATGAGGAAGCGGCGGCCCAGGGACTGTGGGCGGCTTTGAATATTTCGCGCGCGCTCCAAGAGCGCCCCCCCTTTTTGCCGGGCCGCGACAGCGCCTATATGGCTGTGCTTGTTGACGACCTCACCACGCTGGGCACACGGGAACCCTATCGCATGTTCACTTCCCGCGCGGAATACCGCCTCCTGCTGCGTGAAGACAATGCCGATCAACGCCTGACTCCCCTGGGCAGGGAAATGGGCCTCGTGGACGATGCGCATTGGCGTGTTTTTCACGACAAAGAAAAATCCTGCGCTTTCCTCCAAAAAAACCTTTCGAAAATGCGCCTTCCTGCCGATAAGCCAAGCGAAGCAGGCGCGCTGAAGGCCGGAACATCCCTGGCGGAATTGTTGCGCCGGCCGGATTTGGACGTTGACAGTCTGCAAACTCTGTTGGACAAAGAGGCGACACGCAGTCTGCACAAGGATATGGTCGCGGCTTTGGCGCTTTGCGACGGGCCGGCGCGTGAACGCGTGCTGACCGATATCAAGTACGCCGGGTATCTGGCACGCGAAAGACGCCGTATTGCCCGTTCAGCCAAACAGGAGAGCATCCCTTTGCCGCCGGACATCAATTATGCAAAAGTAGCTGGACTTTCTCTGGAAGTTCAGGAAAAATTAACCCGTGTGCGCCCGCTCAATCTGGGACAGGCGGGGCGTATTTCCGGGGTGACGCCGGCGGCCGTCGGCTGCCTTGAGATACATTTGCACAAACTTGGCCGGTTGCGCGCCCAGCGCGGCGGACAGGGCCAAAGACATACGGATGACATGCCATAATGGAAATGCACGAGTATTTTTTCATTCTTGTCGCTCTTGTCGCCATTTTGGCATTTTCTTTCACTTTTCTGCGCAGACGACGGCAGAACCGAAAGCACGCCATTCACCGCAAGGCGATCCTTATGGATATCCTGCGCAAGGCCCAGGAGCAGAACGAAACTCTGGACATCAAACTTTTGGACGAAGGAGACGCCAAACACGGCCTTTCCGCTCTGATGCGGGTTGTGGAAGACGACCGTCTGGAAGTGGAGGTGCTGGAATATGTGTCCAGCGAATGGATTGAGGCCAACATCGACGTTTATTTTCGCGTCACCCTTCCAGAGGGCCCCATCTTTTATAAATTCCGCTCAACGGTGAAGAACATCAAGGCGCAAGGCAAAAAATCGCACATCACCCTCACCCCGCCCCGCGATCTGGAAGTAGGGCAGAAGCGCAATTTCATCCGCATCAGGCCGCCGAGCGACTCCGTGCGGGCCGTCGCCGTCTGGCATCTTGACCCGACGCGGCCCATGCCCCGAACAACATCGGAAGTCGGTCCGCCGCTTATTCATTACCGGCAGGGGATGCTTGACGCGCCTGTTGTGCTGGAAAATATTTCCTCCACCGGCGTCGCCCTGCGCTTTTCCATCGAGGACCCCGCCAACCCGCCGGACAAGCTGAAAAAAGGCTCTCAACTGCTCTGTCTCATTATATACTGTACCAGCGACAACAACGAGCAGACCAATGTTTTCTGGACAACCAACGAAATTGTCAACTCCCGCGTTGAGCCCGATCCCCCGCCGACTCTTGTCATCGGCTCCACATTTACCAACTGGGCCATGCTGGAACAGGGTTCGACGGAAATACACTGGTTCCACAGCTCGCCCACGCGCGGCGTTATGCCCATAACCCAGTGGGTTATGCAAATTGACAGAAAGCAGCACCTTCTGACATAACATTTAAATTGCCGCCGGCGGACAAGCAGAGGCGCTGGCAAAAATTCCGCCGAAGGAGGAAGATTTGGACGGAGGTTCAGAATCCAACAGTACCATCTGGTCGCGCCTGGGCCGACTTTTCGGGCACGACGACGAAGAATCACTGAAAAAAGCCATTATTGACGCCCGGGCCGGGGGCTGCGTGGACCCCGATGAAGAGTCCATGCTGCTCGGCATTTTGCGCTTTGACGATCTACAGGTGCAGGATACCATGATTCCCCGCACCGACATTGACTGCGCGCCCATTGATATGCCATTGCCCGAAGTGGCGCGCCTTGTTGTGGAGTCCGGGCATTCCCGCATTCCCGTTTTCAAGGATACCCGTGACAACATCGTGGGGATTCTCCACGCCAAAGATCTGCTGCGCAGCCTCATTGAACCGGAAGCCAGCGCGCCTGTGCCGGTTTCCGCCGTTATGCGCGAGCCCTTTTTTGTGCCGGAAACAAAGTCCGTGCGTATCCTTTTGCAGGAATTTCGCGCACGCAAACAGCATATCGCCATTGCCCTGGATGAATACGGCGGAACATCGGGTCTGATCACCATTGAAGACGTGCTGGAAGAAATTGTGGGCGACATTGAGGATGAGCACGACGCCCCCCGTGAAAAGGATATCCGCTCCTTGGGCGAAAATGTTTATGAAATGACCGGTCGGGCGCTTTTGGACGATCTGGCTGAACTCGGCATCATCTTAAACTCTGATGAGGTGGATACCATAGGCGGCTATTTGAGTACCGAGGCCGGCCATGTGCCGACAGCCGGAGAAACATTCGTCATTGACGGATGGCTGTTTACCGTGCTGGCGGCCGACAGAAAGCTGATCCGCCGCCTACGCGCCGAACCCCAAAGCACGGCGGAGACGGCCTAGCATAATTCTGTTCATCAGAGCAGGTAGTCACTGAGAGTTCTGTATAACTCGGTTTCGTCAATGGGCTTGCCCAGGTGGCCGTTCATGCCGCAATTCAGGCATTTTTCTATGTCCTCGCGGAAGACATTGGCAGTCATGGCGATAATGGGAACGCGCTTCGCCCCGGGGATATCGGATGCCCGCAACTGACGCGTGGCCTCATAGCCGTCCGTGACAGGCATCTGTATATCCATCAGAATCAGGTCATAGCGACCGTCGGCGTCCCGGAATTTTTCAACGGCCTCGTTGCCGTTCCAGGCGCAGTCTATGGCAACTCCGGTTTCCTCAAGCAGGGCCTTGACTATTTCCTGGTTGACGTCCACATCCTCGGCCAGGAGCAGGCGTTTGCCCGAGAACATATCTTTTTTGCCCACCTTGTCCGCCGGTCCGTTTTGGATATCTTCGGCCAGTCCGGACTCATCGCCGACCGTCAGCGTGACTTCCACAAAAAAAGTGGCGCCGTGCCCCAGCTCTGATGTCAGCCATATCCGGCCGTTCATCATTTCCACAAAGCGCCTGGAGAGCGCCAACCCCAACCCCGTGCCGCCGAATTTGCGGGAAATGGATGCGTCCGCCTGCTGGAAAGGCTGAAAAAGCTTCGCTTGCTGCTCGGCGGATATGCCTATGCCGGAGTCCTGGACGGAAATGCGCAGGGTGCACTGATTGCCGGAGAGCGATATTTTTCGGACGGCCAGACATATCCGGCCCCTTTCCGGAGTGAACTTGACGGCGTTGGAAAGCAGATTGGTGATGATCTGGGCCAGACGCTGCTCATCGGCCACCAGCGCTTCAGGGATGGATTTGTCCACATCCAGGCTCAGCTGCTGCATTTTTTCCGCGATCCTGAAATTTATGACCGTGAGAATACGGCTTATCAGAGCGGAAAAACGAAATTCCACAGGCGACAATTCCAGCTTGCCCGACTCGATTTTGGACATGTCCAGAATGTCGTTGATCACGCCCAGCAGATGCTGAGACGCCTCTGCGATTTTGCTCAGGCAATATTCCTTGCGGGCCGGATCTGTCGTGGAACGGGCTATGGTGGTCATGCCTATCACGGCGTTCATGGGCGTGCGGATTTCGTGGCTCATGTTGGCCAGAAAGTCGCTTTTGGCGTTGGCGTGTTCCTCGGCCTTGCGCCAGGCCTCGTTCAACAGGCTGTTGGTTTGCTGCGTCTCCTGGAAAAGACGGTTTATTTTTGTTGTGAGGGTGTTGAAGGTCTGCACCAACAAACCTATTTCATCCCGCGAGGCGTGTTGAATGGGCTTGGCCGTATACTCGTCGGCCTCGCACATTTTGGATAACTGCGCGGTCAGGGCGGTGATGGGCAAGGTGACAAAACCGCGTATGACGAAGTAGTTGAAGGAGAAAAACAGCAAAATAACGGATGTTCCCGTCCACAAAAGCATGTTTGCCGCCCCAAGAAGCGGATTGGAAAAACTGTCCGCACGCATGATGCAAACCAGAGCGCCGACCGCGTCTCCGCTGTAGTCACGCAACGGCGTCGCAACAACATACCGGAAGCCCTGTTCGCGCACAACCTGATCAGTCAGGGCCTGCTCAAGCAGGGTCTGGTCCATGCGCGCCGGTTCCCCGGCATTTTCGTCCGACCAGTCGGGAGAGGACGCGCTGGTGGAAGCGACCAGGACAAAGCCGCCGTTTCCTGTATCTCCGGATGTGTCCAGCGGGACGGCGGCGGCCAGGCATTCGGCCCTGACATAAATCATGTCGCTGTTGCCCGTTGGATTCGCAGGAAGGGAGGCGACAAAATCGTTGAGCACCTCCACCGTTCCATAAGGTTCACCGTCTTCCCGCAGTAGCGGCACAACGCCGCGTACCGAAAAACCGGTCCTGCCGATTTCAATGCCCTTGACCGGTTTGCGCGTGCGAAACGCGTCGAGCACGGTGGGGCGCAAACCGGAAACATCTCCGGAGACGTCTTCCCATTTTTCGTCTCTGACGGTCTGCTCTTTTCGCCACAGCCGCACCAGGGAGCGCCCGTTGGGCAGGTGAAAATGCAGCCTCAGGGAATATCCGGCAACGGCCCTGTAGTTGTCCAGCACGGGTTTGAGGGAGGCGCGGAGCATCTCTCGAGCCTTCTCCATCTGCGGGGAATGCGGATCGTCGACATCACCCGCAAGCGCTACGGAATACGCTTCGCGCACCGCCGACAGGCCGCCGAACAGGGAAGAAATTTTTACAGCGTCCCCGGCGCTGCGGTCGAAACTCCTGTGGATGCGCCCGAAGCGTTCGTTGGCGGCTTCAACGGCGTATGTTCTCAGCATTTGCGCATACAGGGCGCGCGTGAGGAGGTAGCCGGCGAAAGAAAGAGCTAGAATGACACACAGTTGAGGGATGCTTATTTTCCAGACCAGCTTCATGGATGCACACTAGCAGATACGCTGTTGAAAGCAAAGTCTCCGTTGCTACAGAAGCGCGCCTTCAAAATTGAACAGGCCCTTACGCCGGATTTCGGGCAGGTCGCGGGGCGGCGGTTCGTCAATATGGACAAAGAGGCTGTAGCCGGCCTGGACAAGGACAGGGCCTTGTTCCGCAATATCAATCGGCCATCCAGGGTATATCCAGATATTGCCTCCGTAGCGTCTGGCCCAGAATATTTCATTCTTGGGGCTGATAAAAGGCATGTCTTCCTTGATGCCCAGCAGACCGAAGCGGCTTATGCCCACAGGCCAGAAGCCGCTGAGGACAAGGCCGAGCGGCAGCGGACTTTCCTTCGGCAGGGCGAGCAGGTCCTGCCTAGCAAGCTCCGGGCTGACGAAAGCGCCGCTGAAGCCAAGTTTTTTCAATTGACCCACGGCGGCGGCATTGGCGGTATTGCAGAAGGGGCCAGCCAGCAGTTCCGGGGGAGGTCCCGGCATATCCTCAAAAAACACCGTCTGTCCCGGCGCGTTGCAGACGAAGCGTCGCGCGCCGTCGCGCGCGAGTTTGGCGATCAGCCGTTGCAGGGCGGCCTCTTCTTCGGGCCAGACCACGGGGGGCAGCCACCACACGATGCGCGGGACAACCGTACGGGAAAGTCCCGCGCTGCGCGGGGAAACCCACAGGGCAGTCAGGACGCGGCCGGCGCGCGTTTGCTTGCCGTGAGGCACGGCGGCCGCAAGCCGCATCTCGGTCAGACTCCTGCTCATAGCCAAAGGCCGGAAGAGTTCGGGGCTTGTGGACACAGGGGCGCTTGGACGCCCAGGCAGCTTTGCCAGCTCGTCTTTCCACCGGGCGAGCAGCGCCATCAGCGCCGGTTCCCGCCTGTCCAAAAGGAAAACCGGCGTGCCGTTTCCGGGCGTTTTGTGTTTCGCCGTCCTGATGATCAGTGTTCCGGCTTTGGGAACGCGGCGGGTCACGGGCAGCGTCGCGTGCCAGTTTTCGTCTTCCACGCCGATGCGCAGATAGTCCCTGGGCAAAAGCTCGAAACGGGCTTTCAGGCTCACACGGCCGTCGGGCTCCACATGAATTTTGCCGGCCAAAAGACCGGATGACGTCTGCCCGTCCGGCTCTGTGGGCACTGACGCCTTTGCGGGCAAAAAGCGCGCCCGCGTCGTCGGCCGGCCCAAGGCCATATCCAGCATTTCCAAGGCCATTTTGCGAGCCTTGGGGTCCCTGTGTTCGTCGCGCAACATGCGGTAAGCCGCGACTACGTGGTAGACGTAATGCGGCCCTTTCCTGCGCCCCTCGATCTTCCAGGAAGTCACCCGGGACGCGCTGAGCAAGGTTTTGACAAGAACGTCCAGGGAAAGGTCAAGGCAGGAAAAAAAGCGGCTGGCCTTGCCGTAGTGCGCCTGATCGTGTTTCGTCCGGCCTCGGCGCGCTTTGTCCCGGCGAGCGTTGTTGCGGCGTTCGGGGCTTTCTTCCGTGTTCCGGCGCGGCGCGCGTAGCATCTGTCGGTACACGCGGCGGCAAGGCTGGACGCAACGGCCGCGCAGGCCGCTTTTGCCGCCCATGTAGCTGGACCACCAGCAGCGGCCGGAAACACAATAACACAGCGCCCCATGCACAAAACATTCCAGCTTGAGACCGTCGGGGCAGGCCGCGTCCATGTCGCGGATTTCATCAATGGAGAGTTCACGCGGCAGGATAACCCTGGCCGCGCCCAGGTTCAGGGCCGCGCCCAGGGCCCGCGGCTGGGTGAAACCGGCCAGAGTCGAGAGAAATAGCCCTTTCTCGAAGCCCGCCTGACGAGCCAGATCCAGCATGGCCAGATCCTGTACGATAAGGCCGTCGGGATTGACCTGACGGGCCAGACGCGCCGTAAGCCGGTAGGCCGCGCCAAGCTCGCCGGGTTTGATGAGCGTGTTGAGGGCGACGTACACGCGGCGACCGTGGGCATGAGCGAGATCCGCCAGACGGGAGAGCTCCGTCAGGCCGAAGTTTGTCGCCTGCATCCGGGCTGAAAAGTGTTTGAGTCCCAAATAGACGGCGTCGGCTCCGGCGGCCAGGGCTGCCAGGAAACAGTCCGTATCGCCGGCCGGCGCCAGTATTTCGGGCGGCGTTCCGGCAGGCGGGACCGCTTGCCCCGTCATGCGTAGTATTCCCTGTGCCAGGCGGCGAATTTGGCTATGCCTTCAGCCAGGGAAGTCGACGGCGTAAAATCGGCGGCCTTGCGCAGGTCCTGAATGTCTGCGCAGGTGGCTTCCACATCGCCGGGTTGCATGGGCAGCAGTTCCCTGTCGGCTTTTTTGCCCAGAGCGTCTTCCAGCAGGGAAATGAATTCGTTCAGTTCCACGGAAACGTTGTTGCCGATATTGTAAATGCGCCAGGGGGCGGAGCTTGTGGCCGGGTTGGGCGCGGCCGGGTCAAAATCCGGGTCAGGCTCGGGGATGATGGGTAAAAGACGGACAAGAGCTTCCACAACGTCGTCAATATAGGTGAAATCGCGGCGCATCCGCCCCCTGTTGAACACTTTGAGAGGCTCGCCCCTGATGATGGCCTGCGCAAAAATATGCGGCGCCATGTCCGGTCGGCCCCAAGGCCCGTAGACCGTAAAAAGGCGCACCCCGGTGCAGGGAATGCGGAAAAGGTGGCTGTAGGCATGGGCCATAAGCTCATTGCCCTTTTTGGTGGCGGCGTAAAGAGAAACCGGATGATCCGTGTTGTGCCGGGTTGAATAGGGGCTACAGGAGTTCAGGCCGTAAACGGAACTGGATGAGGCGAACACAAGATGCCGTATGCCGCTCTGACGGCAACATTCCAGCAGGTTGCCGAATCCCGTCAGATTGGAAGCGATATAGGATGACGGATTTTGCAGGCTGTAGCGCACCCCGGCCTGGGCCGCCAGGTTGACGACATGGGTGAAATTTTCGCGGGCAAAAAGCTCGGTCAAGGCTGCGCTGTCCGCCAGATCCTGACGTACGAAACGAAACCGCTCCCTAAAGTCCGCATGCGCTTCCAGCTCGGCAAGACGTCTTTTTTTCAGGTTGATGTCGTAATAGTCGTTCAGGTTATCCAGACCTACGACGCTGCGGCCTTGGGCCAGCAACCTTGCGGCGCAGTGAAAGCCGATAAAGCCGGCCGCCCCCGTCACAAGAACATGCATTGTCTCGCTCCTTTGTTGCTGCTCGAGGATAAACCACTTGCGGCGCAAGGGCAAGATATGTATTCGGGGCTGGCCGCGACAGGAACTTTGCCAGAATTGTCCCCGAGTTGCTTGCCTAACTGAATATGTGTGTGTTAGGTTGCCCCTAAACCCTTATGGAGGAGGATACCGGCATGGGCGAGACGAAAGCGGATGTCGTCGTTGATGACGGCAGGGCGAAATTTTCCGATTTATGGAAAAAAGAAGATTATTGGGCCATCTGGCTCGGTTTTCTGGTGCTGATTGTGGGTTACGGGCTTTTTCTTGCCCAGACTCCCCCCAAATTCGCGGAAACCATAGATAAGGCCAATCAGACCATCAAGACGGTTTCAGCGCAGGCGCCTTTCAGGACTATTGAATACTATAAGGCGCAGGCGGACAAAAAGAAATTGCGGGCCAGGGACAGCGAGGCCGGCAAGACTATAGCCGCCTACACCAGAACGCCGGGGGGCTGGAAAAGCAACCCGCTGGATTCGTTTTATAAATCCAAGGAAGTCGTGGACGCGGCCAACGCCAAGGCCAAACCGACCGCCGACGACATGAAGGTCAAAGAAGACGCCGCCCTTGCCGTGGCCCAGACCGCCCAGAAAGCGGCGGAAGCGGCGGGATACAAGGATGCCGCCCTCAACAAGGCGGCCGAGGAGAAAATAGGGGACTGGCGCAAGGCGCAGGGGACGGCATCCAAGGCCAAAGCCTCGGCCTCGGGCAAACCCTCGAATATTTTCCCCACGCTGGCGACGCTGATGGTCGTATTTATAGTGTTCTTCGGGCTGGGCATGGCCTTCATGGGGCAGAACGTGGTCAAGTTCGGCCTCGGCTTTGTGGGAGTTTTTGTTGTGGCCGTGCTGGCCTTTATGATGGGCTCACAGGCCACCATGAAGTTTTACGGCGTCAACGCGGAAGCCTGGGCCATCATTCTGGGCATGATAATAGCCAACACGGTGGGCACGCCGTCCTGCATAAAACCGGCCGTGCAAACCGAATATTACATCAAGACGGGTTTGGTGCTCTTGGGCGCGGAAGTGCTTTTCGACAAAATCGTGGCCATCGGCATTCCCGGCATCTTCGTGGCCTGGGTGGTCACGCCCATAGTGCTTATCTGCACCTTCATCTTTGGTCAGAAGGTGTTGAAAATGCCTTCCAAAACCCTGAACATCACCATTTCCGCCGATATGAGCGTGTGCGGCACATCGGCGGCCATCGCCACAGCGGCCGCCTGCCGGGCTAAAAAAGAGGAGTTGACGCTCTCCATCGGCCTTTCCCTCGTGTTTACGGCCATCATGATGATCGCCATGCCCGCTTTCATCAAGGCCGTCGGCATGCCTGAAGTGTTGGGCGGGGCCTGGATCGGCGGAACGATCGACTCCACCGGCGCTGTGGCCGCGGCCGGCGCGTTTCTGGGCGAAAAAGCCATGTATGTGGCCGCCACCATCAAGATGATCCAGAACGTGCTCATCGGCGTGACAGCCTTCTTTGTGGCCCTGTACTGGACAACGAAAGTCGAGCCGGAGGAGCAGGGTTACTCCGGACGGCAGGTGGGGCTGAGCGAAATTTGGAATCGTTTTCCCAAGTTCGTCATCGGCTTTTTGATTGCGTCCGTTTTGGCTTCGCTGGTCAGCGGCAGCCTTGGCTCCGATCTCTCCAATGCCATGGTCAATGAAGGTCTGGTCAGGGGATTGACAAGCCCGTTGCGCACCTGGTGCTTTGTGCTGGCCTTCACCTCCATCGGACTGGGCACCAATTTCCGCGAACTGGCCCATTATTTCAAAGGAGGCAAGCCTCTTATCCTTTATGTGTGCGGTCAGAGCTTCAACCTGATTCTGACTCTGATCATGGCTTACGTGATGTTCTATATTGTTTTCCCGGAAATCACGGCCAAGATATAACATCGTCAAAAGAAGCGGGCGTCCCAGCGGCGCCCGCTTCTCCATGCCATGCGAAAGACATCCGAAACACTCCTCGGCGTGCGCCTGGCGCGTCTGACCTTGGCTCTCGCGGCGCTCCTGTTCGTTGTATACGGTCTTGCGCCTCTGCTTGTGGAGCATTTCGGCCCCATGAGGGAGTACGCCGCCGTGGTGCGGGACACGGGCATTGACCCAGGAGCTTTGTATTACAGCGATGTCGCGCAGACCAACGAAGCGGAAATGAGCAACCGGGACGCCGTGCGCTACTTCGCGCGCAGCGGCGTCAGTCCGTTTGTCCTGGGCTTCGTGTTTTTGTATTTTTGCATTTTGTTGCGCATTTTGGTGAAACCACGCTGATACGTCCAAATACGCCCTTTCCGCAACACCTTGTCTTGCATAGACCCCTGTTTCCCTGCCGTTCTTCCCCCTGCATTTCCCCAACGGCTCTCCCTGAAACGAAGGGAACTTTACGCATCAGTTTTTTTGTCTTTCCCGCAAAAATTTCTTGACATGGCCGTGGATTTGGGCATAGCGTTTTTTCAGCAACAATTTTGTCGGAGTTCGTTCAGCCGGTTTTTGTTTTTGCAGCGACATCGGCGCAGCCGTATCCGAACGCCAACGCAAACAGCACACGGGAGGAAAAAACCATGACAGACGTAACCATCACCCCCCCCCCGC
>JAISTW010000047.1 GCA_031272405.1 Desulfovibrio sp. | reverse complement strand
AAACTCAAGGGATTTCGGCGTGTCTTCACGCGATTTGACAAGTTGGCGACCGTATACCGTGGCTTTGTCGTTTTTGCTCTCATCGTGATGGCCCTTAAATAGTGTTAACACTCCCTAGGTGACGCCGGTTAATACCACCACCGATACTTCTATCGGTTATATGGAGGCGGGTCTATCCCATCACATAACGCGCGCTGCTTGTTCCGCTTTCTTTTGCGCTCCTGGGTCAATCCCTCGGGCAAGCAATGACTTTGCTTCCTGGCGGCGTTCCCTGGCGTCTGCAATGCTCACGTCTGGCCACCGGCCAAACGTGAGCAACTTTTGTTTTCCGCCGTAGGAATAAGCCAGTTTCCAGCTTAGGCTGCCATGTGGCGAAAGCTGTATAAACATTCCCTGTCCGTCAGATATCCGGCGCTGCTTGCCCGTAGGCGTTAATTTTTTCAAGATCGCGTCCGTCAGCTTGTCCGAGCCATTGTGTTTTGGTTTCCTTCCCCTTGCGGGGGCTCCTGTCCATCGCGTAAACCATATTGCGCGTGGTATGTCAAGAGCGTTAAAAAGTGCTAAAAATTTTTCGCCTTTTCCCGAAAAGCCTAGTCCCGCAAGGCTTTTCTAGGCCTTGCGGGACTAGGTGATTTTTGGCTTGGTGGGCCCACCAGGACTTGAACCTGGAACCAGCCGGTTATGAGCCGGAAGCTCTGCCAATTGAGCTATGGGCCCCACGAAAAATCAATATAGCCGCGCAGACGCGTCGGGTCAAGCAAAGATTCGCGCCTGCCGACCAAGACGACCCCCGAGGCTTGCAAGGAAGGGGAAATGCGCTTACATTGTTCGCTCCCCGGCCCCGCCGGCAACACTACCTAGGATACGTCAATGAATGCCTATTCCGCTCTTCGCGAACAAATCCAAGCTGAACCTTCGCGCTGGCTGGTGACCGGCGTGGCCGGCTTTATCGGCTCCAATCTGCTGGAACATCTGCTCGGACTGGGCCAGACGGTCATCGGCCTGGACAATTTTCTCACCGGCTACCGGAAAAATCTGGACATGACAGCGGCCATCGTCGGCCCCAAGGCCTGGGAGCGTTTTACCTTTGTGGAAGGAGACATACGCGACATTGATACATGCCGCCGCGTCTGCGACGGCGTGAGCCACGTGCTGCACGAAGCGGCTCTGGGCTCGGTTCCGCGCTCCATGGACGATCCCCTGCTGTCGAACAGCTGCAACATCACGGGGTTTGTGAACATGCTTGTGGCCGCGCGCGACGCCGGCGTCAGGAGTTTTGTCTATGCGGCGTCATCCTCCACTTACGGTGACTCGCCGGAGTTGCCCAAGGTGGAAGACAAGATAGGCCTCCCGCTTTCGCCCTACGCCGTGACAAAGTACGTGGACGAACTTTACGCCGGAGTCTTTGCCCGCTGCTACGGCTTTACCAGCATAGGCCTGCGCTATTTCAACGTGTTCGGACAACGACAGGATCCTTACGGGGCTTACGCCGCCGTCATCCCGCAGTGGTTCGCCAGTCTCATCAAAAACGAAACGGTCTATGTGAACGGCGACGGCGAGACCAGCCGCGATTTCTGCTACATAGACAACGTGGTGCAGGCCAATCTGCTGGCTTCTCTGGCCGGGGACGAAGCCAGAGACAAAATATACAATGTGGCCTTTGGTCAGCGCACCAGCTTGAACGAACTGTTCGCCATGATCCGGGCGGAAGCAGCGCGCCATCGGCCCGAGGCCACGGCCGCCCAGGCCATGCACCGAGACTTCAGGCCCGGAGACGTGCGTCACTCCCTGGCGGACATAAACCGCGCCAGAAATCTGCTCGGTTACGAACCCCAATACGACGTCAGGCAGGGACTGCGCCTTGCCGGAGACTGGTACGCCGCCAATCTGTAGCGAGCAGGAACAATGTTCGACGAAACCGCCTTCAGGGATCCCCGACTCTGCCGGGGCCTGCTCGACAGGCTCAGGCGCGCGCTTGACGGCGAAGGCCGCAGCATGCGTTTCATGGAAGTGTGTGGCACACACACCGTGGCCATTTTTCAAAGCGGACTCTCCTCCATGCTGCCAGAAAACGTCGCCCATATCTCCGGGCCAGGCTGCCCTGTCTGCGTCACCCATGACGCGGAAATCGCCCTGATGCTGAATTTGGCCGGACGGGAAAACCTTATTCTGGCCACCTTCGGAGACCTGTTGCGCGTGCCCGGACCTGAAGGAACAAGCCTCAAGCACGCCAAAGCCGCCGGAGCGTCCGTGGAGATCGTGTATTCCCCCCTGGAGGCGCTGACCTTGGCCGAAAAAAATCCCGCGGCCGTCGTTGTTTTTCCGGGAATAGGCTTTGAGACGACGGCACCGACTGTGGCCGCCACCGTGCTGACCGCCCGTCAAAAAAAACTGGACAATTTTTGTGTGCTCTGTTTGCACAAACTCGTGCCGCCGGCCCTGCGCGCGCTGCTGGATGACGACACCAGCGCGCAGATCGACGCTTTTCTGCTGCCCGGTCATGTGTCCACTGTCATCGGGCTTGAACCCTACGCCTTTTTGGCCCGCGACTATCATATGCCGGCTGTGGTAGGCGGATTTGAACCGGCGGACATATTGCTGGCGCTGAGCCTCATGGCCGAACAGTTGCGTGATCACGCCCCGGCCGTATGCAACGCCTACCCCAGAGCGGTCAATGACGCTGGCAATCCCCGGGCGCGCGCCCTGACGGATATGGTCTTCCGGCCCTGCGACGCCCTTTGGCGAGGTTTGGGCGCCATTCCCGAAAGTGGACTTGCCCTTGCTCCGGAATACGCGGACATGGACGCCGCGAAGCGTTTCAACCTTGCTCTTGAACAGCATCCGGAGCCAAAGGGCTGCCGTTGCGGCGACGTGCTCAAGGGCCGCGCAAGTCCGCCCCAATGCCCGCTTTTCGGCAAAAAATGCACCCCGGCCGCGCCTGTGGGGCCCTGTATGGTTTCCACCGAAGGCAGTTGCGCGGCCTGGCACAACTATATGGAGACCTGATGAAAAACAGCCTGTTGCTGGATGCCGGCGGCGGCGGGCGTGCTTCCCAGCGCCTCATCGCCGAGCGTTTTTTCCGGCATTTCGCCAATCCGTTGCTGGAACGCATGGACGATGCTGCCCTGCTTGCCGACCTGCGCCCTCCTCTGGCCATGAGTACGGACGCATACACCGTCACTCCCCTTTTTTTCCCCGGCGGCAGCATCGGCACACTGGCCGTGCACGGCACGGTGAATGACGTGGCCATGCTCGGCGCGCGCCCGCGCTACCTGAGCTGCGCCTTTGTGCTGGAAGAGGGGCTGGATATGGAACTGCTCGACCGCGTGGCCGCGGACATGGGCAAAGCGGCCAGGGAAGCCGGGGTACTGCTGGTCACCGGCGACACCAAGGTGGTGCCGCGCGGCGCCTGCGACAAAATGTTCATCACCACCACGGGCTTGGGCAGCGTTTTTGCTGAGCCCACGCCATCAGGACACAACGCCAGGCCGGGGGACGCCGTGCTTTTGAGCGGCAGCGTGGGAGACCACGGCCTCACGATTCTGGGCGCGCGTGAAAACCTTTCCTTTCTGAGCGACGTGGCTTCGGATTCCGCGCCCCTGAACAGGATGACGGCGGCCGTCATAGAACGGGCCGGGGATGTTCACGTCCTGCGCGACCCCACACGCGGCGGTCTTGCTTCCACTCTCAATGAAATCGCCGAGCAGTCCGGCGTGTCCATCATTCTGGATGAAGAACGCATCCCGGTGCATGAAGCCGTAAAGAGCGGATGCTCCTTTCTGGGGCTGGACCCGCTCTACCTGGCCAACGAAGGCAAGTGCGTCTGCATCCTGCCGGAAGAACGCGCCGAGGCGGCGCTCGCGGCCATGCGCAATTTCCCCTGCGGCGCGGAAGCAGCCCGCATAGGCCGGGTGACGGCCGCGGAAAAAAGGCCGCGCGTCGCGCTCAACACCCGCATCGGCGGCAGCAGGTTCCTCTCCATGCCGGAAGGCGCGCCTCTGCCGCGGATATGCTGAAACAGATATGTGATCCCTATCTTCCCCAAATCGCCATCAAGGGACGGGCGTCGGCCAGTTTTTCAAGAGGCATTTCCACCTCCTGCGCGCCCGCTGCCCAAGGGGCCACCTGATACGGCTGAAAATGTATCACAATGCCGTCGCGGGTCAGGGTCAGGGCGGCAAAGTTCTCCACCTCGGGGCTTGCGCCGTTCCGAAGCATATCCTGATCCCACTCGCCGGCAAAACGGCGGGAGAGAATCTGAAGCGACCAGGCGGACATGAGCCCGAGGGCCGCGTCCGGGTCTTCGAACAGGTCCGCAAGCACCAGACGCTGCCCGCTCAGCAGACTGTAATTCAGTGTGATGACGTCCAGATTGCCGTGAACGCCGCCTGTATATGTCCACAACTCAAAGGTCAGGCTGACGGTGTCCTCCGACGGACGCGAAACGCTGTAAGCGCCGTGCAGGGCATAGTTCAGCGCGGACTCGGGCATGTCCTCGACATCGCTCTCATTCAGATGTTCCGCGCCCACTTCTTCCTCAAAGGCCCTGACCAAACTCGTGACCCAGCGCTCAATGTCGCTGTCGACGGGCTTTGCGCCCAGCGAAGGATAGTTGAAACTGACATCGACAACCAGCCTGCCGTGTTTTTGCGTCCGCTGGACGGCGTGGTCAATCACTTCAAGGGCGTTGTCGGCTTTCTTCGCCGGATCCATTTGTCCCGCCAAAGTCAGGACAGGCACGGCCTCCGGCCTGCTCCAGGTCAAAAGATCAATCAGCACGGCCGCAAGAACGCAGGACAAAAACCCCATTCCCCATGTGCGGATTTGAACGGCGACGAAACATTTCTCACGCGGCATGACAGAATCCCATCCTTGCTGATCCGGGGTATTGATGAAGGAACGACGCGTCAGACTTTGAAGCCGAAACGCAATTTTGCCACGTTTTGTCTGTGTTTGAACAGGGCCAAAGCCGCCAGCCCCAAATAAACCCAGGCGTAAAAAGCGTGCATCCGCAACGGGTTATGCGGCAAACCCAACAGGATTTCCAGATGACTGTCGTACAGGGGCGAGAGAAATTGGGCCACGAAGAGCGTAAACAGCCAGACCGCCTCGCGCACGCTCAGACGCAGATCCACAAGCAGCAGCACAGCGAAAATGGATTGCCCGGCCGTGAGCAGTATTTCCTGCAACTGGTGACTGTCCAAATGCATGGGGGTCAACCCCCCCGAGGAAACGGCGTACACGCCGGGGATCATCCCCACCAGCAATGTCCACTGGTTGAGCTTGGAAGAGATCAGGCTTTCCAGCGCCAATCCCGCCTGACCACGCGCGGCGAACATGAGAGCCACAAGAAATTCCGGCGCCTCCGAGGCTACGGGGGCCAGCCACTGCACCAGCAGAAATTCGTTCACGCCGAACAGCTTGCCGCTGGCCACCAGATTTTCACTAAACGGTTCCGCATTGCATAAAATCACCAGCGCGGCAAAGAGGAAGACGCCGGTCATGGCGAGAACGCGCCTGCGTTTGGGCAGCGCGGCCAGCGCGGCGGCTGGGCCTTCAGGTTCTTCCGCTTCCACGGGCCGGCGACAGATGATGCGCATGTACCATATATAAATGCCCAGAAAAACAAGTCCGTCTAGCAGAGTGAGGGTCCCCTTGATGGGGATCAGCAACGCGTACAGAGTCGCCATGCCCAGGAAGAGCACGTCCGTGCGCTTGTCGTTTTGCAGAATCACGGCAGTGTGGAAGCGGCCGGCGAAAATGAGCACGATGGCCGACCATCCCACGCCGATGAGGAGACGATTGGCACCGGTCATGTTGGCGATGGCGTAGTGAACGTATTCGCTTTCGGGCTGGCGGCCAGCCATCCAGGTGAAATACATGTCCACGGAGTATTCCGGCAGCACGGCGATAAAGGCCACCACTGCCACGGCCACGGCCTGGGGTATGTCCATTTGGGCCACTTCACAGGCCCAGGTCAGCAGAAAGGACGCGCCCAGAATGGCCGCGCCGGAAATCAGGGCCAGCCAGTGGGGCGAAATTTCCGGGTGCATGAAGCGCGCCGCCACTCCCGGCAGGGTGCAGACTGCGGCAATCAGGAAGGGCCGCCAGACAGTCAGGGGCATATGCTTGACTCCTTGGAGATGTTGGTGACTTGTATAGCGCGCGGCCCCGCCTGTCAACAGACAACGCCTAGGAGAAGCGTCCGCCGCGCTGTATCCGGCCTTCCCCTGCTACTGCTCCGCCGCTTCTCCTCGCCCCGTCCCGGCGGCCATGCCGAGAAGGAGTTTTTCCGCCTGGGCGCGCACGTCATCCTGTTGCAGCCAGTCGGCGAAAAGGGAACGCCAGGCGGAAAACTCCAAAAACTGTTCGTCCAAACGGTCTTCGTGAGCCTGCACCCAGATGTTGAAAAGCTGCAGACGAGCCTGAAAAGTCGCGCTTTCCAGCACCAGCCGGGCAGTGTCCCGCGGCATGGTCTTGCCGTCAAGCCGCTCCAGGACAAAGGTGCAGACAGCCCGGCGGGAGTTTTCAAAATTCGCCTCGCTCCCGTTCATGGCTTCGGCCATGGGCGAAAGGAGGGAATAGCCTTCCTTGATGCGCGCCATGCCCTTGTCCGGCACGGCGATGCGGAGCGCGGACGCGCCGTCGCCATCCGCGGAAACGTCAGGGGTTTCGGCGATGAAATAAAAACGCAGCCAGTTTTCAAACATGACGGCTTCCAAAACCTGATCCACGGCATCCTGAAAAATTTTCTGCTGGGTGGGCATGAGTTCTCCTGAGAATTGTCTTTCCCACAATAAACGGCACAGCCTTTTCCGTCAATATAAAGACTTGCTTTTAGCGGGGTTTTGGTCGAGAATCAAAAGTTATGAAAAACATCATCATTTACGACACCACATTGCGGGACGGCAACCAGGCCGAGGACGTCAACTTTAGCCTTGAGGACAAACTCAAGGTGGCCCACAAGCTGGACGAGCTGGGGGTGGCCTATATTGAGGGCGGATGGCCGGGCGCAAGCCCTGTGGACACAGCATTTTTCAAGGAAATCGCCTCACGGCCGCCCAAAACGGCGCGCATCGCGGCCTTCGGCTCCACGCACCACCCGTCATCCACGCCGCCGGCGGACAAGATACTGGCCGCCCTCATCGCGAGCAAGGCTCCCACCCTCTCCATTGTGGGCAAAAGTTCCCTGGCGCATGTGCGCGAAGCCCTGCGCCTCACGCCGGAACGCTACCTGGAGATTGTGCGCGACTCGGTGGCTTTTCTCAAACAAGCCGGGCACGAAGTCTTTTTTGACGCGGAGCATTTCTTCGACGGCCTCAACGAAGACGCGGCCTTCAGCATGGCCACGCTCAAGGCGGCCGCCGAGGCCGGAGCCGATGTTCTTGTTCTGTGCGATACCAATGGCGGCTCGCTACCGCGCGCTGTCGCCGAAGCCGTGACGAAAGTGCGCAAGGCTCTGCCCCGGACAGCTCTGGGCATACACGCTCACAACGATTGCGAGCTTGCCGTGGCGGTAAGCCTGGCCGCCGTGGAGGCAGGCGCGGGCATGGCGCAGGGCACCATCAACGGCGTCGGGGAACGTTGCGGCAACGCCAATCTCTGTTCGCTCATCCCCGTGCTGGAACTGAAGGGCGGGAACTGCCGCTGCGTGCCGGAAGGGCGTCTGGCCCTGCTGCGGGATGTTTCCTCCTATGTGACGGAAATAGCCAACATGACGCCCTTCAACCGCCAGCCCTTTGTGGGGCGCTCGGCCTTTGCCCACAAGGGCGGCATACACGTCAGCGCCGTGAACCGCAATTCCTCCTTGTACGAGCACATTTCCCCGGCCGCTGTGGGCAACGCCCAGCGCGTGCTGTTGACGGAGCTTTCCGGACGCAGCAACATCGTGTCCATGATCCGACGTTTCGGCTTTCATCTGGACAAGGACGAACCTGTGGTCAAGGGCCTGCTTGCGGAACTCAAGAACAAGGCGAGCCAGGGCTATGATTATGCCGCCGCTGAAGCCTCGGTGGAGCTGTTGCTCCTGCGCAAGCTGGGCCGGCGCGGAGTGAGGGATTTTTTCAGACTCATCCGCTTTCGCGTGCTGGAATCCAAGCAGATCAACGACGAAAAACCCCTTTCGGAAGCCACGGTTACCCTGGAGGTGGAAGGCGTCGTCGAACACACGGCTGCCTTCGGGGACGGGCCGGTCAACGCCCTGGACCGCGCCCTGCGCAAGGCTCTGTATGGCTTTTACCCTCGCCTGAAAGAAATGCGCCTTGTGGACTTCAAGGTGCGCGTGCTGGCGGCCACGGAGCAATACAAAGGCACCGGTTCCGTTGTGCGCGTGCTCATAGAGTCAGCCGACCAAAGCGGCAAATGGGTGACGGTCGGCGTTTCGTGCAATATCATTGAAGCGAGCTGGCAGGCCCTCATTGATTCGGTGACCTACAAACTCTACAAGGACGAAAACGAAAACCGGGCGCGGAAACTCGCCGACTGACCCCGGGCCAGAGCCGGAACCCTAGGGGCGCAGCTTGCCCATGGACTCCGGCCTGCCCGCCACAACCAGGGTGTCTCCCCGGCGCAGCGCCGTCCGGGCCGGCGGAACAAAGATGAAGGAACGCTCTGCGGCCGGGCGTATGCCCATGACCATAACCCCGAAGCTGTGCATGAGATTCAGTTCCACCAAGGTTTTGCCGTCCCATTCCTCCACGCGCAATTCCTGGATGGCGATGCCGCCGTATTTGGGGATAAGATCCAGCATCCCGGGATTGGTCAGCTGATGCGCGGCCATAACCGCCGCTTCCATTTCCGGAACGATAACCTGATCCACTTTGAGGCGCTGAAGTATTTTGCGGTGTTCCTCATTGGAGGCTTTGACCCATATTTTCGGGCCGCCCAGTTCCTGCACGTTGAGCGTGATGCTGAGGGACTGCTCCACGCTCTGCCCCACGCTGATCACCACCCAGTCCAAGTCCTGTATGTGCAGGGACTTGAGCACGCTCAAATTGGTGGCGTCAGCCTTGTACACGGTTTCCAGCACTTCCTCGGCCATCTGCACCCGCGCGTCGGACATGTCGATGCCCAGCACGGTGTGCCCCAGCGAGACCAGGGAGGAGGCCATGCGCAAGCCGAACTTGCCCAGGCCGACAACGCCGATTTCCAGTTTTTTTGCCGCCATACGCTATCCTGTCGGATGAGATTAAAAAAATCAGCCGATGGGCAACTGGCTTTCCGCCATACGCCAGTTTTTTTTGGATTGCAGGCTCTGGATGGCCATGAGCAGGCTCAACAGGCCGACGCGTCCCGCAAACATATTGACAATGATGATGATTTTCCCTTCCGGACTCAGCGACGGAGTGAGATTGGCCGACAAACCCACGGTGCCCAAGGCGGAGACAGCTTCAAACAACACGCGCAGCAGAGAAACGCCCTGATCGCCGGCGTGGCGTAGAATGCCGTTTTCGGTGATTGTCAGGGCAAAGGTGGTCAGGACAATCATGATGGTATAGAGAAAAAAGAGGGTCAACGCCCTGGCGACGTTTTCCACAGGCACGCCGCGCTGCTCAAGGGTGATCTGCTTGTCTCCGCGAAATTGCGCCGCCATGTACCCGGCCAGCACCCGGAAGGTCACGACTTTGATGCCCCCGGCGCAGGAGCCCGGCCCGCCGCCGATGAACATCAGGATGATATAGACCAACAGACTCGCCTCGCTGAGCGAAAGCATGTCCACAGTGTTGAAGCCCGCCGTGCGCGCGGAAACGGACTGAAAGAAGGCGGTGATAAGCAGATCCAGGCCGTCGCCCACGGTTTTTTCATTGCCCACGCGGAAAAACTCGATGCAGAAAACCAGGCTTGAGCCGACAAAAATCAAAAACAGACTTGTCTTGAGCACAAGGCGGCTGAAACGGCTGAAGCGGCGAACCGGAGCGCCGAGACGCCCGCCCGTGAGCAGGCCGAGCATTTCCCGCAACACGCCGAAACCGATGCCGCCCAGAAAAACGCCGCTGGTGATGACGGCATTGACGGCCACATCATCCCGAAATTCCATGAGATTGTTGGGGCTCAGGCTGAACCCGGCGTTGCAGAACGACGAAACCGCATGGAACGCCGCGCTGAACGGGGTGAAAAAAACCGGATCATGCAGATGGAGCAGAATGGCGCAAATTCCCTCAATGGCGAAAACCAGACCGACTACCTGGCAGAGAAAAAGCCTGAGATTGAAATCCCCGCCAAGCAAACTCTGACTGACGGCCTCGCGACTGTTGAAGGGCACATAGTCGCGCCACAACAAAAAAATGATGCTTGTGTAGGTCATTACGCCCAACCCGCCGACCTGCATGAGAAAAAGCAGCGTGGCCTGGCCCGCCGGGCTCAGAACCCCGCCGATGTCCACCGGACACAGACCTGTGACGCACACAGCCGATGCGGCGAGGAAAAAAGCGTCCAGAAAAGCGAGCGCGCCTTCGCGCGACTGGCAGGCAGGCAAACACAGGACGCATGTTCCCGCAACGATGGTGGCCGCGAAGGAGTATACGGGCCAGGTGAGCGGACTCGACAGACGGTTCCGGGGCATGCGTGTCTTGTATGCTCTTGTCCCGGGTTTGGCAAGACGCCTTTTCGCTTTACAGGAGCCCGGACTGAAGGATATACTTTTTCCCAACCCGAAGGCAAGGAGAGGGGAAACAGCATGGTTGACGAAAAAGATGTGGATCTGAACGACTTTCTGGCCTTCATGTCCCGCAAGGGGCTTAATACCACTGCCCAGCGTCGCGCCATAGCCGCCGCCTTTTTTGATCTGCCCGGGCACCACACTCTGGAAGAATTTTACCAACATGTCGCCAAGAGCAATCCCGACATCGGCCAAACAACAGTGTACCGGACACTGAAGCTGCTCTGCGACGCCGGCCTTGCCGTGGAAAGCCATTTCAGCGACGGCGTCGCGCGCTATGAAGTGGCCGGACCGGAAAGCCACCATGACCATCTGGTTTGTCTCGGTTGCGGAAAAATTCTGGAAATCATCGACCAGCGCATTGAAAAGCTTCAGCGCGAACTGGCGGAACAGAGCGGCTTCACCCTGAGCGGGCATGTGCACAATCTTTACGGTCTGTGCGCGGACTGCCGCGGGACGCAACGGCAATAGCGTGGAGGTTCAGACTCTTGTCGTCATCGGATGCATCGCCGCCGCGGCCGCTTTTCTCGGCAACCGCTGGTTACGCGCCTTTTTTGGCCCAAGCAAGCGCGTCCGCGACGGATGCCGCAAAAGCAGCCAGGAATGCGGCTGCCGGGGAAATAGTTTTTCATGCGATTGTCGCAAGTAGTTCGTCACACCGGGAGAAACATGGGAAAAATTGTCGCCATCTGCACCAGTGAACGCAAAGGCACGGCCAAACGGCCCGTTGAGAGCGGCCTGCTGGTGGAAAATCACGGGTTTGAAAATGACGCTCATGCCGGTGGCTGGCACCGTCAGGTCAGTCTGCTCGCGCTGGAACGCATTGAGGAATTCCGCAGCCGCGGGGCTATTGCGCCCTTTGGCTGCTTTGGCGAAAATCTGGTGGCGCGCGGGATTGACTTTTCGTCCCTGCCCATAGGCACGCGCCTCGCCTGCGGCGACGCCCTGCTGGAACTGACCCAGATCGGCAAAGAATGTCATACCCGCTGCCAAATATTCGAAACCATGGGTGAATGCATCATGCCCACACAGGGCGTGTTCGCCAGGGTGTTGCGAGGGGGCCGCGTACGGGAGGGGGATGACCTGAACATAGCCGCAGCCGGAACAACGCAATAACACAAGAACATACCATCAAAAAAACAGAAGGAGGCAGTCATGTCGGATTCCGGAGATTTCAGAGCGGTTGTGGAAGCGGCCCGCACCTGTCGGCGTTTTGAGGAAGACAAGCCCTTGAGCATGGCTGATCTGGAATGGCTTGTGGAATGCGCCCGGCTTGCCCCATCGGCCAGAAACGCGCAAACCCTGCGTTTCACGCTGGTCGGGCCAGGGCAGACATGCAACGAGCTGTTCTCCCTGACCCGCTGGGCGGGCGCGCTCAAGGACTGGGGCGGCCCGCACCCCGGCGAGCGCCCCACAGCTTTTGTGGTCATACTCATGCCCGAGGACGCCGGGGAACTTGTCCGCTTTGATGTGGGCATAGCCGCGCAGACCATACACCTCGCCGCCAACAGCAAGGGTTGGGGCTGCTGTATGATACAGTCCTTTGACCATGTGGCCGTGCCGAAACTGCTTCAGATTCCTTCAGGCATGAAGCCCGCCCTGGTTCTCGGTCTGGGCGTGGCCAAGGAAATCCGCAAGGTGGCGCCCATGCCCGCCGACGGTTCCTTTGCCTACTGGCGGGACGAGCAGGGGGTGCATTATGTGCCCAAGCGTGGTATCGCCGAGTTGATTGCAGCCAGATTTTAGAGCGGATATGTAATGAAATGAGCGGCCCGCGAGGATTTTCCCGCAAATCCCGCGGCAGGCGCGGGCCTGCTTTGTCTCAAGCGGCTATTTCAAACGTAAACCGCCATAAGGATTGCCTGGCCCGGCGGCGTAACGCGTCAGCCAATCGTTCACAATGCCAGCCAGGATCATGTCCGAGTCGCGATAGGCCTCGCGTCGGACGGTCTGAACCAGAGGGCGAAAGTCTTCCGGGCGCGACTCCGACGCTTCAGCCAACCGCTCCAGCACGGGCGCCAAATCTTCCGTGATGCCTTCCTGGCGTCCCAAACGCGCGATCCGTATGTGCATCTGCGGCAACGGGAAAAAATCAAAGGCAGCCAGAGCGGCGCTCAGGGCTTCTCGCCGCCGACCTCCGGCTTCCAGCAGATCAATGAGCCGCAAGCGGCCGTTCAGCCACAATGGTTCTTCCGTCAGGGCATCAGACAGGACGGTTTCAGCGCGAGCGCCCGCTTTTATACGGCTGTCCGCCGTATCGGCAAGAGTCTGTTCCCGCTCCGGCGTCGGTTCAAGCCAGCAGTTGAGGTTGACCCCCAAGCGAAGGCGGTATCCGTCGGCGGCGGCCAGCAAGTGCAGGTCAGGCTTGATTTGCCCCCGTCGGCGGCGGGAAAACAATTCGGCATTGCGTTTATCGGCGTCAAAACGCCCCGCTGTGCTGCTGGTGTAGTGCGTCACAACGCTTTGCGGAGTCAGGGTCAGTTTAAATCCCCTCTCACGCAGAGCGCAGCAAAAATCAATGTCCTCAAAACCGTTGCTGTATTCCTCGAAGAACGCGCCGACTTCAAAAAAAAGAGGCCTGCGCGTCATAAGGGCGGCTCCTGTGATGGCCTGAAGCGGACGGCTTTTGCGCGGCAGGGGATGTCCCGCGGGAAAATGCTCGTAGATGTGCCAGAGACGCCGGAAAGGCGAAACAGCAATGCCGCAATGCTGTATTCCTCCGTCCGGGTCGGACGGCCCGGCCGGATAGAGCAGCAGCGGCCCGGTGGCTCCCGTGCCCGGTTTTTCCATGCTTGCGATCAGGGGCGGCAGCCAGTCCGGCGAGAGAATCGTGTCGTTGTTCAGAAAAAGGAGCAGATCGCCCCCGGCCTTGCGCGCGCCCGCATTGCAGGCGACAGCAAAACCCATGTTGCGCGGCAGACGCAGTCCTTTGAAATTGCCGCCGAAAAGCTCGCGCCCCAAGACGGGCAGCTGTTCGCCGGTGGCGTCGTCAGAGCCGTTGTCCACCACCAGAACTTCCAGACAGGCCGCTCCGGCGTTGTGTTCGGCCAGGGAACGCAGACAGGCGGCCGTCATGTTCCAGAGATTCCAGACAGGGATGATCACGCTGACTTTCGGCATTGCTGCTCCTGAAACGCATTGATTGCGCACACAAAAAAGCGGCTCAAGCGGGCTCCGGATCGCGCAATGCAACGTTCAGGCGAATCTCGTCATCTCGCCCGACCGTCGCTGTTCGCCCGCCGTCGCGCTACGAACCAGTCTTCATTTTCCCAGATAATATCACCGTGTGGGACTATTTTTTCCCTGTCCCCGATACGGCTGCACAAAAACCAGTCCGCTCCCGTGGCCAGCCAGGCGGCGACCGGACCTTCCCTGTCGGACAAGGTCGTCAGACGCAACCAATCCCGCGCTCCGGCGGCGTCCTTGTTATACAGGTACGAGGAACCATCCTTGAAGGAATAGAGCAGGGGCCGATGAAGCAGATAGCGCACAGCCATGGCGTCTCTCGCGCCGAATGCCGCGGCTCCGGGAGGGGCCAGCCGGTCCAGCGCCTCCAATGCCTGACGGTAATTTTCGGCTCCGCGGGCGCTTTGCGCAACCGCGGCCTGCGGTTGTAGACCGAGCAGACGCGCGGCCTCAAAGCGCGTCGCGCTCGCCCATCCCTGATCCAGCAACACGATGGGGAGCGTCAGTCCAAGGACGGCCAGACAGCGCAGAGCGCGGGGCATACGCCCCCAGAAGCAGGCCAGGGCGGCGACGATGGCGACCCAGCAAAGAGGCGCCAGAAAGCGTACGCCCCGCACAAGCTCCTGCCCCATAGACAGACGCCCCAGCAACGGGGCAAGGCATGATTCCGTAACGGACAGAACGATCACCAGACTCATGCCCAGCAGCAGCGGAGGATAAAGGGACATAAGTTTTCGCGTCTCCGGCGGGCCGAAGCGGCGGGCGACAAAAAATCCGGCCAGACCGCCGCAGAAAAGGGGAAACGTGTCGCTCCCCCACAGGAAATGCCCCGCCAGACGGAAAAGGATATCCCCGTGATCTTCCGAAAAACGGCGAGCGAAAACCTCCTGAAAGACGGTCAGATCATCCGCCGTGAAGGCATGGGCCTGCCCCAGGGAATCTCTGAGAAAGAACAGGGTCGGGAGCGCGGCGCAGACAAGGCACAGGCCAAGGTTCGCCAGGTGTTCGCGACGGCTTTGCGCAGACGCCCTGCGCAGCAAAAAAACCGTGAAGAAGACGCAACTGGCGTTGAGGGAACTCAGGCCGTGCAGGTACATGCCCAGGCCGGAAAGCAGCATGACCAGAGGGCGCAGTTTCGGCCTTTCCAGCGCGATGAAGGCTCCCAGCAGAAGCAGCGGCCACAGGGCGGCAAAAAACACGCGCGGGGTGACGTCGGCCACGGCGAAGCCCCAGTAGGTACCGAAACTGAACCAGACGGTGACCCCGGTGAATGCCGAAAGCAGGGCGGCCAGGGACGGGCGGACGAAGAGAAAACGCCCGAGAATATAAAAGGCCGCGTAGTGAAGCAAAACACCCAAGGCTCCGGCGCGGACAAGACCCACGGCATAGTTTTGCCCCGGCGTAAACAGTTCCGCCAGCAGAGATTCCAGATTGGGTATGCTGTTGGCGGGCGTCTGGGCGCGCAGCAGGGGGTCAACGGCAAAAAGCCCCCTGTGGCGTTCCGCGGCCATATTCTGGGCGTAACAGCAGAGGTCTGCGCTGATTCCGGCCCCGTTCGCGGTGAGAACTGCCGTGCCGCATAGGCCGGCGAGAACATACAGGACGATCAGGACGAAAAACAGGATATCGGCGGCGCATATGACGGGGCGCGCAATCGGCGGCGCGTTCATCCGCTTTGCCGAAAACGCAGGGCCAGCCGCGTGAAATTGAGGGCCCAACAGGGGACAGCCGGGGCGAAAATGTGCGTATAGGCGGCAAAAACATTGTCGCGCACCAGACCGTCAAAGGCATCTTCCCCAGCGTTGCCCATGCCCGTTCCCCGTACAAGGCGCAGGGCGGCCGGCGGCGCTTCGGCTTCCCATTCACAGCGAGAATAATGAAATTCATGCCCGCGCAGTTCCATACCCCGCTCAAACCAGGGATTTTCCCTTTCCACGCGCGCCAATACATAGCCCAACCCCTGCGGCCTGGCGCAAAAACGCGTGGCGACTGGGAACAGCCCCCCCATGGGCCACAGACGCCCGTTAATCTCTATGCCCCGCGAGAGCAACATAAAGCCGCCGCATTCGGCATAAATGGGCATGCCCCGCCGGGCCATGTCCGCCACTTCCGCCAGACGGGGCGAGGCGCTCAGTTGGGCCGCCATGTCTTCAGGGAAACCGCCGCCGAGATACAGGCCGTCCAGCCGGGGCCAGGGACGGCCGTCAAAAAAGGAAAGCCGCGTGAGTTCTGCTCCGGCCCTGGAAAGACTCTCCAGATTTTCCTGGTAGTAAAACCACAGGGCATCGTCATGCACATAGCCGATGCGCGGAACCTCTCCAAGAGACACGGACGGGGCCTGCCCCCAGAAAGGCTTTTCTTCCGGCAGACCTGGAGCGGAGCGGGCTGTTTCCAGCACGGCCTCCACATCCACATGAGCGGCCACCACATCGGCCAGATTTTCACAAACGGCCTGTGCGTTGCCCGAAAGGCCGCTTCCGAAACTGGACAATCCCATATGGCGTTCCGGCAGCGGGTTTTCGGGCAGGCGGGGCAACGCCCCCAGCACAGGCACGTCAGTATGGGCTTCCAGCGCCCGGCGCAAGGCCGTTTCGTGCCTTGATGAGCCTACCTGATTGAGCACCAGCCCGGCTATGCGCAGGCCCGGTTCAAAATTGCGCACACCCTGCACCAGAGCCGCCGCCGTGCGGGTCATCTTGGCGCAGTTGAGGCACACGAGCACAGGGCAGGCCAGAGCGCGGGCCAGCTGGGATGTGGAGCAGGAACCGGCCACATCCAGGCCGTCGAAAAGTCCTCTGTTGCCTTCAATCAAACCCAGGCCTTCTCCCGCATGCCTCTGCGACATGCTGTGGGCAAAGAGGGCGCGCAGACGATCCTGGGGCAGAAACCAGGGATCAAGGTTGACGGCCGGTGCCTCAGCGGCCAGGGAGAGCCAGGCCGCGTCTATATAGTCCGGCCCTTTTTTGAAGGGCTTGACCGCAAGGCCCTTGCGCCGCAAAAGGCGCGCCAGCCCCAGGGCCAACAGAGTTTTGCCGCCGCCGCCGGAAAGGGCCGACACACACAGACGCGCGCTGTCTTTGCCGGAAACGCCTCTTTTTTGCTCCGATACATCCATCCGTATTCCCGGCGTATTTCCGACGCTTAATGCCTGAAGGAACGCTGCCCGGTAAAGACCATAGCCGCCTGCGGACTTGCCTCATTGCAGGCCATGATCACCTCCGCGTCCCTGAGAGAACCTCCCGGCTGGGCTATGGCCGACACGCCTTCGGCAAGGGCCGCGTCAACACCGTCGCGGAAGGGGAAAAAGCCGTCGGACACAAGGACGGATTTGACCAATCCCCCCCGCGCGGCGCGGGCGCGAGCCTCGATATCCTCCAGCTTTTCTCTGAAGTTCGCTTCTTTCAGGGCCTTACGCTTGAGTTCGTACAAAGAGAGGCCGCATTCTGCGAAGGCCAGGGAGTCAGCATACTTGGTGTAGGCCTTGCGCGCGGCCAGTTCCACACAACCGACACGGTCCTGCTCTCCCGCGCCGATGGCCAGCGTGGCCCCATCACGGGCGAAAATGACGGAATTGGAGGCGACGCCGGCCTCCACGGCCCAGGCGAAGCGTAAATCTTCAAGCTCAGCCTTTGACGGCCGCCGCGCCGTTACGCTGAGCCCTTCTTTGGTCGTCGCCTCGGCGGGGAGAAAATCCGCATCTGCTTCAATGCGGCTGACGAAGGATTTTTGCAGCACCAACCCGCCGTCAGCCAGAGACTTAATGTCCAGAAAGGACGAGCCCCGCCATTCCCCCAGGCGACCCAAGCCGGGCAATTCCATAATGCGCAGATTTTTGCGGCTTCTGAGCACATCCACAGCCCCCGGCTCAAAAGCCGGAGCAGCCACCACTTCAAAGTAGGATTCGGCCGCCATCTGCGCCGCCTCAAGGCTGAATGGCCTGTTCACCACCACAGCGCCGCCGAAGGCGGCGATGCGGTCGCAACGCGCGGCCTTGTCCAAGGCGGCGGCCACGTCCGCGACGCTCCAGGCAACCCCGCAGGGATTGTTGTGCTTGAGAATCGCCGCCGCAGGCTTTTGCGTGAGATACTGGAGAATATTGGCCCCGTTGTCCACATCAGTGAGATTCGTCTTGCCCGGATGTTTGCCGGCCTGCAGCATCTGCCCTTCACTGAGGGCCGAAACAATGCCGTGTTCCGGAGCGCGCAGGGTAAAACCGCCGCAGGCGGCCGGGCTTTTGGCGAGCCGGTACAGGGCGGCCGGCTGGTCGGGATTTTCTCCGTAGCGCAGGCCCTTGAGCTCGCCGTTGATGTTCCAGACGCGTTTTTCGTAAACCAGCTTTTCCCCGCCCAGCACAATGGTCAGCGTTTCGGGAAAATCATCCTTGAGCATGGCGCTGTACATGGATTTCAGGTCAGACATGCGCCCCCCGCGATATATTTACACATGACATCTCACCAGTTCGCCCGTCCTGTCCGCCATTTCAGACGGTTTTCGCAAAAATACCATAAAAGACCAAACAGTTCCAGTCGAAAAAACGCCCCGACCGGTCCGCCTGACCGCGTGGCCAGGTCTTGCGGAAGACGCGGCTTTTCTGGTATAAATATTGATTAGCCTGACAAAGACGGACAAAAAATTTTCGGCAGGAGGAGCGTGCATATGTCTCAGGGCAGCGCCATCGGCGCACGCATCCGGGCCTTTCGCGAAAGGCGGGAAGTGGGTGTGACCGATTTGTCTGAAAATACCGGCCTCAAAACGGAATTCATCGAAAAACTGGAAAACGGCGAAATTTACCCGAGCCTGGGGCCGCTGCAAAAAATCTCCCGCGCCCTCGGCGTGCGATTGGGCACCTTCCTGGATGATCAAGAAGCGCGCGACCCCATCATATCCCGCATCGGAACAAGCGTCGAGGAGGCAAGCGCCCTGCAAACCGGGCATGAGGCGCGGCCGGAATATGTGCACAGGTCTTTGGCCATGGGCAAGACCGACCGCAACATGGAGCCATTTTTCATCACCCTGGCGCCCGACGACGGCAAACACAAGCTCATATCCCATCAGGGAGAAGAATTCATGCTGGTGCTCAAGGGCGAATTGCTGGTGATCTACGGACACGAGCGCCATGTACTCAAACCCGGAGAGACCATCTATTACAACTCCATCGTGCCGCATCATGTCGGCGCGGCCGGCGCGGAAACGACGGAAATTCTCGCTGTCATGTACAGCGCCTGACGGACACGGATATGGACGAAAAAGTACGCGAGCGGCAGGCCCAGTTTGTGCTGCGCGAATGGACGCTGGGCCAGGTTCTTGATCACACGGTGAAGCGTTTCCCGGACAATGAAGCCCTAGTGTACGCCGACCGAAATTACCGCAAGACATGGCGGGAGTTTTCCGAAACCGTGGATCAGTTCGCCAAGGGGCTTATGGCGTTGGGCGTGAAGAAAGGAGAAAAGGTCGCCGTGTGGGCCACCAACGTGCCCTACTGGGTGCCCCTGCAATTCGCCACGGCCAAAATCGGGGCCGTTTTGCTGACCGTAAACACCAATTACCGTGAGCACGAACTGCGCTATCTGCTTTCCCATTCCGACTGCGAAAACCTTTTCCTCATTGACGGCCTGCGCGAGCACGATTTTCTGGCCACCATCTACAATCTGGCGCCGGAACTGCGTACGCGACCGCGCGGGGATTTGCGTTGCGAAGCCTTGCCCCACCTCAAACGAGTCTGCTTTCTGGGCGCTGAAAAACACCGGGGCATGTACTCCGTGCCGGAAATCTTCGCCATGTCGGCCATGACCAGCGACGTGGAATACAAGGCACGGCAGGACTCCCTTGACCCCTGGGACGTCATCAACATGCAGTACACTTCGGGGACGACGGGCTTTCCGCGCGGGGTCATGCTCACACATGTGGGCGTGGGACTGAATGGCTACTGGATAGGCCGGCACCAGGGTTTTACGGAAAAGGACCGTCTCTGCCTTACGGTGCCGCTGTTTCACTGCTACGGATGCGTGCTGGGAGTTATGGCTGCAGTGAACCACGGCACGACCATGGTCATCCTGGAAACCTTCAACCCTCTGCACGCGCTGTCGGCTGTGGACGGGGAGCGCTGCACCGCCCTGTACGGCGTGCCCACCATGTTTCTGGCCGAATTGGAACACAAGCTCTTCAAGCGCTTTGACGTTTCCAGCCTGCGCACTGGCATCATGTCCGGTTCCGTCTGTCCGGAACCGCTCATGCGCCGTGTGCTGGAGGAGATGCACATGCGGGAAATCACCATCTGCTACGGCCTTACCGAAGGTTCCCCGGTGATGACCCAATCCGACGTCAACGACTCCATCAGCGTGCGCTGTGAAACCGTGGGCTGCGCCATGCCCGGCATAGAGGTGCGCATAGGCGATCCGGAAACCTGCGAGGAATTGCCGCGCGGTCAGGTGGGGGAAATCCTTTGCCGCGGCTACAACGTCATGAAGGGCTACTACAAAATGCCCGAAGACACGGCAAGCACCATCAGCCCCGAAGGCTGGCTGCACTCGGGCGACCTGGGCGTTATGGACGAACACGGCTATGTGCGCGTGACCGGACGCATCAAGGATATGATCATACGCGGCGGCGAAAACGTCTACCCCCGCGAGGTGGAAGAATTTCTCCTGGGCATGGAAGGTGTTGTGGACGCCCAGGTGGTGGCCGTGCCCAGCCGCAAATACGGCGAGGAAGTGGGCGTTTTCATCATCGCCAAGGAAGGATTCGACATCCAGCCCGAAGATGTGCGCGACTATTGCCGCGGCAAGATATCCTGGTTCAAGATACCCAGATATGTGGCCTTGGTGGACAAATACCCCCTCACGGGCAGCGGCAAGATACAGAAATACAAATTGCGTGAAATGGCTGCCGAGCGGTGGCCGGAACCAATGCTGGAACAAAAATGACCACGGACGAATTCCACCTTTCCGGGACAGGGCAAACGCCGCCCGCCGCAACGCCCTGTTTTTCCTGCCCGCTGAGCGCTGTCCCCGCCGATGTCTGGCGGCAGGCGTTCCGGCGGCCCTTCCGCAAACGCCGTCCTTTCGTTTTCTGGGGCCTGCTCCTGATTGTTCTCGGCGTCATCTGCTTTGCCCTGACGCGCGATGAAGGAGAAGAAGTCTTTGCCGTTTCCGACCGTCTGGCTCTGGTCAGCATACGCGGGACCGTCATGGACGCCGCCGACACCGTGAACTGGCTGCGGGAAATCGCCCGCCAGAAACACGTCAAGGGCATACTGGCGCGCGTAGATTCGCCCGGCGGCGGGGCCGCCGCCGCCCAGGAAATTTATGAGGCTCTGGCGGAACTCGGCAAAAAGTTGCCCGTCGCCGTAAGCATGGGCGGCATGGCCGCCTCGGGCGGACTTATAATCAGCATGGCCGGGGAACGCGTTTTCGCCAATCCTTCCACCGTGACCGGCTCCATCGGCGTGCGCATGGACATACCGCAACTGCAGGGTTTATTTAACAAAATCGGCGTAGGGCAGCAAACGCTGGTCACAGCGCCCTACAAAAACGCCGGATCGTATCTGCACCCCCTGTCCGATGAGCAGAGAGCCTATTTCGAATCCGTGCTCAAGGACATGCATGCCCAATTTGTCCGTATTGTCGCCGAAGAACGGCGCATGGACGAAAAAAAAGCAGCCGGGCTCGCTGACGGCAAGATTTTCACCGGCCGCGAGGCCAAAGAGCTTGGCTTGGTGGACGAACTGGGCGGGCAGGATGCCGCCCATCGTTGGCTGGCGGAGACGACCGGCGTGCCGCTGGAACGTAAATTCCTGGCCAAGCCCCAAAAACGGCATTTCCGGCCCCAGGATATTTTGCAGGCGCTGTTCGGCCTGGATGTCAATTTTGACCTCAACGAAGCCAACCACGGCGCACCGGTTTTTCTCTATCAATTTTAAAAAAGAGGCCGTACGCATCTTGACAAGAACAGGAGAATCAAGCAGTATGCCATACCATCACGGGGCTGTAGCTCAGTTGGGAGAGCGCTTGAATGGCATTCAAGAGGCCGTCAGTTCAATTCTGTCCAGCTCCACCAAGAAAATCAAAGGCTTACGGAAAAAACCGCAAGCCTTTTTTCATGGTTGACCAACTTTTTGACCAACATTTTGAAACGGGAGCACGTTGGCGGGTTGTTTTTGTTCCTGGTTGTTCAGCGACGGGAGCAGGTTGACCGCGCGTTCCTTTTCGCCAGACGGGGCAAAAGGTTTAAGCCTTTTGCCCTGTACTGACTTACCATTTCATTCCTAAATATTTTGGCAAAAAAGTAACGATTTCCGGGACGAAAATAGAAAAAAAGGTCAAGAGCGACAGAACGACTATATACGGAATGGCACCTTTTGCTACCCGTTCCAAACTTAACCCAGAGAGATTCATAGCTATAAAAAGATTTACGCCCAAAGGCGGAGTCAAGAGCGCGACTTCGTTGGTCAGCACCCAGAATATGCCAAAATAGACCGGGTCAATTCCCACATTTTTGATAATGGGGATAAAAATGGGAGCAAGTACCACGATGGTAGCCAAGGTTTCCATGAACATGCCCAGAAAAAAAAGCAACAACATGATCATCGCCAGAATAAGCGACGGACTCTGCGTGATGGCCAGCATGCTTGAGGCGAGTTGCTGGGGTATTTGATACATGGTAAGAAATCGTCCGAATACGTTTGAAACTCCTACAACAACAATAATAGTGCCGGTGGAAATAACAGCCATGCGGATAGCCTGGTAGACAGTTTTACAGGACAGACGTCTGGTGATGACAAAACCGACAAAAAGCGAATACCAGACAGCGACTATGGAAGCTTCCACCGGGGTGCAGATGCCGGCGTATATACCTCCCAAAATGATAACCGGCGCCAGGAGCGACCACATATTGTGGAGAACTATACGCCTCGCCGTCCTGCCGTCGGGCATTTCCATTCTGGCCTTGAAGCCCGCCCGGCGGGCAAGAAGATAGGCCGTCAGCATTAATGCCGTACCAACAATAATGCCGGGGATGAAGCCGGCCGTAAACAGAGCTGAAATGGAAACATTGGCGATAATGCCGTAAACCAGCATAGGATTGCTTGGCGGGATCAGAATTCCAAGCGTGCCGCCGGTCGCGGATATTCCGGCCGCATATTCCGGCGAATAACCTCGCGCTATCATTGAAGGAATCATAAGGCTGCCCATGGCAGCCACAGTGCCGGGGCCGGAACCGATCATGGAGGCAAAAAACATACAGCCCAAAATAGTCACAATGCCAAGACCTCCCTGAATACGGCCAACGGCCAAGGAAGCGACCTCGACGATCTGTTCAGCCATTCCGCCTTTATCCATGAGCGCGCCCGCAAAAACAAAACCAACAACAGCCAGCAGTGGGAACATATCCGCTATTTTAAACAGATCCGTCGCCAACATGGCGAGGGGAATGTCGCTCAAAATTATAACCGTGATGGAGGAAACACCGAGCGCGACGAACACCGGCGCGCCAAGCAACAGCATGCCGAGCATGACAACCCAGATGAGAACTTCAAGGGACATCAGAACACCTCCTCGCTGGGTATGACCAGAACTTCGCGTTTGGTCAGAATTTTCCACCAGCGTTCAACAAGGCGGATGCCCTGCAACGTAAATGCAAAAGGCACAGAGAAGTAAACATACCTCATGTCCAGCATAAGCGAACCGGAAATCATGGGACGGTTCGTCATGCCGACGATGAAGTCATATCCCACTGTGGCGGTGATCACACAGAATATCAACCAAATGAGGTCTGTGGCAAAAAGCAGGAAAACCTGAAGAAAACGAGGCAAAAGCTTTAATTGCGCCGTTACCCGGATATGCAGGTTTTTTGCTGCCACGCCGCTTGCGGCAAGGTAGACGAGGTATAAAAAAGCGAATCGGCTCACCTCCTCAATCCAGGCTACAGTCTTGCCGCTGCCATAACGAAAAACAACTTGCGCCATGAGCAGGGTAACGATGACCATAAGGAGAAAAGCGCAGAGGTATTCTTCAAGGTTATCCCATATATTTTTGAGCAACGTGGACATATAGGCTGCCTCGTTGAAGATTTTTCAATAAAAGCGAGCCGCGATAACCCCGTGCGGCGTCGCCAGAGCGACACCGTACGGGGATGATCTTTTACGGTTTCTTGCGGCCAAGACTTTTCATCACGTTCTCAAGAAGCGTCAAGTCTCCAATTTTACTGTAAAACTGCGGCCAGATGGACATAGCCCTTTCAGCCCATTCAGCTTCGTCCGCGGGTCTGTCAATGATCTGCACGCCGGCTTTGGCAATAGCCGCCTTGAGTTCTTTGTCCATTTCGGCAATCATGGCACGGTTGTTTTTAGTGGCGTGCCTGCCAGCCTCAAGGACAGCTTTTTTGACGTTGGGCGGCAATTTCTCAAGCCATTCGGCATTGACCACGATGGGACCAATCCACATCTTGTAGTGAATTTCCGTAATGTATTTCTGCACTTCCTCAAATTTGTTGGAAGCGAATACGGCGTAGGGATTTTCCTGACCGTCTACAACCTTTTGCTGAAGCGCGTTGAAAGTTTCATCCCAGGCCATGGGCGCTGGTTCACAGTCCCAAGCTTTAAAGGTAGCGATCATTATGGGGTTGTTAGGCACACGGATCTTGAGACCTTTAAGGTCGGCTAAAGTCTTGACCGGACGCCTGTTGTTGCTGAGCACACGGAAACCCTGAACCAGCCAACCCACAGCCATATTACCGCTTTCTTTTACCATACGCCTGTTGATCTCATCCCAATTCTCGTCCATGGCCTTGTAGGCTTCTTCAAAATTATTGAAGATATACGGCAAATCAAAAAAACCGAGAGAAGGGCTGAAGAGTGTCGCGTTATTTACAGCAAGACTTGCTGCCTGAATAACTTTGCTCTGTATATCCTGAAAATTGCGTTCTTCACCACCAAGCTGGTTGGCCGGGTATATCTGAACTTCCACAGCGTTGTTGGTGGTTTTTTCCACATACGCCTTAAAATCAAGCGCGGCCGCATGATGCGGTTCCTTCACCATCGCTCCGGAACTGTGCCCGTAACGAATGATGATTTTTTTCTCCGCAGCCTGGACAGGAATCGCCAACACGCATACAAAAATCAGCGTAAGCAGTGTTTTCATCAGCCTCATTCGCTAATCCTCCTGGTTGATTGTGCCCTCGTCGTTAGAAATTATGTATCCGCTATAGCGCTTCCTCTGATGCCTCTGTTAATCCTCCTTGTTGAAGGTGTGTTTACTATAGCACTTTCTCCGCTATCTCTTGTAACAGCATATTATATACCAAATAAACGCGGCAATGCCAATGTAAAAAAGTCGCAATATGTTATAAGAGCTAAAGCCACTAATTCAGCCATGATGAAATGTAGTATGCTTTTGCTCAGTTACGTGAACGAACTGTCCTCCTGTAGTGGCGATACCATGTTGATTGTTAAAACTCATTTACAATTTTTTGTTCAATACAGTTGAAAGATGATCTTTTACAGCGTCTTCTATGGAGTAATCAGGTTTCCAACCAAGATCGCGTTTGGCTGCCGAATCGTCAAAACACACCGCGTAAGGGGACGGTTTTACCGCTTTGGCCGAAAAAGTGACTGTTGCTTCAGGGCAGTATTTCATAGCAATTTCGGCAACCTCTCGAATGCTGTGGACGCTGCCGCAGATGGTGTAGATGCGCTCTCCGGGTTCTTTCGCGTTCCAGGCAAGCATGACAGCCTTGACACAATCGTGAATGTACAGCCAGTCGCCGCATTCGTTCGGATTATCGATAAACACGTTCCCACCCTCTGCAATGCGGTTGATCATGGCCGTTGTGTACAGAGTGGTCAGTCCATGCTGGCGATTGGGGCCCCATACCCAAGTTGGCCGGATCCCACGCGAATCAATGCCGTGATTTTGCGTATACCAGCGGAGCAGATGTTCCCCGGCAAGTTTGGTTTGGCCATAAATGTTAGGGGGATTTTTTAGGCCATTATGGGGCACCGGTTCGGACTGCACAGGATCATAAACGGAAATGGAACTCATGAAGAAAAAACGCTTGACCCCAAAGGCAACTGAGGCGTCAAGCAGGGTTTGTGTCGAGCGAAAGTTGGCTCTAAAGGCTGCGGGAGGATTTGCTTCGCACGGGCCTGCCATCATGGCCCCCAAGTGCAAGATGCCTTCAATTTTGTGTTCCGCCATTACTCTGTAAATATCAATTTCCGAACCACAGTCGCCACGTACATATATTAATGTGTCATTATTGAAAATTTGCGGCTTCGGGGCAAGGTCAATCACGACTACTTCGTCTCCCTGCCTGAGAAGAGCTTTGACCAAATTACTCCCAATAAAACCGCCACCGCCTGTTACAAGAATACGCATCGCAACCTCCTCCTTTGAAAATTTTGCCGGGGAGTCAACATTTGTCTCTTAAAGCCTTACGGGCTGCGGCTTCAATATCTGCCGCAGTGATGCCGAAGGCCCGCATGAGATAGTCCTGTTTGCCCACCTCGCCAAAACGGTCGCGCACGCCCACGCGCATCAAGGGGACGGGGCATCCTTCGGCAAGCGTTTCGGCTACGGCGCTGCCCAATCCGCCGATGATGCTATGATTTTCAACAGTGACAATTGTTCCGGTTTCTCGGGCGGCCCGGATGATCGCATCAGTATCAATGGGCTTTACAGTGTGAATGTTCAATACACTGGCCTTGATGCCGTCTCTTTCCAGTTTTTCCGCGGCCATGAGTGCCTCATGCACGCACAATCCGCTGGCGATGATGGCGACATCTTCCCCGTCCTTAAGGATATCTGCCTTGCCGGGCCTAAATTGATAACCTCTCTGAAACACGGATTCCGCCGCCTTACGGTACAAGCGGATATACACCGGTCCTTCCTGCGCCACCAGAACGGGAAGCGCGGCTTTAAGTTGCACACTGTCAACCGGCTCGAAAATCGTCATCCCCGGCAAAACACGCATGATAGCTACATCTTCCAGCGCCATGTGCGTGCCGCCGTTCAATTCCGCCCCCACACCGGGGTCTGATCCGATGATGCATACTTTCAGCTTGGCATAGCAGATTGAAACAGCAATTTGGTCGAAACAACGGCGCGTCGAAAATGTGGCGAAGGAATGGATGAAGGGTATTTTGCCTGTAGTGGCGAGTCCGGCTGCAATACATGCCATGTTTGCTTCGGCAACTCCCACATTGAAAGATCGTTCAGGAAATCTTTCCGCAAAGGGCTTCATGCCGTGCCCTCCCATAAGGTCAGCCTGCACCGAGACTATGCGGTTGTCTTTTTCCGCCATTTCCATCATGGTTGCGCAATAGACGGCACGCATTTCTTGTTGTTCTTTCATGGGGCACTCCGTTGATTATTGCAGTTCGCGGAGCGCTTCTGCGGTTTGTTCCGCGGTGAGCGGCATGTTGTGGGAACTACATTTGTTTTCCGCGATGGAAATACCTTTGCCTTTAATCGTATTCATTACTATGGCTGTAGGCTTGCCTGTTGTTTTTCCGGCAAAATCGAAAGCTCTTTCAATCTCCCGGAAATTGTGACCGTTGATGGCTATGGTAGCCCAACCGAAAGCGCCCCAGCGTTTTTCCAAAGGCCGTACGGAGTTGATGTCATCAGTCACTCCATCGATCTGCATGCCGTTGTCGTCAATAAGCAATACCAAGTTGTCAAGCTTTTGGCTTGCAGCATACATGGCAGCCTCCCATACTTGCCCTTCCTGCTGTTCGCCGTCGCCGACAACACAAAATACGCGATAATCTTTTTTGTCCATACGGGCGGCAAGCGCCATCCCTATAGCGCAAGAAAGGCCCTGGCCAAGGGAACCGGCTGTCATGTCGACGCCGATGGTAAGGCGCATGTCACAGTGACTGGGTAAATGTGTCCCCGGCCTGTTTAATGTCGCAAACAGATCCTTGCTGAAATAGCCACGCAAACCGAGCATTGTGTAGAGTATTGGGCCTGCATGGCCCTTGGACATGATAAAGCGATCGCGGTCGGGCCAGTCCGGTTGCTCCGGTTTAATGTTCATCTCCCTGTAATACAGGTAAATCATAGCTTCAACTATGGAAAGGCAACCGCCGACATGTCCGACTCCAAGACCGCCTATCATACGTACAACTTCGCGCCTTGCCTCAAGGGCAAGATCGGTCAATTCTTCATACGAATCTTTCATAAAGCATTCCCTTGTTGTTTCATGTGCAATCCGTCCGGAATCGGAGAGCGGGGATTCCAGGTTATGAGTGTCCCCTGCCCGGTGCACGCCAGAACCGTTCTCCAAAGGGACGATTGCAGATTGATTTTCCGTCTTTTTTTTGTAATCAGCGCAAACGGCAGATGTACAAACTTATCCATAATCTGCGCCACAACCATTCCCGTTCGCCCGCTCATGGCGGCATGCGCGGCATGTTGCCCCAAAGCGGCAGCATAGATGCGGTCGTTAATCCCGGCGGGAACGGACCGCACCATGTAACTCGGATCAATATACTTGAAGTAGTAGGGAATGCCGCGCGGCCCGAAGTCAGCTTCAATTTCCCGCATCAGGTATGCCGCTATATCCCCGAAGCGTTTGTTCCCGGAAGCATCGCTTCCTTGAGGAACGCCAATAAGCTCTTGTCCTGCTCCTTCGGCCACAGCTATGAGCGCATATCCTTTGGCGACAATTTTTCTCTCCAGCTCATCAAGTACGCCCCCCTGTCCGTGCAGTTCGAAAGGAGACTCCGGCACTAACACAAAATCCACATCTCTGTAGGCTAGAGTGGCATGAGCAGCAATGAAACCTGATTCACGCCCCATCATTTTTACGATGCCGATACCTCCACGAATGCTCATAGCTTCAACTTTGGCGCAACGGAGCGCTTCAACGCTCTTCTCCACCGCTGTTTCAAATCCAAACGAGCGCGGTACAAAAAAGATATCGTTATCAATGGTTTTGGGTATACCAATAATAGATATACTTTTCCCCCTCCTGAAGAGAGCCAGATTTATTTCAGAGGCTGCTTTCATGGAACCGTCGCCACCAATGACAAACAATACATTAACATTCAACCGTTCCAGCGTATCAACCACTTCGTCCACAGACTGCGGCCCTCGAGAGGTGCCAAGAAACGTACCACCGCTTTCGTGGATATTGGCTACAGTCTCAGGGGTCAATTCTATAAATCCAAGTTTGTATGATGGAATCAACCCAGACAAGCCATAGCGTATCCCCAGAACGGAAGAAATTCTGTATTCTCTGTGCAGAGTATGCACAAGGGAACATATCACATCGTTAATACCGGGACATATACCTCCGCAGGTGACGATAGCGGCCTTGGTCTTGGCGGGCTCGAAATAGAGACTTCTCCGAGGGCCGGCTTGTTCAAAGGTATATTCGCGGGCTTTTGAAAATTCCTCACCCAGCTCACTGTCGATCAGCAAACGGATGGTCGTGCCATCACTGACGGACGGCAGAGGAGACTCCACATAGGCTTTACCCAGCGTGGGGATACTGATAAATCCTTGTTCAAGAAGTTCAGGCGGTTGACCAAGCTTGCTCATTTGCATGCCGCGCACGATTTTCTGACTATCAGTTCTGCATCAAGAATGTATTGAGCATGAAGTTGTTCGTCATTGGCTATGGCGGTGATGATTGCTTTTGCGGCCATACGACCCATTTTTTCTCCAAGAGTTTTCATGGTCGTGATAGGCGGATTGAAGTATGCGGAAATGTCCACATTATCGAATCCGCAGACTGACACGTCATCGGGTACGGACAGATTCATTTCATGGATGGCCCGGATGGCGCCGATAGCAAGATAATCATTGGCGCACAGAACGGCAGTCGGGGGTTCCGGCAACGCGAGGCAAACGCGCATGGAGGTTTTGCCGTCCAGAAATGTGGGAAATTGTGAACGTACCAAATCTTTGCGGAAAGGAAGTCCTCTATCCGCAAGCGCAGCCTTGTAGCCCGTAAATCTGTCGAGATTGCGTCTGGCACAGGCGTATGGGCCGCTGAGAAAGGCAATACGCTTGTGCCCGAGAGATATAAGATAATCAACACCTTCATAGGCGGCCTTAAAATTATTGACTGCTATATAGTTGAAATCTTCTCCCGGCGATTCCCACAGTACGATGGATGGAATGCCGTCCGCCGTCATGGTTCTAAGATAAGGAATGTTTGACGTATCAATACCTGCCATAATCAGACCGGAAACGCGCAGTTCATGATATTTGCGCATGGCCTGCAGTTCCTTTTCCGGCTGGAACTGGGAAGCCGCAAGACGACAGGAATAATTATGTTCGAAGCAGACTTTCTGTATACCCATAAGATTGATGGCAAACGCGGAGTATGCCGAGGATGGAATGATCACGCCCAGCGTGTCTGTTCTGCGGTTGGAAAGGGAAGCCGCGTTGGCGTTGTATACGTAGTTGCATCGCCTTGCCGCTTCATGTACTTTCAGCACGGTTTCCTGTCTAAGCATCCCGGGCATATTGAACGCGCGCGAGACAGTGCTTTGGGAAACGCCTGCAAGTATAGCGATGTCTTTAATGGTAGAACAGCTCATGAGTCTTTCCAGCGCCGATATGTCCCCAGTATGGCAGAAAAATGGAACATGAACACACCCACGGCATGGGATTTCCTCAGTAATGCGCTTCCAGTAAGACTAAAATCTGTTTAGCCGTGGCCTTGCGCGGATTATTACCCATAAGACGCTTGGCTTTGGCCGCGCGTTCCGCCGTGCCCTCAAGCGCCTCACGAGGCACATTGTATGCTTTCAGGCCGGGAACAATGCCTACGTCGCTCAGTAACGCATACATGGCATCAATACCTTTACGGGCGGCATCAAGGGCAGTGCCACCAGCTTCAACACCAAGGATTTCAGCAATCTGAGCGTATTTTTCGGGTGCCGCTATACAGTTGAAGCTCATACCCATGGGTGCAAGGGCCGCCATGGCCAAACCGTGTGGCACTTTGCAGGAAACCGGCAGATTGGTTCCCACCGCGTGGATAATGCCATTCTGAGTCTGGGAGAAGCCCATGCCCGCGAGTGTCGCGGCGTAAAGCATGGCGGCGCGCGCTTCCTTGTTGTCGCCGTTGGCGTAAGCCTTACGCAGATTAGCCGCGATAAGCTTCATGGCCTGGATATTATACGCATCGGTAAAGGGCGTGGACGCAAGGCCCACAAAGGATTCCATGGCGTGGACAAATGCGTCCAGTCCGGTCATGGCTGTAATATGAGGAGGAAGTCCGATAGTTAGGTCAGGGTCAAGCAAAACAACGCTGGCGTACATGTAGTCGCTGACAACGCCGAACTTTGCGCCGCTTTTCGGATCACCCAGCACGGAAATGGAAGTCACTTCACTGCCCGTGCCTGCGGCAGTCGGTACGTACAGGGCCGGAAGACACGGATTCTTGACCATCTGCATGCCAAAGTAATCTTCAATACTGCCTTCGTTAGACAGCATCACCAGAGCGGCTTTGGCTGTATCAAGCGAACTGCCTCCGCCGATGCCGACAACGCAGTCGGCTTTAAATGCTTTGGCCGCATCGGCGCAGACATGAATGGAAGATGTGGAAGGCTCCAGTTCGGCTTTGTCAAAAACCTCAAAGGCCAGACCCGCCTCAACTAAAGAAGATTTCAGCGGTTCAAGAAGCCCCAGGGCCGCAATGCCCGGGTCTGTCACGATGAAGACACGTGAGCCTCCGAGACGGACAATTTCAGAGCCTGCTTGGGCAACGGCCCCGAAGCCATAAACTATTTTGGGAACATTGTTAAGTGCATGAATCATTGGCTGAAAACCTCCTTCGGATTTGCTGTAAAACAATTGACTCAAAAACTGCATGGAAAGACATGCAGCAACATATTTTTATGCAAGCGCTTTCATAAAATCTCGGACATTCACCCTATGCTCTGAAATCGTCGTCCTCTTTGCCGGATAGACAGCAAATTTATTCAGAATTAGCATTATAGGCACCAAGCTGCCCAAGGGCTATGCTAGCCGGGCTGATAATTTCCGGGTCGGTCACCACATTGACGCAGGCTACAGTCTTAGCTGCAAAGGCGGCTTCAAGGGCCGGACGAATGTCGGCCGGGCGTTCCACAAAAAAGCCTTTGCCGCCGACTGCTTCCACAAGCTTGTGGTACGGCGTAAGGCCAAGCGTGGTCACCGCAAGCGTGTAGCCCAAACGCAGTTTTTGGCTGTGACGGATCATGCCCCAGCTTTGGTCGTTGGAAACCACAATAACAAAGGTCAATCCTTTGCGAATGGCGGTGTCCACCTCCATGAAGTTGAAGCCCAAGGCTCCGTCGCCCGTGACCAGAGCCACGCGACTGTCCGGGTATACCAGCCGTGCCGCGATGGTATCCGGCAACCCGCCGCCAATACACCAGAACTGGCCGTGGTCAAGGATACGATACGGTTTGCGCACGGTGCGGCCAATATGCGCCCAAGTCAATGTGTCACCGCCGTCGGCCAGTACCACGTCATCCTCGCGGTCCAGGAAGCGATCCACTTCATACACCAGGCGTTGCGGATGAATGGGCATGGCATCACTGGTCATGCACGGCAGCATCTCGTGCAGGCAGCGCTGCTTTTCAACTCGCAGTTCTCCCACCCAGCCCGTATAGCGCTGGCCCAGAAAACCTGACAAGCCCAAAGCATCCAACCGGTCGGATGCGGCATTGAGGAATGCGCGCACATCGCTGACAATGGGCAGGGCAATACTGCGGTTGCGGCCGAGTTCTTCGCCCTCTATGTCCACCTGAATGAGCGTTCCCTTGCGATTATATGCGCCTCCGAAAAAGTGATTGAGAGAGATGCGGTGGCCCAGAATCAAAACCACATCGGCTTCCGCAAAGGCTTTTTTCGCCGTCAAGGGACGATGGGGTCCGGCCAGACCGAAACACAACGGATGCAGGTCGGAAACAAGCCCGCGCCCCATATTGACGGTAAAGACCGGGATCCCGCTTTTTTCAACAAAGCGCAGCAACGCGTCGCCGGCCTTGGAATAACCACCGCCGCTGCCAACAACCACAATGGGTTTGCGCGCTTCGCGCAGCAATTCCAAGGCGCGTTCTACACCCTCCAGATCCACGGGACGAGAATGGACTTCGGTTTTGTAATAGACGCATTTGCCTTCGGGCATGACTTTGCCCAGCACGTTGCAGGGCAACTCCAGAAACACTGGGCCAGGACGGCCGGTTATGGTTGTTCGGTAGGCCATTTCCACGTATTCCGCCACTCGTTCAGTTTCCGTACACACGAAAGCGGCTTTGACAATGGGTTTGGCGATGGCGACCTGGGGAGCGTCCTGCAGATCAAGCTTGTCGCGGTAATCCGTTCCGGAAGCGCCCGCAATAATCAAAAGAGGCGTGCAGTTCGTGGCAGCCTGTTGTAATGGTGATATGCAGTTGGTAAAACCCGGACCGGCCGTCAGCATAGCTATGCCGGGCTTGCCTGTCATTCTGGCGTAGGCGTCGGCCATGAATGTGGCGGCTTGCTCATGCCGGGTATCGACCATCTGAACCTGGCTTTTTTCCAGTGTCTGATGAATATGATTGAGGTGCCCGCCGGGCAGGGTGAAGACAACTTCCACACCGAGATCAATCAGAACTTTTGCAACGGCATCGCCACCATTGGAACAGAGCATGATATTCTCCTGTATCTGTTTTTACTCGGGTTTTTTGCCCCATGCTGCGGAAACCATTTTCCACATGGCGGCATTGTCTTGAGCGCCCAGACCGTACAGTGAGGCCAAGCGGTTCAGAGAATCCACTGCATTGCCCACCGTCATGGGCAGGTTGAGCTTTCTGGCCATTTCAAGGCACAAGTGGTTGTCTTTAATCAGCATATCTACTGTGAACGTGGGGTCGTCGTACTGTTTTTCAGTGATGCGCCTGCCAATTTCTTTATACAGGCCGCTCAGTGTGCCGGCATTGGCGGCCGCAGCCACATCCAGCAAGGCTTTTTGCGGGATGCCCATATGAAAGGCCAATGCCATGATTTCGGCCACGCAGGCATTGATGGCGCCAAAGAGCATATTGTTTAGAAGCTTCAGCTTGTTGCCGTCACCCAAGGGGCCAATGTGAAAAATTTTCTCCTGGGACCCGCCCAAGGCAACCAGCACCGGCGTCACAGTCGCGATATGCGCTTTTTCGCCGCCCACAGGAAAGGCCCAACCGCCGACGCCCGAAGGACGCCCCAGAACCGGCGCATCCACAAGCCCCATACCATATCCGGCCAGCACTGCTCCCATACGAATATTTACGTCCGGATCCACGGTACTCATGTTGACAATGACTTGTCCCCTTTTCCCACCCTTGGCGAGACCTCTGTCGCCAGCAATGACCGCTTCCGTTTCTCTGGGCCCGGGCACGAATATAAGAACGCAGTCCGCCAACCCGGCCAAATCATCCGACCCGCAAGCAATGAAGACTCCTTCTGCGGCCGCGCGTTCCGCTGCTTTGGAAAAAAGGTCAAATCCGTATACGGTGAAACCGCTGCCCAGCAGTTTTTTTGCCGCGTTAAAACCCATGATCCCAAGTCCGACTATCCCTACATTCATTGAGTTACCTTTTTTCTTAAGTGAAGCACCCCGGCTGCCTGCCTGCGGAGTGACACTAGCTTAGGCATATTTTTTATGCAAGCGTTTTCATAAAAAATTTTGAGAGGGTTAGGTAAGATTATGAAATACCCTTCCCCGGTACAATATTAGAATGAGAACAACACGAAAAAATTGGTCAAACGATTTCACCCAATTCGATACCACACGCCCCGGCCCTTGCCCTGCATGGCCAGTTGCCTGTTTTCCACCAGCTTGCGGAAGTGATCTTTCAATGTGTTACGGCTGGCGCCGGTCAAGGTAAGCATATCTTTGATCGTCACCCGTCCGTGATTGCGGGCGTATTCCAAAATCTGCAGGGAAAGTTCCGGCAGAGCGGCCAGCATGATATGCTCCTGCTCCACTTTCTTTTCCAGGCGCTTCATATGCTGATGCAGGGCGCGAAGGAAAAACGACAGCCAAGGCTGCCAGTTGGGAGCGTCCGTGTGAATGGTGGTTTGCGTCTGGCGCAATGCGAGGTAATAGCTCTCTTTGCTGTTTTCAATGACGCTTTCAAGCGAGCTATACGGCGTGTAAGTGTAGCCACAGCGCAACAGCAGCAAGGTGGTCAGGATGCGGGACAAGCGTCCGTTGCCGTCCTGAAATGGGAGGATGGCAAGAAAGGCCACGGTAAAAATGCCAACAACCAGCAAAGGATGCAGGCTTTTGGTCTCCAGCGCGGCATTCGTCCATTCGATCAGCTCGCGCGTAAGGCGTGGCGTGTCAAAATGCGTGGCGGTTTCAAAGACAATGCCTATTTGCTGTCCATGCTCGTCAAAAGCCACCACATTGTTCAGGGAGGTTTTGTAATTGCCCCGATGGCGCTCGTCTTTGTCGTTATGGCGGAGCAAATCACGGTGGAGTTGGCGGACGTGGTTTTCCGTCAACGGAATGTATTCCCAGGACTGGAAAATCTGCTCCATGGTTTCCGCATACCCGGCAACCTCTTGCTCATCGCGCGAGGCAAAAACAGGATGAAGAGATTGGACAGCAGTTTTTCCTCATAGACAGCATGCACGGCATACACGCAGGTGAAAACCGAGGAGCATTTCCTCTGACATCACACCAGTTCGGCCAGGTCAGCCAAACGGCGCAGGTTGGACTGGTGCTTGTACATCAGTTTGATGTCGTGTCCGACCACGGGACCTGTGGTTTTCTGGGCGGCAATAACGTCCCGCTGCAGGGCTGCTCCGGATTTCTGATGGTGTAGGCAGGTCACCTGGCCGCAATAGATGATTTTGTATCCGGCCAGAGCGGTGCGCAGATCGTGGTCCACATCGTCCAACTGGGAGGGGGAAAAGCCTATGTCAAAATCTCCGACTTCCCGCAGGGCGCTCAGGCGCAGCAAATGCAGGCACCCCATCACGTGCAGGCAGGGTCGGGTGAATGCATACAGCCCCGTGTCGCGGGCGTCGGACTCCGGTGTGCCCACGCCCAACCGCAAAAGACCGGCCCTGGCCGTGCGCACGGAATAATACAGACTTTGCAGCACCGGCGCTTCATCGTATTCCGACGGAAAGACCACCTTACAGCCTACCACGGCGTTGCGCCGGTCTTTTTCCATCTCGGTGAGGTAGCGGACAAGCCAATCCCTGGGCATGACCACATCGTCGTCCATAAAGGCCACATGATCGCATGTCTGTACCTCGGGCAGGTGGATGAGCCAGTTGCGGGCCGCCGGCGCGCCGATATTCACGGGCAGGGAAATGGTTCTGTATGTCCGGCCGGGAAAAAGCTCCCGCAGGCTCTTGACGCGGGCGGCGCTGTCGTCCGTGCAGCCGTTGAGCAGGACGAAAATGGGGGCCGCGCCGGTGTCTGTGTCGGCCAGGGCGCGCAGCGTCTGCTCCAACACGGGCCCCTTGTTCCAGGAATACAGGCAGATTGCTGTCTTGCGTTCCGCAAGCAGTTCCGTCCGCAAGGCTGTGGGGGAAAGCAGGGCATCCAGCCGCAAGGTAACGGGGTACAGGCCGCCGTCCAGACGCAGAGCGCGCATGTAGGCCTTGATGCCGGATTCGCCGTCCCCGGCCAGAATATAGTTGTCCGCCGCATAGACACAGGCGTAAGGGTTACGGTCTTCTTCGGGCGTTTGCTCCCACAGGGGCAAAGCTTCGGCCCAGCGGCCGCGCGAGGCGTAGTGCAGAAAAAGCGCGCTGCGCCAGGGGACGGCCAGTTCCGCCGGACAGCGGAATTTGTCCAGCCAGGCTTCAGGCTCGCGGAAATGGAGAAAATCCATATGCAGCAAGGCCGAGGCAGCGCCGATGTGCGACGGCTCGCGGGCCAGCAGATCCAGCAATTCGTCATACAAGCTCGCGGGACGCCTGGCGCTGTAAAAAACCTTGTCCGACAGCATGCTCGACAGGGGGGTTTCCCTGACGGCGTCCAGCCAAGCTCGTCGCCGCGCATCGGGACTTATGTCCTCCAGCATTTCCATAACGTCGGCCCGCAACGGCGAGGCATGAGAGGCCCTGCTCAGGCAGTGGAGAAAGAGCAGCTGGGCCTGCGGCGCGCCGCCGAAGCCGGGGGCTGAACTCAGGGCGTTGGCGAAAATCACCGCCATGTTTCCGCTCAGAACCATGAGACGTATCTGCCGCCGCACAAAGGCGCATTTGTCCTCCAGGGACAGAATGCTCATCTCCCCGTTCAGATCCCGTCTCAAAAGCTCCATCACGCTCGGAGTCATACGCCGCGTTCCCCGTGAGCCGCGCGCAGCCTTTCAAAAACGCCGAGCGCGTCGTCAATGGTTTTATCCATGTCCAGATAGCGGTAGCCGCCAAGACGGCCGCCGGCCGTTATATTCGGCGCTTCAGCCGCCAGGCGCGCCCTGTATTTGTCCAAAAGAGCCTGATTCTGGGGCGTGTTGACAGGATAATACGGCTCGTCGCCCGGAGTGCATGTCCGGGAATATTCCCGCGCGACGACGGTGCTGTCGCCCTGGGGGCCGCGTTCCGGATGCAGATGCTTGAACTCGTGGCTACGGGTCCAAGGTATTTCCACATCGGCCTGATTGAGCACGGACGTGCCCTGAGCGTCCGGGCAGGGCAATGTCTCCCGCTCGAAACGCAGGCCGCGCCATTCCAGCCCGCCGAGGGAATAGCCAAACAGCTCGTCCAGAGGGCCCGAATAGAGCACCGTGCAGGAAGGGGGAACGCGTCCGGCGACATCCACCCAGGAAACGCCGGTACGCACTTCAATGAGCGGATGCCCGAAAAGGGCAGTGAAAAGGGCCGCATACCCCCGCAGAGGCATGCCTTGCCACGGGTCGTCGAAATAATCGCAGTTGTAATTGCAGCGCACGGGCAGGCGGGTGATTATCCCGGCGGGCAGTTCCCTGGGGTCTTTTTCCCACTGCTTCCAGGTGTAGCCCTTGATGAAAGCCTCATAAAGAGGCCGCCCGATGAGGGATACGGCCTTTTCTTCCAGATTGGCCGGGGGCTTGTCGGCATCCGCTCCCTTCGCGGCCTCGCGGCGGATAAAATCCGCCACTTCCCCGGGGCGCAGGTTGAGCCCGTAAAACATGTTGATGGTCGCCAGCCCGATGGGCATGGGATAGACTCGGCCCTTGTGCTCGGTGAGCACCTTGTGCCGATAAGAGGTAAATTCGGTGAATTTGCGGATATAGTCCCATACGCGCGGGATGGAGGTGTGAAAAATGTGCGTGCCGTATACATGGCATTCAATGCCCGTGGCCGGATCAACGGCGCTGTGACAGTTGCCGCCGATGTGATCGCGTTTTTCAATCACCAGCACGCGCACGCCCAGTTCGGAAGCGATGCGCTCGGCCAGCACGCCGCCCCACAGGCCCGCGCCGACGACAAGGTATTTGAGGTCCGAGGGAATCATGCCCGGAAACTATGTCATGTCTTCACCCGAAGGGCAAGCCTTTTTAAAGAAAGTCTAGACGTTGCGTCCAGTTCTCCTGCGCCTGTCCTGATGCCCCCGCACCAGAAAACGGCCTGTCACGGAATTCGGGTCGGCAATCAGGTCTTCCGGCGTGCCGGAGGAGATGATCAGCCCGCCGTTTTCCCCGCCGCCGGGGCCCATATCCAGCACATGATCCGCAGCCAGGATCATGTCGGCGTTGTGCTCTATGACCACCACGCTCGCGCCCCTGTCCACCAGGGCGTGCAGCACCTTGATAAGCTTGCCGACTTCGTGCATGTGCAGACCGGTGGTCGGCTCGTCCAGCACGTACATTGTTCCGGGCAGGGATTTTTTGCCCAGCTCGCGCGAAATCTTGATGCGCTGGGCTTCGCCGCCGGAAAGAGTGGTGGCCGACTGCCCCAGACGCACGTATTCCAGGCCCACTTCTTCCAGCACGGCCAGGCGGCGCTGCAGGGACGGATAGGCCTCGAACAGATCAAGAGCCTGATGTACGGTCAAATCCAGCACTTCCGCGATATTGAGGCCCTTGTAGCGCACTTCCAGCGTCTCGTGGTTGTAGCGCCGGCCCTTGCACACATCGCAGGTGACATAGACATCCGGCAGAAAGTGCATTTCCACGCGCAACTGCCCGTCACCGCAGCAGGTTTCGCAACGGCCGCCGCGCACGTTGAAGCTGAAGCGCCCCGCCGTGTACCCGCGGCGTCTGGCGTCCGCCGTCAGGGCAAAAATGCGGCGTATCTCGTCAAAAATCTTGGTGTAGGTGGCCGGGTTGGAACGCGGAGTGCGGCCAATGGGAGTCTGGTCAATGATCACCAGGCGTTCCACCGGAGCGGCCCCATCGTATTCCAGACCGCCGATGGCGCCCGGTTGGTCCACGCGCAAACCAAGAGTGATGGCCAAATGCTTGTAGAGGGTATCCACCACCAGAGAACTTTTGCCCGAGCCGGAAACGCCGGTCACGCAGGTCAACACGCCCAGGGGGAAACGGCAGTCAATGCCGCGCAGGTTGTGGGTGGTCACGTTGCGCAGCACGATAGCCCCTCTGGCCTCGCGCCGCGCCTCGGGCAGGGATATGCGCATGTCCCCGCGCAGATAGCGGGCCGTCAAGGTGTCGGCTCCGCCCACAAGCTCTTCCACGGAGCCCTGGAACATGATTTCCCCGCCCTGAACGCCGGAGCCGGGGCCAAGCTCAATCACCGCGTCAGCGGCGCGGATGGTGGCCTCATCGTGCTCCACCACAAGCACGGTGTTGCCGCGCTCCTTCAAGGAGCGCAACGTGCCCAGCAGACGTTCGCTGTCGCGCGGATGCAGCCCGATGGAAGGCTCGTCCAGCACATAGGTCACGCCCACCAGTCCCGAGCCGAGCTGGGAGGCCAGCCGTATACGCTGGGCCTCGCCGCCGGAAAGAGTGATCATGGCCCGCCCCAGGGAAAGATATTCCAGACCCACGTTGAGCATAAAGGAGAGGCGACGCGTGATTTCCTTGAGCAACGGTTCGGCGATGCGTACCTGCATGCCGCCGAAGGTCCGCTCCTTGAGCCAGGCCAGGGCCCGCTCCACGGAAAGGTCGCAAAAAGCGGCGATGTTCAGGTCGTCCACGCGCACGGCCAAGGCCTCAGGCTTGAGGCGCGCTCCCCCGCAATCCGGGCAGTTGGTGGACTGACGGAAACGGGCAAGCTCTTCCCGCCAGGCTTCGCCGTACTGCATGCCCGACTCCAGCAGGGGGATGACGCCGGGCCAACGCCGAACGATGTGGGCGTGATCAATGCGCGCCGCCGCCCGCAGATGGGCGAAATGTTCGCTCTGGTAATCGCCTGTCGCGCCCAGGGCCACGTTGCCGCCCATCCAGTTGCGGCGCAGCCCGAGGGATGAACGGGCGGGTCTGCCCGCCTCGTCTTCGCCGTAAAAAAGGACGGCCAACGCATCTTCGGAAAAGTCGGCCAGAGGAGTGGTCAGGCTGAAATCAAAGCGTTTGCCCAAGGCCGCGAGGGCGCTTTCGTAGCGGGCCAAACTTCTGCTCCCCCAGGGCAGAAGCGCGCCCTCCTTGAGGGAAAGCCCCTTGTTGGGCGCAATGAGGCGTGGCTCGAAATAGTCTATGGAACCCAGTCCCACACAGCGAGGACAAGCCCCCTGCGGGCCGTTGAAGGAAAACAGCTGCGGGCTGGGGGCGGGCAGAGATATGCGGCAGCTCGGACAGACCGAGGTGGTGGAGTGGACAATGTCGCGCTTCTCGTCCGGCAGGTGCAGAACAAGCCGCCCGTCGCCGTAGCGCAAAGCCAACTCCACGGAGTCGGCAAGGCGGGTGCGGATGCTGGCGCCGTCCCCCTTCGCCACCAGACGGTCAATCACCAGATCAATACTGTGTTTTTTGTTTTTGTCCAGAGCGGGCGCTTCATCCAGAGCATAAAAAACCCCGTCCACACGCACCCGTGCAAAGCCTTCGGCCCGCAGCTTTTTGAATCTGTCGGCCTGAGTTCCCTTCTGCCTGTCCACCAGCGGCGCGATGATCATGAACTTTGCGCCCTCGGGCAAGGCAAGAATATCGGAGATGATTTCATCGGAGGAGCGGGCTTCAATGGGAAGACCGCAGCGGGGACAGTACATGCGTCCGAGCCGCGCGAAAAACACGCGCAGAAAATCATGCAGTTCCGTGACCGTGCCGACAGTCGAGCGGGGGTTGCGCGACACGCTCTGCTGTTCCAGGGAAATGGCCGGCGAAAGCCCCTCGATTTTGTCCACATCCGGTTTGTTCATCTTGGGCAGGAACTGCCGGGCGTAGGCCGAAAGAGATTCCACATAACGCCGCTGTCCCTCGGCGTAGACGATATCGAAGGCCAGAGTGGATTTTCCGGAACCGGATGGCCCGCAGATCACCACCAGCTCGTCGCGGGGTATGGTCAGGCTGATGTCCTTGAGATTGTGTTGTCTCGCTCTTTCAATGCGTATGCCGCGCGGCGCGTCGTTTTTCATGGGGACTATTTAAAACGCGGGCTCGCGTTTGGCAAGACGCAGGCGGCGAGATTGTGGACTTTCCGAAATGAAGCCTGTATACAAGGCACAAATGTTTTTTGACCAAAGGGCCGTCAATGCCTGATCCCAAATGCATACTCATCCTCGGCATGCACCGCGGCGGCACAAGCGCCGTTTCGCGGTCTCTGCGCATTTTCGGCGCGAGCCACGGCGACGATCTTGTGGGCGGGCTGTCCTCAAACCCGCTCGGGCATTGGGAAGACATTGACGTGTTGCGCCTTGACGACGCGATGCTGGAGGCCCTGGGCATGCGCTGGGACAGTCTTGAAGCGGTGACCGAGCGTGATGTGCAAATTCTGGAGCGGCAGGGCTTCCACATAAAAGCGAGCCAGCTGCTTGCGGACAAAATCAAAGCCAACAGATTTTACGCCCTGAAAGAACCCAGAATGACCAAGTTGCTGCCCTTCTGGAACAAGATATTGGCGCCCTTGCGTCCGCATTGCGTTATTGTTTTTCGCAATCCGGCCAGCGTCGCCGAATCCCTGTACAAGAGAGATCGCCTGCCCCCTGAACGCGGCTACCTGCTGTGGGCCGTCCATATGCTGGAATGTTTCCGCTATGCGGGCGAAGACACGCACCTGCTCGTCAATTACGACGATTTTATGGATGATGCCGAGGCGGCGCTGCGCCGGATCGCCCGATTTTTCTCCCTGCCGGTCATCGCTGACGAGCTGAATCTGGTGCTGAACGGTTTTCTGCATCAAAATCTGCGGCACACAAGGTATGACGCCCGGCATTTGCGCGGGAATCCTGCCTGCCCGGAGCAAATCGGCCTGATGTACGAAGATATGGAATGTCTGAGCCGGCGCGGGCGGCACAGACGCGGCTGTTTTGCCGAATTTCACGACACATGGCGCAGGAGAACGGCCGCCCTGCTGCCCGGATAAAACGCGGCGCGCGGCCGGCCCCCGGCTCAGACGTGACCATTGGCCGCCAGAATTTCGTAGGTGGACTGTGGAACAAGCTCCCTGAGTCTTTCAAGATTCTTTTCCAGCAGGCATTGACGAGCCTCCGATGCGCTTATTTCCCGATCGCCGGATTTTTCCCTCGGCATTTCCACAAATTCCACGCCGTATTGGGGCAATATTCTTCTCATCTCGGCGTTATATTGCCGCGTGATGTTGCAGAACGGCTCGCTTCCGGCGAAGCGTTTTTTAAGACCCAGAATCGGCGCCACAATCCCGGCGAATATTTCCAGGTCAAGGGCGGCGTCAATGTTTACATCCTGCGCTTCTTCCTTGGTGAAATATTCGGAAAACGTGTCGGCGGACAAAATCATTTTCCCCGTGGGCAGTATACTGATATTTTTCTCGTTTTTGCAGGCTTCCTTCACCATTTTGAGGCGTTCGTCGAAACTGAAAAAAGATTTGTTCTCGTCCACGACAAAGACATACAGAAAACCGCATTGTTTCAGGGCTTCCTGTATCAGGCGCATGTGCCCGCGGGTAAAGGGGTTGCAGTTCATGACGATGCAGCCGGCCACGCCGTCCCCGCCCTTTCTTTTTTGGGCGATATGTTTCAGGTAGCGCACATACTTCGCCAGCTCGCCCGAAATATCCGGCAGCGCGGCTTTGCTTTCCCCGGCCGGCCTCAGTATGATCTGAAGCAGAGCCGATGCGACGATTCTGTAGCCGCGGTGATTCGTATGCGCCCTGTCCAGAAACAGTTCGCCGTGCTCGTGCGGGCGCTCGAAAATTCCAGACAAATCGTAGAATTGCAGAAAATCCGCATCCGTGAAGTTAAACTTTTTCAGAATATCGTCCGCTACAGCCCTGTCGTCAATATCATGGGAGATGAATACCGCCATGTCCCCCCTGTTGAAACTGTAATGGTGGCTGAGAGCCTGAATCATGCTTTCCTCAAAGGGATATCTTGTGGCGGCGTTTCTGACGCGGAATTTCTTTGTCAAGCAGCGTTCGTTCAGAAATTTCTGCAGGAATCCCGCGACGGTAAACCTGTCTTCGGCGCAGGCGCCGAAGGCCCAGCAGTTTCCGAACAGGTAGATGTCGTTGTCGTATTCATCCGGCATGTCGGGCGTTATCCTGTACCCGTTCATGATGTTGATATGTTCCGAGGCATGGTCCGCATTCAGGATGACGCCGTCGCGCCTGCAGGCCGGCGGCGTGTCGCGGTACACGCGGTAGACGGTGTCCCCGGAATAATGTTGGCAGTATTCATCGTCATAAAACCGCATCAGCTCCGCAATATGCGCCCTGTTTCTGTAATGGCGGCAATTGCGCTCCTCCAGTTTCAAAATTTTTTCATGCTCGGATGGATGCTCGATCCTGTAGGCCGGATCAAGGATTTTGATCAGTATCAGGCAAGCGCCCGACGATTTTATCTTGTCGAACAGCAGACGGTACAAATATTCCCGACTCATGAAAACCCATCCTCCTGGCTTACGTCCCCACGGAGCATTTTGCCCTTGATCCACTCGTCTAGCGCCACAGGCTTTCCTTGGGCAGGCCAATCGGCCCCGTGTCCCGCGCCGCTGTCGAACGCATGAGCAGAGCCGACATCTTCCGGTATTTGTCGTTCAAAAACAAAAAACGGCGCACCCGTTCAGCGAAACCGGGCCCGGCCGCGGCGACCCGCTCCGAAAACAGGCCGCAGGCGAAGGCGTAGACTTCGGCGTCGCCCTGATTGCGCTCCCGGGCCACGTCCAGATCCTCCCGCGAAATTTCTTCCCTGGCCTGCCCTTCCAGCGTATTGCGCCGCTCGTGAAACAAAGTCCTGAGCGGCAGGAAATCGCCGAGCAAAAGCAGGCTTTCGGGAAAACGCTCCTGAATGCCCACAAAGCCAAAAACCTTCTCCAGATGTTGTTTGGCCCGGGCCACGGCCCTGGCCGGATAGGCCCTGTCGCCTGTGGACAGGCCGGAAATGCAGCGGGTCATGAAATTCTTGCCCCTGTAGCGCAGCCTTTTGTCGTCGCTCTCGATGTAGCGGCGAAAAGAGACGGACTGTTCATGCAGGTACGCGTACAGGTGATTCGCCTTCCAGCTTTTCAGGAAGAGGTATTCGGAGACAAGACGGCTCACGGGTTCGCGCACGAATGTGAACACCCGCACGTCAAGGCCGTATATGCCGGGGGGATCGAAGCGCGGCAGCAGCAGATGGCCCTGGATGAGGCGGATTTTGGCCAATTCCGCCGGGGAATGTGCCCGGTGCGCCTTGTAGTCATCCTTGTCGTAGACGGAAAGCACCTCTTCCGGCGCGTAGTTGGCTGTGAGGACGCTGTTCAGCGTGGTGCCCGCCGTGCGCGGAATGTGCAGGAAAAAGGCGGTGTCGGGCGGCATGTTTTTGTTCAAGTTCAGGGCCTGATGGGCTCAATGCCCAGAGAAGCGAAATTCTCCGCCCAGCCCAATCTGCTTAAAACAGAGGGCATGACGGCCCGGCAGGCGACGGGCTTGAGCTTCTGCGCCCGGGCAACGGCCTGCCGCAGCAGGGGCAGGAGTTCGTCCACATCGGGCCAGGCCGCGGACAGCAAAAGGTGATGGGCGCGCCCCATTTTTTTGACGCCGTAATCGGTGGTTACGGTAGGCATGCCGAAAAGGGCCATTTCCAACGGTGGATACGAAGGATGAGGCGATATCATAAGCGAAAGCCCCACATGCGCCCTTGCGAGCAGGGCGATGTAATCGTCAATGGGCAGGCGGCCCAGGCTTTTCAGCGTCGCTCCCCCGGCCAGGGGCACATCATCGTGGGGCAGACCGGCGGAAAGAGCCTGAAAACGCCGCCTGCCCGACGGCGGAAGATCGGCGAAAAAACGGGACAGAGTCTCCAGCCCGAGTTCAAAACAGTTGCGGGCCAATCCCGGACGGCCGTAGAAAAGGATTATCGTCCGCTCGTCGTCCTTGGGCGGCAGGCGAAAGCCGACCCTGTTCAGCCAGGCGGCGATGTCGGGGTTCAGGGAAGGGGTGAGCACGTATTCCCGCGCGAAATTGTGCCCGCGCAACTTCAGGTGTTCGGCCAGCCAGCCGGAATTGATGACGGCGCGGGTCAGCTCGCCCGCGGCGTACGTTTTGAGGCACAGGGCGTGTTTGACCCCGAAGGGAGCGAAGGAGGGCTCGTAATCCTGAATGAAATAGTAAAAGGGCAGCGGCGGCAGCCCGCGCTGAAGCCGGGCCCGGTGCGTCGCCTCCCAGAAGGCGAAACCGGGCCAGTACGTCACCAGAAAAACGTCCCCGGCATTGCAGGGCAGCGGTTCCCCCGAGGCTGCGTAAAAACATTGGCCGGCCCTGATGATCGGATCAAGGCTTTCGTCGCCTGAAAAACGCGCCGCGTCCTCGTACAGGGAGACGAAGCGCAACCGGTCGTAGTTCGGCGCCAGGTGCCGGGCCAGCTCCAAAGCCGAGGTCATGCCGCCGAAAGCCGCGTCCCGCCCCAGGCCGGGCAGGATGACATTCAGGCGACTTGCCGCGTCGTCCGTCGAAAAAACAATCGGCTCCATGCGCGCTGTATAAAGATATTTGCAAAGGTTGTAAATTGATTTATAGAGAGAAGGAGAGACCCGCCCATGATTATAGACAAACTGCAACCGCTGACGGACGTTTTCGACTGGATGCACCAGACCTGGGAAAGGCCCGGCACCCAGCGCCGGGTGGCCCTTCTGATTTTATGGGTATACATTTTCGCCCTGATCGGCATAGAACTGAACCGATGCCGTCTTTTGCCGCCGGCGCTGGCCCAGCACACGCCGTTGAGCCACTTCGCCGCCATACATCTTGCCTTTACCCTGATTCTGGGACTGGAGGTGATGAGTCTCATTTTTTCCATTTCCAGCTCCATTTCCCGTTCCGTCGGGAAACAGTTCGAGATACTCACCCTGATTCTCCTGCGCAACGCCTTCAAGGAGCTTTCCGCGCTGCCCGAACCCGTCACCGTGGCCGGCAATCTTCAGCCCATTCTCTACATAGCTCTTTCCGGCTTCGGCGCGCTGTGCGTTTTCGCCTGCCTGTGCGTGTATATGCGCATGGTCAGGCCGCAGCGCTTCATCCAGAAGCCGGAAATGCGCATGCGCTACGTCATGAGCAAAAAACTGCTCTCCCTGAGCCTCTTCGTGATTTTTTTCGGCTTCATGGTGCGCGACGCGCGGATGATATTTCTGGAGGGCGCGGGGCACACGTTTTTTGAAGTCATCTACACGGTGCTTATTTTTGCCGATATCGCCCTGGTGCTCATCGCCCAGCGCTATATGCCGGCCTTTCAGGCGGTTTTCCGCAATTCCGGCTTTGTCATCGGCACGCTGCTCATGCGCCTTGCCCTGTCCGCGGAGCAGCCCTGGGATACCGTGGTCAGCATTGTCGCCGCGCTGTATGTGCTGGGGCTGACCTGGGTGACGAACTATTTTCTGCGGCCAACGGCGGAAGAAACGAAAAAGGCGACACCGCGGGAAACGGCGTGACGCGGCGCGAACTGATGGGACGAGACGAAAATCAGGTGTTCGCGGCTTTGAGCATGTCCCCAACCTGGGAAAGCGTGGGCAGGTCTCCGTCCGCCATGCCGCAGATGCCGCGCACGGCCAGCATGAGGGAGTCAAAATCCAGGCTTATCTCCAAGGTGCCGTTGAATATGCGGCAGGACTCGCCCTCCACGGCCAGTCGGTAGGCATGGCGGCTGTGATCGTCGCCGTGTTTACGCACAATATAATAAACCTGTTCGTTATTGTCCGTAACATAGAGCTTCTGAAGCGTGTAGGCATTTTCCTCGTCATACCAGGAGCATTCCGAGAAAAGCCGCCCGCGGAACTCCATGTCCACGCCGTTGTCATGCTTCAGACAGATGGTTTCCATATTTTTTTCAGAACTCATTGACTCCTCCGCCGCAATGGCGCTTTGTGCGCCCGAGGGGTTGCAGGTACGGGCACAAGCTAGCACCAGCGGGCAAGGCTTGTCAAGAACCGCAGCCCAAAAACAACAAGTTCGCATGAGAAAAATTTAAAATTTTTTACAATTATATAAAATAACTGATAAAATTTTTTTCAGTCTCTAGAGTTTTTTTTGCGGTTCTCACGAAAATCTTGAGTAAAATACGCATTGCGGTTTTAAAGTTTTTCTTGAAAAGCAACGCTTTAACATGGTTATCCAGTTGTATTTTTTAAAAATATGTCTTGTGCTTCGACTGCCGCTCTCATTCCCCACACGTCGGCCGCCCCGGGCACAAACTGATGTTGACCGCCCTGAAAAACGGACTTTCCATAAAGGCGTTGACCCGTTCCAGAATTTCCCCGTTTTGCAGGTGCAGTTCCTGAATGGCTATGGAGTCCGGCGCGCCCAGAAGCAACGTGTTCCCCCGCGCTCCCATGGGCAGGGCCAAAGAGGCCAGTTCCGGCCCCATGACCATATCCCAGTTTTGCCACAGATGGAAAAGCCGCGCCCGTTCAGGACTCGCGCCCAGCGCATTGAGCACGGATTGCAACACGGCCGCGGCCGGGACGGGGGCTTCCAGTCTTGCGCGCTTGCGCGTGGGTTTCATTTTTCGGATATCGCGTTTATTTGTGCTTGTGCGAGGGCTTCAATACTGGTAAACAATACGCGCAGGTTCGGCGAATCCGCCGCAACCGGCACGAATATACAGGATTTCCTGCAAGGAGACAAGAGATATGGTAATAGCCCTGGATTTGACCCTGCCGTACAAGGTGGCGGATATTGGTCTGGCGGATTTCGGCGCCAAGGAAATGCAGCTTTCCGAACGTGAAATGCCCGGCCTCATGGAATGCATCAGAAAATACGGACCGCTGCAGCCCCTCAAAGGCCTGCGCGTCACCGGCTCATTGCACATGACCATACAAACGGCCATGCTCATCAAGACGCTGCATGCCCTGGGCGCGGATTTGCGCTGGGCCTCCTGCAACATATTCTCCACCCAGGATCACGCGGCCGCCGCCGTCGCCAAAGAAGGCCTGGCCGCCGTGTTCGCCTGGAAGGGCGAAAGTTTGGAGGACTACTGGTGGTGCACGGAAATGGCCCTGACCTGGCCGGACGGCGCCGGCCCGGACCTGATTGTGGACGACGGCGGAGACGCGACGCTGCTCATACACAAAGGCGTTGACGTGGAAAGGGAGCTGGCCCTGCTTGAGCAGCCCACAGACAACAAGGAAGAGGCCTGCATCCTGGAACGGCTGGCCCTGCGCCGCAAGGAAGACCCGAAGCACTGGCAGACCGTGGCCGCGCGGGTGAAAGGCGTTTCGGAGGAAACCACCACCGGCGTGCACAGACTCTATCAGCTTGAGGCGGCCGGGCGTTTGCTCTTTCCGGCCATCAACGTCAATGACTCGGTCACCAAGTCAAAATTCGACAATCTGTACGGCTGCCGGGAATCCCTGGCGGACGGCATCAAGCGGGCGACGGACGTCATGGTGGCCGGCAAGTGCGTGTGCGTTGTCGGCTACGGCGACGTGGGCAAGGGCTGCGCCCAGTCCATGCGCGGTTTCGGCGCGCGGGTGCTGGTGACCGAAATTGACCCCATCTGCGCTCTGCAGGCGGCCATGGAGGGCTTTGAGGTCGTCACTGTGGAAGACGCCCTGCCGGAAGCGGACATCTACGTCACCTGCACCGGCAATCTGCGCGTCATAACCGGCGCGCACATGGAGGGCATGAAAAACGAGGCCATCGTCTGCAACATCGGCCACTTTGACAACGAGATCGACATGGCCTACCTGGAAAAGACACCGGGCGTGAGCAAGGTCAACATCAAGCCTCAGGTGGACAAATGGACGCTGCGCTCCGGCCGGAGCATCATCGTGCTGGCCGAAGGCCGCCTGGTCAACCTCGGCTGCGCCACGGGACACTCCAGCTTCGTCATGTCCAACAGCTTCACCAACCAGACTCTGGCCCAACTGCTTCTGGCGGGCGACAAACATATGGAGAAAAAGGTCTACACCCTGCCCAAGGAACTGGACGAGGAGGTCGCCCGCCTGCATCTGGCCCGCCTGGGCGTCAAACTGACGCGCCTGACCCCGGAACAGGCCAACTATATCGGCGTGAAGATTGAAGGCCCGTACAAGTCGGAACTCTACAGATACTGACGGCGGCGTTTTGTGAAAGAAGTCGTCATCCACACGGACGGCGCCTGCCTCGGCAATCCCGGCCCCGGCGGCTGGGCGGCATTGCTGCGTCTTGAGGGCAGCCCCCATCGCCGGGAACTGACCGGGGGCTTCAGGCTGACGACCAACAACCGCATGGAAATCATGGCCGTGCTGGAAGGTCTCGGCGCTCTCCGGGAGCCCTGCCGGGTGAGCCTGTATACGGATTCCCGCTATGTGCGCGATGCCGTGGAAAAGGGCTGGCTGGACAGCTGGCGGGCCAAAAACTGGCGCAAAGCCGACAACAAGCCGGTCAAAAACGTGGATTTGTGGCAAAGGCTCCTGCCCCTGCTAACCCGCCATCAGGTGCGCTTTGTCTGGCTCAGGGGCCACGCTGGCCATGAGGAAAACGCGCGCTGCGACGAATTGGCAGGCCTGGCGGCGCGGGGGATCAATCTGCCCGAGGATGCCGGCTGGGACGGAGAAGAGCGGCAATGACCATGACGCTGTGGAGACGGCTTCTTGTGTTTTTGTGGCTGTTGTTGCGCGTGACGACAACGCCAACGGATGCTCTGGCGGCGCGGTCCGCCGAGACGGACGGATGGAAAACGCTGCTCGGCGAAACGCGCTTGGAAGCATCCGCCCTTGCCTCGCCGGCCTGGCGACACCACGCTATAATGTGGGAAGAAGTTCTGAGCGAATACGCCCGTGATTCCGCCGAGGAAAAAGACTCCCTGCGCCGCCTGCCGGAAACCGCCCAGGAGAACAGGCGCAATCTGGAAGCAGCCTTGCCGCGCATGAAACCCCTGGAACAACTTTCCGCCATCAGCGGTTTCATCAACTTTCAGGTCAAGGGCGCGTCGGACGAGGAAGTGTACGGCGTGCCGGAAAAATGGGCCGCACCGGCCACGTGCTTGCGGCTCGCCCGGGGCGATTGCGAGGATTTCGCCATCGCCAAGTATTTTGTCCTGCGCGAGCACGGCTTCGCCGCAGAAAACATGCGCCTGGTCATCGTTACGGAAAACGGCAGCGTCGGGCACATGTTGCTGGCAGTGCGCATTGACGGGCACATCTACATCATAGATAACAACGCCCGCCCCCCGGGACTTGTCCTGAAGCAGAACGAAGCCCTGAGCCGTTACTACAAGGTGGAATTCGCCTTTAACGAAAACGGCGTCTGGCAGTATCAATAAGGCCATGCCCGAAAACGCGGATTTGTTCGGCGAGCTTGTCCACTCCCTCGCGTTGCCGCTGTCGCGCCTGCTGGCCGGTTTGTCCGCCGGTCTGATGCTGGCCGGCCTGCTGGAATCCCTCAACTGGGCGCGCTTTCTGGCCGCCCCGACCCGCCCCCTGGCCCGCCTCGCCCATCTGGGAGAAGTCTCCGGCGCGGCGTTCGCCCTGGCCTTCGCCGCCCCGGCGGCCGCCAACAGTCTTTTGGCCCATGCCCACAGCGAGGGGCGGATTTCAGGCAGGGAACTGACCCTGGCCAACCTCTTCAACAGCCTGCCCGCCTATCTGATGCACACGCCCTCCATTTTTCTGCTGGCCTGGCCCGCGCTGGGGCGGCCTGCCGCGGTCTATGTGGGCCTGACCCTGCTGGCCGCCGCCGCCCGCACCGGCTTTACCATCGCCCTGGGCGCGCTGACCCTGCCCGCGCCCCAGCCGGCCGCAAACCAGGCAAACGCCGCCCCCCGCATTCCGCATTCCGGCAAACGGCTTCGGGAAACCTTTCAGGACGCGCTGGGCACGGCCTGGCGGCGTTTCACGCGCAGGCTGGTCAGGCTGGTTCTGTTCACCGTGCCCATCTACACGCTCATGTACGTCTTGCAGCGCACCGGGCAATTCGCCCTGCTGGAGGCCTGGCTGTCCGCGCATATCGCTTGGCTCGGCTTTCTCAAGCCCGAAGCCGCGAGCGTCATCGCCCTGCATCTGGCGGCGGAATTCGGCGCGGCTCTGGGCGCGGCCGGCTTTGCCCTGCAACACGGCGCCCTGAGCCCGCGCGACATCGTCCTGGCCCTGATGGCCGGCAATATTCTCTCCACGCCGGTGCGCGCCCTGCGCCACCAACTGCCGGTCTACTCCGGCATTTTCCGCCCCGCCCTGGCCCTGAAGCTTGTCTGCGCCAACCAGGCCCTGCGGGCCGCAAGCATGATTGTGATGACGGCGCTGTACTATTATTGCACCCTCTGATCCCTCTTTTCTGAACGCAAGGCCACAGTCTTCGTTCGCGGGGCCATTGCCGCAAAGTCCCGTCCCGCGCTGAGCAGCGGCCTGTTTTATCCGCAATGGGCACTCTGTTTCCGCAACGCGGTTTGATTTCTCAAAAAAATTTTTGTTTTTTCCCGCTCTTCATGCTAAAGTTTAACAAAATTTCGCCGTTGACATTTATTGCGCCGTCTACAAACTTTTTGTCTCACACGATTCAGGGCGGAGGAGCCGCCCGACAGTGCTTGACGGATTTGAACAGCCACGAACAGTTTCGGTCCGCGCAACCCGCGGCCCATATACAAGGAATGCGCCATGTTGACAGATATTGTGAGAGCGTTGCCGTCGGAGAGTTCACAGAATGCTTCAACCGTGTTTCAGGATGCGGGCGGAACCGCGCGGCGGCTGCGCCGCCGGAAATGGGCGGCCGTCGTCCTGCTGGCGGCCGCGCTGATTCTGGGCGGATCCGGACTTGCGCGGGCTGTCGAGGTAAATACAGACACACGGACTGCGCTGCGCCAGCAGATTATGAACAACACTCCCGTGCCTGACGTTAATCCCGCCAACGGCGACAAGGCCATCACATTTACGGGCAGCGGGACTGTTCAATATGCGCCGACTTCAAGTAATGGTAGTTTATATTGGAATGGCGGCGGGCACGACCTGAGCCTTGACGGCGTACTTTCAAACGGAGCTTCCCTGAAGATACAATACGAGATAGCCACGTCCGCAAAACCCAACCGTCTGTTGAGCATCGCCAACGCCAAAGATGTTACGCTTTCCAATCTTGTGCTGGACGGCCGGGCGGCTGACGGCAATGCCAGCACTTTCTCCCACCTGAATCCAGCGGGCAGCTATGGCGTTGCTGCTGTTCAGGCTGTTCTCGGCAAACTCGAACTCAGCAACTTTACATTACAACACACCAATAATGTAAGCGTTGACGGCGGGTCATCAGCTTCCCTCGGTGTGGGCGGCGGTCTGTACGTCTCCGGGACCGGCGGCGGCAGTTCCTTCTACATTACCGGTGGCGCGAACTTCACGGAGAATCAGGCGACGCAGAAGGGCTACGACGCAGTCAACAACTCGGATTCAAACGCCTTCTCTGCCCTCGGCGGCGGCGCGCACGTCAGCGCCTTCCCGACTGTGGAAATCACCGGAACAGCAACAGAAAAAGTCACATTCGACAGCAACACGGCCACATCCGACGGCGGCGGCTATGCCGGCGGCGGCGCCCTGTACATCGGCGACACCGAGAATCAGAACACAAAGGTCAGCATAACCTACACCGAGTTTTTGAACAACACGGCCCAGCGCGTTTTCCCCGGCACACCAGACAGCGCCGACAATATCAATGTGCGGGGCGGCGGCCTCTACATTGTGGAAGACAACACCGGCCCAACGCCGAGCGACCCTGCCAACGCTCTCACCCTGACCGTGTCCGATTCCTCCTTTACCGGCAACACGGCGCAAGTCGTTGTCGGCGGCGTGGGAGCCAGCACAGCCGCGGGCGGCGCAATGGCCATTCTGGCGACAAGCAATGGAAAAGTTGAATCCGCTCTTATTGACAACACGGAGTTTACCGGCAACACGGCTGAAAACAAGGCGTCCGGCACCGCCAGCTACGCCCAGGGCGGAGCGATCTGGATGAATCTGGAAACTCCCGTCAATGAGAAAATTACCGTCAAGGACTCGACTTTCACCGGCAACAGCGCCGTGAGTACCAACGGTACGGCCCAGGGCGGCGCCATCTGGACGAACAAAGATATCGAAGTCAGAGCGGTAGTCAATAATGTCACCTTCAGCGGCAACAAAGTCGTAAACAACGGTGTTGAAACTCGAAACTCCATCATGTTGGCCGAGGGCGCCACAGCGACATTCGACGCCGCTCCTCTCAGGACAATTACAGATGCGGACGGCATAGCCGGAGCGAATGGCTTTGTCGTCAAAAACGGCGCGGGCACGCTTCATCTGAACGGCCTCAATACCTACGGCGGCAATACAACCATCAACGCAGGCACGGTCAGCGTCGGCGGCACGCTGGATTCCAATGCTGACACCGCTGGATATGACTACCACGGGGCGATAGCCAACGACGGCGCGCTGATCTTCAAAAATAATAATCAGACCGAGAACCAGATCCTGTCCGGGGTTGTCTCCGGTTCCGGCACGCTGACCCAAAACGGAACGAACACGCTGACCCTGGCCGGCAACAACACATACACGGGCGGCACGAATGTCGGTGAGGGCGCAACGCTCAATGTCACCGGCACCCTGGGCGATACTTATAACGGGACGACGATTACCACGCACGACGGCGACTATGCAGGCGGCATCGTCAACGACGGCGCTTTGACCTTCAACCAGATCAGTAACCAGACCCTGTCCGGCGGCATATCCGGTTCCGGAAGCCTGACAAAGGACGGAGTAGGGACACTGACCATCACAGGCACAATGGATTCCGACAATAATTCCGTAACCGGCAACAACTATGCAGGAGACATAAACAACAACTCCTATCTGACCTTCGCCCAAACCGGCAGCCAAACCCTGTCCGGCGCTGTTGCCAACAACAATAATGGCACTCTGACCATCAAAGGTGGGCCGGTTACACTCGACTCCAACTCCTCACTGTCGCTTTCAGGCTCTGGGAAAATTGATGTGCAATCGGATCTGGACATTTCAGAGACAACTCTGGATGTTGATCACGCCTCAGCCACGCTTTTCACGGTCAACAGCGCGCCCGGCACCGCAACCCCCGCAACGCTTACGGTCAGCGAAAAACAGTTGAACGATGTCTCCAGCACACCAGGCGACGTTGCGGTCCGGGTGGGGAATGATGGCGGGACGCTTGTTGTGACATACGACTCCGCCGCGAAAGAGGCGGCGGGCGATGACGGCGGCGCCTGGCTTGATGTGCGGGCTCTTCATAAAGCCGACGCAACCGATCCGACGACGGAAGGCATATATCTCGGAGAGGGCGGTTCTGTCACAAGCAAGGATGAAGTGTCGGGCGAGCCCAGCGAAATTACCCTCAAACTTGCCCCCAGCGGCGACTCCACTTTGGACATCGGGCAGGGCGCGATATACGCCGATATCCTGAACGCGCGGCAAAGCGACGCTGACGGCACCGACCCCGCAACCCTGAAGCTTACGGTCGCTTCCGGCACACTGTCCGCGCAGTCCGGCCTCAATGTGCTGGACAAAAATCGCAATACTGGCCCAACGCTGGTCATCAGCGACAATGCCAGCGACATCGGCAGCCTGGAACTTGGCCAAACCGGCAAGAATGACGCGGGCGTGATCAACGGCAACGTATCCGTTGAGAATACGGGCAAAATGAACGTCAACGGCGGGGACTGGAGCCTGAAAGAGGGTTCCGGCTCCACCATCAACATCGCAAGCTCCACTTCAGGTTCTGACGCTCTCACCATCGCCAACGGAGCAACGCTGGACGTCAGCAACGGCGCTTTGGTGTCTTCCAGCGCCGGCGGCAACATCGTGCTGGACGACAAGGCGGAGCTGGTTACTACCGCCGCCTCAATGCAGGATAACTCTGGCAAAACATTAGTTGATGTGCTGGATGGTAACGGTTATGACGGCCAGATAGTCACCGCATCCAACAATGGCGGTACAATCTCGCTTAAGGATTTGGGTGCCGATCCTCTTACCACAACTCAACTTGGTGACCTGAAAGAAAATCTGCTTGGTGCGAGTGACTCCGCCAACATGATTGATTTAAATCAAGCGAGAGTGGACGTGAATCTTGTGGCAGGAGCTGTTGATCGTCGTATCGACTACGACACTGTAAACCAAACAATTGCTGACAACAACCTTGGGAATTTTAAAAACTATGATTCCGGGGAGAACACCGGTGATATTATCGTTAAAGATGTGCCCGAGCCTGCTGCCAGCGTCAACGTAGGGCTTGAGAAAGCGGCTGGAGTTGAACTGACTGTCGGCGCTACCACGCTCAAAAACGGCAACAATAACCTTACGCTCACGGGCAGCTACAACCCGAATAAGAATGATGCAGAAATTCTAGCCCATGACAATGAAGGCTACTCTCTTCTGGTGGCTAAAGAAGTTGATCCTACTACACATGTAGGTGAGGCCGGCAACCTGAGCATAGGAGCGGGCCAGGTAACGCTACAGTCTGACCCGGCAGTTGAGCTTGGCAGCCGCGTTGCAGATGTAACCTTACGGAACGATGGAGGTGATTCCCAACTCAATGTCAGCGGCTTTACTGCGGCAAACGGTCAGGTCAGCCCCAGCAAAGTCACGACAGGCGACATTACTACAGAAATTGCCGACAAAGGAATTATCAAAGTCACAGACGGCAGCATATTATTTGCTGGCGATATAGGCGCAACAGAAAAGCTGCAAAATGTTGAGGTTGTCAATGGCAGCAGCTTGGTCTTGTTTAATCCTGACCCTGCTGCCTCTGAGAAAATTGTCAATGATGTAAAAACATTGAGCAGCAATAGCACTGTGGTTAATCCAGCTAATGCTGAGAAAGTCTATTCTGATCTTCAACAAGTCTTCACTGATTTGGAGACTTATGGTAAGAATCTGAACTCGCATAATATTACTTTGGACAATAAAAGCACTCTTATCGCGAATTCTATTATAGCTGATCAGCTAAGTGCGATGAACAGCGCCGTAGGAGCTACCAAAATTTCGACCACTGGCTTTACTGCCGAGAACGAAAGTATCATTATCGCGCATCAAATGGATGTTTCTGGCGAGACAAAAGTTAAAAACAGTACTCTTGCCATTATACCAAAAGATGCCAATCTCCATGAAATTCTCTACACACAAAATCCTACTCCGTCCGCATTTGGCGCAACTTCTGCCTTTAATGGTCATACATTATTCGAAGACTCTACTGTTGCTATCATGAATGCCAAATTCAACGATGATGTCAACATAAACCAAGGTACACATGCTATTATTGTTAACATGCAAGGCTCAGCAGGTCATACAATTGCTGTTGGCACAACACAGGACACAAAAGCCAGCACTTTGCAGGTTCGCACTTTGGCACTCAATAGCGGCAACCTCATTGTTGACCCGTCTTGGGCAGCTGACGGCCCGAACAAAGTCGGCATTGGGAACTTCAACAATGGCACCAACGTTATTGATGGCGGCGTGGGAGTTGGACAAAATTCCATGTTGACCCTTGGTACGCCTGATCTGACTTGGCTGGCGGATCAAGTTAACCAAGTCACAAACGGCAAAGGTCTGACCCAGAACGGTGTTCAGGCGGCCCTGGGCATATACAATCCCATGCGCCTGGGCTATAGCGCAGGAACAGGGTACAGCCTGATCGTGGACGGTGGCATGAATTACAATGCGCTTAATACAGCACTTAATGACGCATTCAACTCTAATTCGCCAACAATCACTTTCGCGGGCAATTCTCTGCTGGTCGTGAGAGGCGACGCCGCCCTGGGAGCCAATGAAGCCCTGTCCGCCACTGCCGCCACGCAGGCGACAGTGTACAACGGCGCAAAATTGCGCATTGCTGACGCCCAAATAAACCAAACCTACATAGTTCTGGGCGATAACATCAACCTGGATGCCGCCGCCTACGCGGCCAGCACCGGTTGGAACGGAAGCAACCTGAGCACGCAATCCAGAAGCATTGTCCTGACGCGCGCCGCTGGCCACGACGGCTGGTTTGAAGCAAAATTCAATTCCGCAAAAAACTGGCTGCCTGACCTTGACGATCAACTCGTCCACATCGTTGACAATATGTACCTTGTGAACGGCCGTGAAAATATGGATGCCAATGCGGCCGGGGTGCGCTTCCTGTCCCGCGCCACTGCCTGGGACGCGACCCGCAATATCGGCCTGGGCAACGACCCCAAATCCGCGACCATCACCATAGAAAGCGCGGCCCGCTTTGCCCAGCTCGGCGCGGTGGCGCCCATGACCCTAGCCGCAAACAACGCGGCCGGCGGCGCGATAACCCAACGCACCTCCCTGGCCCAGCCCCATTCCGGCCTGCGCGCCGTGCGCGCTGACGGCACGCTGGAAAGCCCCGGCGCGCACAAGCTCGGCCTGGCCCTCTGGGCCATTCCGCTCTACCAGAGCGCCAACGGACATGAAATCAAGGCCGGGGACACCTTCAAGCAGGACTACAGCGGCGGCCTGGGCGGTGTTGCCGTGGGCGCGGACTACACTGTGGCCAACACGGCCCGCTTCGGCGTCACGGCCCACATGGGCGGCGGCTACGCCTCCGGCGGCGGCGACCTGGCGGAAACCACCAACCACTTCAACTTCTGGGGCCTGGGCGCCTACGCCGGCATGACGGCCCGCAACTTCGGCCTCACCGCTGACCTCACCTACACCAGCGTGTGGAACAACGTGAAACAGGAACTGTCCAGGGGCATGGCCATGCGCGATCTGAAGTCGGACATCCAGTCCCACGCGGTGAGCGCTGGCCTGCGCGCCGAATACAAGATCGTCACCCCGGTTGTTGACGTCATCCCGCACGCGGGCGCGCGCTACACCAACCTGGTCACGGACGCCCACAGCGTCAAGAGCGACAGCACTGTGCTCAAGGCGGACCGGGTCAGCCAGAACATCTGGACATTCCCCGTGGGCGTGGCCATCTCCAAACCCATCAGCACCGGCAACGGCTGGCGCGTCAAACCGAGCCTGGATCTGGCCGTCATACCCGCCGCGGGCGACCTGGAAAACAAGACCAAGGTGCGCTTCACCGGAACGGACGGCAAGGCCGAGATGGAAAACCGGGTTATGGATTACGTCTCCTACATGGGCGGCGTTGGTCTGGAATTCGGCAACGACACGGTCTCCTTTGGCCTGAACTACAACCTCATCGCCTCGGAGCACAACACCAACCACGCCCTGTTCGGCACGTTCCGGGTGGAATTTTAAGGACGGGAGATGCGTGTGGATATGCGACACATTCTCCTGACCGCGCTGCTGGCCCTGCCCCTGCTGATCTGCGGTTGCTGGAAAAGCGAAGACAAGGGCCACCAGACCCTGACCCTGGCTGTGGTGGACGTGGAACGCGTGATGCGTGATTCCCGCGCGGCCAAGGAAGGCATTAGCCATCTGGAAGCGGCCACAGCGCGTTTGCAGGACGGCTGGAAGCAGTTGCAGGAGGCGTCGAAGAACGAGCCGCCGGAGCAGCGCCGCGTGACGCTGGCCAACGGGCTGCAGACGCTGCAGCAGCAGATACGGGCCGAGGAAGCCCAGGTGCGGCAGATCGTCCACAACCTCTTGGTGGAGGAAGTCAAAAAGTGGCGGCAGACGAACAAGGCCGTCGCCGTCATAGCCCTGCAGAACCTGCTGGACGCCAGCGGAACCCACGACATCACCATGACGGTCATGGAGGCCATGAACACCAAAAAGGTGAAATTTCCCGATCTGCCTGTGGTCACGGTCAGCCCGCCGGAACAACCCGCGGGAGCGCAAAGGGAGCAGGGCAAAAACGAGCCGAAAAAGAATCTGCGTCCGGCCGCGCGGTAAAACCAACCGGCTCTATGCCGCGCGGGACGTGATTCGTGTGCCCAAAGGCTCGCCGGCTGTCAAAAAGCGACGCAGGCTGGAAGGCGCGCGGCCGTCCAGAATGAGGGCGCTCCCGCAACCGGCGTCAAGGGCGTGGAGGCAGGCCTCCACCTTGGGGATCATGCCGCCGGAGATGACGCCCTCGGCCCTGAGCCGCTCCGCCCCGGCCCTGTCCAGGCTCGGGAGGAGGCTTTTGTCCGGCCCCAGAACGCCGGGCACGTCGGAAACAAGCACAAAGGCGGCGGCCTTCAGGGCCCCGGCAATGGCCCCGGCGGCAGTGTCGGCGTTGATGTTCAAAGCCTGACCTTCGGGGCCGGCGCCGACCGGCGCCACAACAGGCGTAAAACCGCCATTCAGCAGGCATTCCAGCACAGCGGCGTCCACGGAGCGCACCTGTCCGACCAGCCCGAGGGCGGGATTTTTGACCACAGCCCGCAGCAGGCCGCCGTCACGACCGCTCAGGCCGACGGCGCGCACCCCCCGTTGCGCGAAGGCGCTGACCACAGCCTTGTTGACTTCGCCGCACAGGGCCATTTCCACAACCCGCATGGTTTCGGCGTCCGTCACGCGCAAACCGTCCACAAAGCGGCTCTCCACGCGCAACCGTCCCAACAGATCCGTAATCTGCGGGCCGCCGCCGTGGACGACGACAAAACGCCCGCCTGCCCCGGACAGGGCGGCGATGTCGGCGGCGAAAGCCGCGGCCAATGCCCCGTCCGTCATGGCGTGACCGCCGTATTTTATGACTGTGATTCCCGTGTTCACGAATCCCCCCTGCAGCAGACTGTTTGCGTCCGCAGTGGTCTATACGCTCTTTTGCCGCCGCGGTAAATAAAAAACCCCGTTCCCCCTGCGGGGAACGGGGTCGCGGGGGCGCAAACAGCTACCATTCCTTGCTGCTCTTCTCCACAATCGCGGCTTGCAGGTCATCATCGTTGATTTTGTCGTCAAAGAACATCCCGCAGAACCGCCCGTCCACCCAGCTCAGCTTTCCGCGCCTGCCGGCGAGAATGCCGCTGAAGGGCGCTTCGGCCGACACGATTTTGATCGCCTCGCCATGCGCTTCCATTTCGGGAAAATCACCCTCAAGCCGGATGCCGTCCGTGCTGATGTCCATGATCCTGACGCCAAAGGGCTGTGCGGACAATCCCTCAAGCATGGCCTGGCACCGGAAATCCAGGCTGTGACGTTCCGAGGAACGGCGGTCGGAACCCATGCTTTCAATCATGCTCCGCAACGCCTGCGAATGCTTGGACAACTCCTCGATGAAGGTTTGGGAAGTCTCCATATTTTCCGACGTCTGATGCGACAAATCCATCATTTTTTGCATTTCGGAGGCAAGCCCCGTGCCGGTGCGGGCCTGTTCCGCTGTTTCGTCGGCAATTCCCATCACGGCGGCGGCCGTGCTGTCGGCGGTCTGCACGATGCTTTCCAGACTCTGCCCCGACTTTTGAGCCAGTTCCGTGGCGGAGCGTGCCACGCGCACCGTTTCCGTGGTCATTTTGATGCCGATGGAAACCTCTGCCTGCAACTCGGTAACGGACTTGTTGACTTCGTCCGTGGCGTTCATGGTTTTTTCCGCCAGCTTGCGCACTTCGTCCGCGACGACGGCAAAACCCCTGCCGGCTTCGCCTGCTCTGGCCGCTTCAATGGCGGCGTTCAAAGCAAGCAGGTTGGTCTGGTCGGCGATATCCTTGATCAGCTCAACGATATTGTTGATGCCTTCCGTGCGCCGGCTCAATTCCTGAATGGCCTTTTCCGTGCGTTCGGCGTAGGAGGCGACCTGATCAATATTGTTGACTGTTTCGCTGACGACCTTCTTGCCGTCTTCGGCTTCCGACATGGTGGCCCTGGACTCGTCTGTGGTCTGCTTGGCCTTGCCGGCCAGCATTTCGAGGGTTTGACTCATAACGTTGACGCTTTCCATGACGCGGGCGGAACTTTCATGCTGATTGGCCGAGCTCACGGAAGTCACGCGCAGCTGCTCAATCAGCCGCCCAAAAGACTGGGACTGCTGTTCCGAAATATCGTGTGCCGCGTTGATGGACGCGGTGATACGCTCATTGAGGGCCATGATTCTGTCCTGCTGGGCGCGAATTTCCGTTTCGTCCTGGAAGAACATGCAGGCCCCGATAGAGTTGCCCACCAGATCCTCCAATGGGGAAACGCTCAGGCGCAACGCTTTTTTGACGCCGCAGGCGTTGGGCCTGGAAAGCGGATGATTGAGCAGCGATTTTTTTGTTTGCAGCACGGAATCCACGGGCGTTTTCACCTGTGGGTCACCGGACAGAAAATCGCCCGACGTTTTGCCCAAATACTGGGCGGGCTCTCCCGGCCTCCCCCACAGCTCCAGAAGCTGCTTGTTCAGATAGGTCATCCTGCCATCCTGATCCACAACCAGGAAGGGGATGGCGATCCCGTTCATGAGGCCCTGGGCAAAACCAAGCCGTTCCTCAAGCTGATGTATCATGAGCTGGAAGGCGCGGGCGAGGTGGCCGATCTCGTCCTTGCCGCCGGTATCCACATTCTGCTGGAAATCCCCGGCTGCGACGGCATCCGCCACTGTAGCCAGCTTGTTCAGGGGGATGACTATGCCGCGCGAAATATACAATCCGCCGCCGATCACCAGCAGGGCGATCACAGCGCTGGCCGCGCTGATCAGCAGAAAACTGACCCTCAGTCCGGCTTCGAGCTTGGCGCTGGAAAGCCCCGCAAAGAGCATGCCGGCGTTTTTCCCGCTCAAGTCCTTCCAGGGCCAATAGACGGTTTTGTATTCCTGGCCGGCGATGATATTCTGGGTATGGACCGTTTCGCCCGCGCCCAGCACGCGGTCGGAAATCGCCTTGTTGTTCAGCATTGTGCCGATAACGGGCTTCCCGTCGCGCTCTATGGTGGTGGAAACGCGTTCCTCGCCCAGAAAAATGGTGCACTCGACGCCGAAAATTTTCTTGATGCTTTTGACGAACTCCCCTTTGGACAAATTCCTCCCCACCAGGAGCCCGCCGACAATCTCTCCCTTATAGCGTATGGGCATGCCGCAGCCAAGGGACATCTTGATCTTGTTGCCAGCTTCCAGCCCGCAGGAGCGCTTGCCGGACTTGAGCGGCCCGAGAATATTCTTGCCGCCGGGGCCGCCCGCGTCTCCGGGATTGTGCCCTCTGTAGAAAATCATGCCCTGAGCGTCCGTGAAGGTGACGATATCCACCGCTTCGGAGGCGATCAGCGTGGCGGCTTTCGCCTTGATCACGCTCATATCCTTTTCGGCGAATGCCTGGGCCAGTTCCGCGTCCTTTTCCAGGGCCGCTCCCAGACAGTCGAACGCCTCGCTCTGTGTGAGGATTTCCGCTTCTATGGTTTCCCGAACCGATGTCAGGGTCGCCTGAGCGTTGTCCTCACTGAAGTCCGACAGCAGATACACGGCTATGAAGGCCAGAGAAAGGCTGGTCAGAAGAACGGACACGACGACCAGACTGATCAGCTTTTTTGAAATTGTCATATGCAACCCCCATAAAAACAGTTCTACAGAGATACATCGGCGAAAATCGAAAATACATTAGGTGCGAAACACCTCTCGCTCCTGACGATTCCGGCTTTCCGACACCTTAACTTTTGTCGTTTTCCGACGATGAGAATGCATGGGCCGCCAATGCGGCATGACGCAGACACGAAAAACGGTGTGCATAACATGAAGACGAACGCCCCCAAACCACGGGGCACAAAAAATCCTGCGCCGCGCGCCCTGTGCGCAGCCCTGCTTGCCGCGCTCCTTGCCGGACCTTTTCTGGGGGGGTGCGGCTTCATGGGCCGCAAGGATGCCGGGGAGGCGCCGCCTCTGGCCCACAAGGTCGTCAGCACGGCCTACAGTCAGTTGGGCAAGAAATACCGCTCCGGCGGCAAATCGCCGCAGACCGGCTTTGACTGCTCTGGTCTCATTTGGTGGGCATACAGCAAGAACGGACTGACTGTGCCGCGCAGGACGGTGGAACAGGCCAGGGCGGGCAATCCTGTGCCGCGCGACAGCGCAAGACCAGGCGATATCCTTGTCTTTCGCGCGTCGCACGCGATCAACGGCCTGCACACCGGCATCCACGCCGGGGCAAATTCCTTCATCCACAGTCCGCGCGCGGGCGCCAACGTGCGCATGGAAAGCATCAATTCCCCCTACTGGAGCGACAAGCTGATTACGGTTCGGCGCATAGTCCGCTGAACGCGCGCAACGCCGCATCCCCTATTTCTGCCTGCTTGCCGGCTTTTTGCGAAATCCGCACAAAAGAGCAACAGCATGGTTGCTTTTTATTTTTCTTTAGAGTATTTTTAGAAAAAGCGTCGGGAGCAAGCCCGCCATGAACCCTGTATTCCGACGCGTTTACCTGGAGATACGCCATGTCGTCAAAACCAAATCCGGCCGAAGGACTTTTGAGCATTGCGGACATAGCGCGGCATTTTTCCCTTCCTGAGTCCACAACTCGTTATTATTGCAAACGATTTTCCCAATTCATCCCAAGCGTCGGCGAGGGTCGTCGTCGTCGCTACCGTCCGGAAACGCTTGAGGTTATCGCCGCCATTCTTGACCAAATGCAAAAGTCCCGCACCGCCATTGCTGTTGAGGACGCGCTTGCGGCCCTTTTCCCCAGCAATGCTCTTGCCGTGCAGCAGGCAGCGGCCCCGGCGCAGCAACAACAAGCCGCTCCCCCCCATTTTCCGGCGGCTGCCCTGCAGATGCTGGAGCGCCAGACACAGGCTTTGGAAGGGATTTCCCAGCTCATGCATGTTCTTGTCGAAAGATTGCCGTTGCTTTCCGATCAAGCCGCAAGCGGTCAGACATCGGAATTGCGGGAGGAAGTGCAAACCCTGCGCATGCTCCTCAACGCTTCGGAAAAAACACAGCAATCCGATCTGGAGCAGTTGCGCCGTTGGATGGCGCGCGTCATCCAAACGCGCGGGACAGCGGCCGCGCTGTAGCCCGAACGCGCCGTGAATCCGCAACAGGCAGGCCGCCGGCGCAAACTGCGGACAGCTATTTCCCTTTTTCCCCGAGGGCCATTTCCACCGCGAGGCGAAACAAATCCAGCGGCAAAGCGCCCCTGACGACCAGATTGTTCACCAGAAAAAAGGGCGTGCCTTCAACGCCGAGTTTCTGCCCGTCAGCAATGTCTTCGGCCACCATGTCCGAAAACTTCTTGCTCTTCATGTCCTTTTGCAGTTTTTTCACGTCCGCCCCGACGGCTGCCGCCGTCTCGGCGATGAATTTGTCCCCCTCGCCGGCCAGCTTGTCTCTGTCCGCAAAGAGGGCGTTGTAAAATTTCCATGCCTTGTCATTATCTTGCTGGGCGATGGCCAAAAAGGCGATTGCCGCCTGCATGGCGGATCCCTTCCCCTCCAGGGGGAAATTTTTGAAAGTCAGGCTGACGTCACGGCCGTATTCCCGTAAAATTTCGTTGACCATGACAGCCGCCTGTCGGCAGAAGTGGCAGGTAAAATCGGAAAAAGCCACAATGCGCACTCTGGCGTCCTTTTCTCCGTGAAGCGGCCTGCCTTCCAGGCGCACCTTCTTTTCGCTCTTCATATCAGCGCGCCACTGCACTTCCAGACTGTGGCGGCGTTTCAGGTTTGAACCCTGTTGGGCGATGTCCAGCACGCTTTCGCTTTCGCGCCGCAAAACGTCTATCACAATGTCCGGCCGACTCCGGAAAAGTTTTTCCAACTCTTTGGCCAGATTGTCGGAAGTGATTTCGCCGGCCTGCGCCCATGCGGCGCAACAGAAAAACGCAAGCGCCGCGACGGCGCCCTTTTTACCCTTCATACATCCTTCCCCGTGTTGCCCTTTCCGGAGCGTCCCGTCAAGGCGACGCTTCGCGTGAAATCTTTCTATTCGCCCTGAAGCTCAAGATCAGCCGCTGCGTCTTCAATCTTAAAGAGCAATTCGTCAAAGTCCACAGGCTTCATCAGATAGCAGAATGCGCCGTCGCTCATGGCGCTCACGGCCAACTGCATATCCGCATGCCCGGACAAGACGATGACGCGCGCCTGCGGCCAACGCTCCGTTATGCGCCGCAGAGCCTCCAGGCCGTCCATGACGGGCATTTTGACATCCATAACCACCAGACCGCAGGGGGCAGTCTCCATAACATCCAAAGCATGCTTGCCGTTGGATGCCGTGAGGCACTCATAACCGCGCCGTGCCAGCCGTTTGCCGAGAATGCGCGTAATGTCCTGCTCGTCATCCACCAGTAAAATCCGAACGCCGCCCATGCAACTCCCCGCTTTTCAGTTTGCTGCGGTATTTTATTCCTCTGTCGCCCAAAAGTCCATATTACAAATTCGTTAATATTTTCTATAGATTATAAAATATGATCCTTTTTTCGCCCAGTTTTTCTTTTTTGCCGCCCTGGGCACTTGACGTCTCTTTTCCTTGCTATTATCTCTCAAATGAAGCATACTTTTTCCGTTTCACGTGAAACTTTCCCGGACAATGTTTCACGTGAAACCTCACAACAACAACGGACGGAAACAATGGCGCGGATAATTGCAATCGCCAACCAAAAAGGCGGCGTAGGTAAAACGACAACCGCGATCAACCTTGCGGCTGCACTGGCGGTGATGGAAAAAAAGACGCTTCTCGTGGACTGCGACCCGCAAGCCAACAGCACCAGCGGCATCGGAATCGTGCATGAGGCGTTGAAGGAAGACCTGTACGGCGCGCTGTACGAACCCGACAGAACACAAGGAAGCATACGCCAGATCCGCCCTCCATTTCTTGATATCCTCCCTGCCAGCACAAATTTGGTGGGCGCTGAACTTGAACTTGTGGACAAGATAGGGCGGGAATTTTTTCTGGACGAATGCCTGAAACGAATAGAAGAAAACTACGAGTACATCATTCTGGATTGTCCGCCATCTCTGGGGCTGCTGACGCTCAACGCCCTGTGTGCATCAAGGGAGTTGCTCATACCGCTCCAGTGCGAATTTTTTGCTCTGGAGGGCATAGTCAAACTGCTGCAAACCTACGAGCAGATCAAAAAACGCCTGAACCCCGACCTGCTTCTGCTGGGGATTGTCCTGACCATGTACGATATACGCAACAGGCTGACCAGAGAAGTGAAGAATGAGGTGCGGCGCTGCTTCCCCGACCAGCTCTTTGAAACGGCCATTCCCCGCAACGTCAGGTTGTCCGAGGCTCCGAGCCACGGGAAATCCGTCATACACTACGACATACGTTCCAGAGGAGCTGAGGCCTACCTGGGATTGGCCAAGGAGGTGGTGCTGAGACACTCGGTCAAAAGGCAGATGTCCAAACTGAACGCGCTGCACCGCAAGAACGAAAACAAAAAAGACTAACTCTGCCGTTTGTGAGGTGGAGTGAATTCATAGGCCACATGATCCTTAAAATGCTTTTGCCGTATGGTGGTATTGCACTTGAGGCAGCGGAAAACAAGCAATCCTCCCAGGCTTGCGTTGGTCAGACGGAAAGGCCTGCCTTCCCCTTCTCGCCAGTCTGTGACGCTTACTCCGCAATGTGGACAGGAAACGGCCGGATTGTACGGATAACGAAAATCCCAATAGCGCAAAAATTCATCAAAGGCCTTCAACGGCTCCTCAACGCGCCCATTTTTTCCGAAACCAGGCCGGGCATCCGGGAGCAGATGGCCTGCCTCAGCTTCAAGGCGTTTCCAGAGGGCGAAGGGGATTTGCACGGCGACCGGACGTCCTTCGGCATTCGTGACAAACAGAAGGGAAGATGATTCTGGCATAACAAGCATCCTTACAAGTGACTTTGGCTAATGAACAGAAGCGCGTCTCACAGTACACGTGTTTGCAAAAAGTTTCAACGGCGCGCCTGCGCGTCAGAACAGAACCTGAAGAGGAAAAAATGTGCGCCATGAACACAAAGAGTCTGGGCAGAGGGCTTGACGCGCTGTTTCAGAACGAAAAGAACATCAACATGCGCTTTGTGCCGACCGCATCCCTTGTTCCCAACCCGGACCAACCACGCCGTGATTTTGATCCGGACAGCCATCTGGAATTGGTTGAGTCCGTTAGAAATCAGGGGATCATACAACCTCTGCTCGTGCGCCCGGCAAAGGACAATTCGTGGGAAATCGTTGCCGGCGAAAGACGCTGGCGCGCCGCCAGGGAAGCCGGACTTGAAGAAGTTCCCGTGTACATCAGGGAACTCACGGATCAGGAGATCATGGTCGCCGCCCTCACCGAAAATCTGCAGCGGGAGGACTTGAACCCGGTGGAAGAAGCCGGGGCGCTGGAAAAGCTGCTGACGACCCTGCAACTGACGCAGGAAGAATTGGCAGACCGGCTCGGCAAAAGCCGCCCATCCATCGCCAACTCGCTACGCCTGCTCAAGCTGAACCCCGAGGCGACGGAAGACTTGCGTCTGGGAAAAATCAGCGCCGGCCACGCGCGCTGTCTGCTTGGCATCGCCGAACCGGCGGCTGCCGCCGAACTGCACCGCCGAATTGTGGAAAGCGGTCTTACAGTGCGGGAAGCGGAGGAAGCCGCTGCACGCTGGAAAAATGACGGCACATTCCCCTGGACTGGAGAAGCGACGCAACAAAAGGGAAAAACCAGACAAGAGAGCAAACGAAAAAAATCCACTCTCCTGCGCGGTCTGCAAAATTCACTGCGGGAAAGCCTGAACTGCAAAGCCAGCATCGTCGGCGACGAAAACAGCGGCCGGATAACTTTGAGCTATGAAAGCAATGAAAGTTTCCTGAAATTGCTGAGCCATCTCGGAGTCACCGGCTGAAGCCGCGCCCTTTCGTCAACAGCGCGGCGTACATGCCTTCCAGCCAGGGATGGTCAAAAGGGGTGATCCACTGTCTGACAAGACGAAATTGCGGATGTTCCGCCAGAAGAGCAGCAACCCGCCTCTCATTTTCCTCCGGATTGAGCGTACATGTGACATAGACAAGACAGCAGCCATTCCCCAGAAGATGTGCGGTCTGGTCCAGAATCCTGCTTTGGAGCGCCACATGCTGTCCGATCCGCTCCGGTGAAAGACGGCGGCGGATTTCCGGCCTGCGGGCCAAAACGCCCAGACCGCTGCAGGGCACGTCCAGCAATATATGACCGCTCCATGAAGACAAAGGCGCACACGCTGCGTCTGCCTGAACAAGCGGCGGCACCGGCAACATCAGACGACGACATTCACAACCGAGTCGGCCCAGACGTGGCAGGGACGTGTCCGAACACAAAGCGACTCCAGCTCCGCGCTCCAGCAAAAAACAGGTTTTCCCGCCCTGTCCGGCGCAGGCGTCCCACCAGGGGGCCGAGCCAAAGCCGCCCAGCCCGAGGCCCAGAAGCGCAAGCTGCGAGCCGCAGGACTGGAAACTGAGAACACCGCCCGCCGCCCAATCCGCCAGGGGTCTGTTCAGAACCAGGGGGGGCAGACTGCCGGGAGCAAAGGCAAAAGCGTTTTCACCAGGATTCGCCGCTCCTAGGGCAAGCAGGGCTTGCCGGAGACGCTCCGCGAAGGGGTGTCTCGAATTGAGCCGCAAACCGGTCCACGGTCTGGCGGATGAGCGACGCAACAAGGCAATGGCGTTATCCCGTCCGTAAGCGTTTTCCCACATATCGGCGATATGGCGAGGGATGCTGTGGTACCGGGCAAGTGCCCACCAGCGCGCCTTGTTCGGGCAATCTTTATCCTCAACATAAAATTGCGGCTCACGGACATCATCGCCCATACGCTGTACGCTGCGTAAGGCCGCATTGACCAGGCGCGACAAAGATTTTGGGAAAAGATATCCAGTTTGCGCAACGGCGGCGCTGATCGCAGCGTAGTGCGGTACTCGATCCTGAAACAGCATCGCGTAGACAGCAATACGCAAAATATGGCGGACAGCGGACGGCAGGGCAAAGGGCTTGCGCAGAACGCGGGAAAGCAAAAAGTCAATGCGTATCTCGGCGCGCAGGACGCCGTAAAAGATTTCGGCAGCCAACCGTCTGTCTCTTCCGTCCGGGTTGGAGGCGCTCGCAACGGCCTTGTCAAGAGCCGCTTGCGCCAAAAGGCCGTCGTCGCACAAGAGCAGAGCGCGCAGAGCCACGCTGCGGGCGTCCGCACAAGAGACGCTATGGGAGGAAATTCCGCGCGCCGCCACAGAGACAGATCAGGTTTGCGACTGAACGACGCGGCCGCACAAACCTTGCGGAAGATGTCTCAACCGGCCATTGAGCATGTCGCGAATCGGCATGACTGCACCCCCCTGCGGTTTAACCTGACTCAGTTCGTACCAGTGATCGCCGCAGGCCACCATAAGAGAATGCTTGTCGCGCAAAACTGCGCCGGGGGGAACGTCCGACGGCAGTGAAGTCGGTTTTCCCGGCCAGAGCACAAACCGCAGTTTGCTTGACTGCTCTTCGCCAAAGTCAAAGACGCTCCAGGCCCCAGGCAAAGGCGTCATCGCCCGAATGCGCGCATGGGCTTCTGCCGCCGGGCGGCTCCAGTCAACACGAGCATCCTCCTTGAGTATCTTGGCGGCATAACATGCCAGGCGCTCGTCCTGCGCGTCCGCTCGGGCTGTGCCGTCCAAAAGCTGTTCCATAACCCGCAGCAAAAGACGCGCCCCCTTGTCCGCAAGCACGTCCAGAAGCTCGCCGGAAGTGCTGTCGCCTATAACACGCGATGATGCGGCATATACCGGACCTGCGTCCAGGCGGGATTCAATGCGCATCACGCTGACGCCGGTAGTCGCACCGTCGTGCCAGCTTTCCAGAACAGCGCGTTGCACGGGAGCCGCGCCCCGATAGCGGGGCAAAAGAGACGGATGGACATTGAGCGGCGGGAATCTGGGAATCCGCAAGACAGCATCCGGCAACAGGAGCCCGTAGGAAGCGACCAACAAAAAATCCGGGCACAGGTTCGCAAATTCTTGCTGTGTTTCAATGGTATTAAGACTTGTGGGCTGCAAGACCGGAAAACCGCAATGTTGCGCAAAAACCTTGACCGGCGGGGGCTTAAGTTTGTAGCCGCGCCCCGCCGGACGATCAGGGCTCGTGTACACGGCGACGACCTGGCCGAGAGGCCAGCGCGCGACATGTTGCAACACCCGGACGGCAAAGTCCGGGGCTCCCATAAAAATCAGGCGGTATTGCTGCGATTCAGCCATTTTTTCAGTCTTTTGTCATACAAGGTCCGCCGCAGACGACTGATGTGATCAATGAAAAGCACGCCGTTGAGGTGGTCGAATTCGTGCTGGGCAACAATCGCCGGAAAGCCGGAAAGCTCTAGCTCAAAGGAATTGCCGGCAAGGTCGGTGGCCGCAAGGCGGGCCTCTTCCCTGCGAACGACATCCGCCCTGAACTCCAGCGGTATGGACAGACAGCCTTCGCGTTCGCTGACGATCTCCCGGCCGAACAATTCCAGTTGCGGATTGATGACCACCCGCGGCGAGGGCGCTTCGTCCTGCATCGCGGTGTCCATAACCAGCAGGCGCAATGGGCGGCCTACTTGCGGTGCGGCCAGCCCCACGCCGCGCAGAGCGTACATTGTCTCGAACATATCCGCGACCAGCGTGCGGATTTCATCGTTGACCGCGGCAACGGCCTCACAGGTTCGCGTCAAACGCGGATCCGGATAAGCAACAATATCCAGCTTCATGCCAGCTTGCCGGCGCCTGATACATTGCCCGCTTCCCTCAAGCGCAAGCCCAGTTCGCGCAGTTGAACAGGGGAGACGCCAGAGGGCGCGTCCGTGAGCAAGCAGGTCGCCTTTTGCGTTTTTGGAAAAGCAATGACGTCACGAATGCTTGTTGCCGCCGCCATAAGCATGACCAGCCTGTCCAGACCAAAAGCTATTCCGCCATGCGGAGGCGCGCCATGTTCCAGGGCGCGCAGCAGAAAACCGAAACGGCTTTCCGCAAGCTCCGGAGAAATGCCGAGCGCCGCGAACATGTCGCGCTGCGTCGCAGCGGAATGTATGCGTATGGAGCCGCCCCCCACCTCATTGCCGTTGAGGACAAGATCATAGGCGCGCGCCCTAGTTGAAGCGGGATCTGAAAGGATACGCTCAAAATGTCCCGGCGCGGGAGAAGTGAAGGGGTGGTGGCAGGCCACGTACCGTTTTTCAACCTCATCGTATTCAAAGAGGGGAAAGTCGGTGACCCAGAGGAAATTGAAAGTGTTCGGCTGAATGAGCTCGAAACGCTGCGCCAGGCGCACCCGCAGATTGCCCAGCGCGGCATTGACCACTGTCGGTTCCGCGGCCTGAAAAAAGACCAAATCTCCAACACGCAGGTCAAGAGCCTGCGTTATGCCGACACGTTCATCTTCAGAAAGAAATTTGGCGACAGGGGATTGCCACTCACCCTCCCTGATCTTGATCCAGGCCAGGCCCTGGGCGCCGTATATTTTCACAAAATCGGTGTATTCATCAATCTCCTTGCGGGTGAAGGCTTCTCCGCCGGCGACCTTCATGGCCTTGACCAACGGCGCAGACGCGAAGAGCTTGAAGGAAGAAGCGCGCACAATATGCGTGATGTCCACCAGTTCCATTCCAAAGCGGGTATCCGGCTTGTCCACTCCATAGCGCTGCATGGCCTCATCCCAGCTGAGACGGGGAAAAGGAAGGGGCAGCTCGACATTGAGCGCGTCCCTGAAAAGTCGAGCTACCAGGCCTTCCGCCATGTCCATCACAGCCCGTTCGTCCACAAAGCTCATCTCAATATCAATCTGCGTAAATTCAGGCTGCCTGTCCGCTCTCAAATCTTCATCCCGAAAACAACGCACTATCTGAAAGTATCGGTCCAAACCACTGATCATGAGCAGCTGCTTGAAAAGCTGGGGAGACTGGGGAAGGGCATAAAACTGTCCCTGATTCAACCTGCTGGGAACCAAAAAATCACGAGCCCCCTCCGGTGTGGATTTTGTCAACATAGGGGTTTCCACTTCAAGAAAACCATTTTCATCCAGATAACGGCGTACGGACTGCGCGGCCCTGTGCCGAAGCTGAAGGTTTGCCTGCATCCGGGGACGTCGCAAGTCAAGATAACGCCAGGTCAGGCGCAGATTTTCCGAAGCGTCTGTTCTGTCCTCAATCGGAAAAACAGGAGTTTTGCTGGTGTTAAGCAATTTCCATTCCAGAACGACAACCTCAACTTCCCCTGTAGGCAAATTGTTGTTGACCATGCCTTCGGGACGGGGGCGGACACGCCCGCGTATCGCCAGCACATATTCCGGGCGCAGAATATGCGCGCTCTCGTGCGCCTGAGGAGCAGCTTCCGGACTGAACACTATCTGGGTCAGGCCAATTCTGTCCCGTAGATCGACGAAAATGAGACCACCGTGGTCACGGCGGTACTGAACCCAACCCATAAGGCAGACTTCCCGGTCAGTATCGGCGGCGTTCAGCTCACCACAAGAATGGCTGCGACGCCACTCGCCCAGTTCCTGAACATATTTGCGGTGTTCTGACTGAACGTCGGACTGAACGCTCTCGGAAAAAAAATCAGCATTGACTTGTGACATTACAAAAATCCCTGTTGCAAAAGAATGGACAAAACATCAACCTGGGGGACAAGGCTCTGCTGGCCGGTATCCATATTTTTAAGAGAAACAGCGTTGAGCGCTGCCTCATCCTGGCCGAGAATCAGGCAATACCGAGCGCCGGACTTGTCGGCCTGACGCAAAAGGCCTTTCATCCCACCGGAAGCGACAATGCCCCTGCAGCCGGCATGACGCAGCCGCCGCGCAAGGAGAAATCCCTGCTCCAGCGCCGAGTTGTCGGCCACCGCGATAAAAAAAACAGGCGGCTCCGTTTGAGGCGCGGCCATAAGCAGAGCCAGCCGCTCCATGCCGCAGGCAAAGCCGACTCCCGGCACGTCAGGCCCCCCCAGGCTTTTAACAAGCCCATCATAACGCCCTCCGCCCGCCACAGCGGACTGCGCTCCGATGTCGCCGCTGACAACTTCAAACGTGGTACGGCAATAATAATCCAGCCCGCGCACCAGCCTGCTGTCAAGTTCAAAGACGGTCCCCGCAGCCTCAAGATACCGAAGGGTCATGTCAAAATGCTCCGCGCAGGCGGAACACTGATAATTTGTGAATTTGGGCGCGCCTTCCGTAAGTTCTCGGCAGGTGTCCACCTTGCAGTCCAATATGCGCAGGGGGTTTGTCGCGGCGCGCCGCGCGCAGTCGGGGCACAGCGCCCCCTGCTTGAGGCCGGACAAAAAATCCGTCAGCGCGGCCCGATACCGCGGCCTGCATTCAGCGCATCCAAGGGAATTGAGCTTGAGCGCAAGTCCGTTCAAGCCGATTTCACAGAGAAAATCAAGCAACATGAGGATCATCTCGGCATCTGTCAACGGCTCTGATGAACCAAGGCATTCACAGTTGATCTGGTGAAACTGGCGCATGCGGCCCAGCTGCGGACGCTCGTGACGAAACATGGGGCCAAGGGTAAAAAGACGGCTCACACTCTCTCGGGCATTAAGTCCCGCGTCAATATAGGCGCGCATCACACCGGCAGTGGCTTCCGGCCTGAGAGAACAGGAACGCCCCTTGCTGTCTGTGAAGGAGTACATTTCCTTTTGCACGACGTCCGTTTCATCCCCGATGGCGCGGGCAAACAACTCTGTATACTCCAGAAGGGGGGTACGCAACTCCTGAAAGCCATAACGCGCGAACACAGATCTGGCCGCGGTTTCCAGTAAGGTGAAAACAGCACTCTCCGGCGATAAAATATCGGCAAAACCCTTGATGCGCGCGGGACGCTGTGCAGACATGCCAAAAACGCTCCTGATAAAAACTCAGTCCTGCAAAGCGGCGCACATGCCGCCGTCGCTGGAGCTCTCCAATCGGTATTTCCCGGCCTCACAGCCGTAAATGGGGTACTCGCCAGTAAAACAGGCCAGGCAGTAGCTGTCGGAGTGCATGACGGCATGAAGCATGCCCTCAATGCTCAAATAGTGCAGGGAATCCACATCAAGCTTTTCGATGATTTCCGGCAGACTGTGTCGCGCCGCTATAAGCTCGCCACGCGAGGCAAAATCAATGCCGTAATAGCAGGGAAATTTGACCGGGGGCGAGGATATGCGGATATGCACTTCCCTGGCTCCCAGCTCGCGCAATTTGCGTACCCGCGTCATCATGGTGGTTCCGCGCACTATGGAATCGTCCACGATACAGATGCGTTTACCCTCAATCATGGGACGCACGGGGTTGATCTTCACCCGAACGGCGAAATTGCGCATGGACTGGCTGGGCTGGATAAATGTGCGCCCGACATAGTGGTTGCGTATCATGGCATGCTCGTAAGGCAATTCCGCGCAATGGGCGAATCCGATGGCGGGGTAAACGCCGGAATCAGGAAAAGGCAGGACAAAGTCCACATCGGGCGCGGATTCCACGGCAAGCTGCCAACCCATACGTTTACGGCACAGATACACCTGCTCGCCAAAAACGCTGGAATCCGGGCGGGCAAAGTAAATGAGCTCAAAAATGCACTGTCGCGGTCTGGGAGGCGGCGCGTCGCAAAAAGGCTCGCTGCGTTCACCGCTGGAATCGACTATGTACATTTCCCCCGGCGCGATGGGGCGTTCGCTGGCAGCCTCCAAAAGGTCAAAGGCGCAGGTTTCGGAGGCGAACACCGGGCTGCCGTTCAGACGCCCCAAAGCCAGGGGGTGAAATCCGTAGGGATCCCGGGCCGCGATAAGCGTGTCGCCGCTCAGAATCAGCAAACAAAAGGCTCCATTGGCCTTTTTGCAAATCTGTCGCACCGCGCCGGGCAAATCGTGATCCTTGAGCGCGCGGGCCAGCAAATGCACCAGAACCTCAGTGTCCGTGGTGGTGGAAAAAATGCTGCCGCTGCTCTCCAGTTCCTCGCGCAGAGCCAGTGTATTGACCAGATTGCCGTTATGGGCAAGCACGATATTGCGGCCGCGATAACGTACGACAAACGGCTGCGCATTGCGCAGGGCCGACTGGCCTGTCGTGGAATAACGCACATGCCCGAGGGCGGTGGAACCTGGCAGCCGCTGCAAATCACCTTCGGCGAAGACGTCCGGCACAAGTCCCATGCCTTTGTGCTCAAAAATCGCATCTCCATCGGAGCTGACTATGCCGGCACTCTCCTGCCCCCTGTGTTGCTGGGCGTAAAGGCCGAAATAAGTCAGGCGGGCCGCTTCTTCATGGCCGTAGATGCCAAACAGGCCGCATTCATGCCGGATCATAGGGGCTCCATGCAAAGCGAAAACGCGACCAGCGCGTGCGACGCTTGCCGCGAAAAAAAGGAAATCTAGCAGACGAAAAAACCGGCGTCAAGAGACAGAAAAAATTCTGAAACGCTTTGTCCAGGCAAGGCGGCGCTTAATTGCCTGAACTTGAAACCGTCACTTCGGCTTTTTGCGCAAATACGCAATGCGATTGTCTATCACTGCAGGATTGGGGTAATCGGCGCGGGCCTTTTCAAACTGTTCCAGAGCCTCTTTTTTTCGGCCCAGCTGCTCCAAAGCATCGGCCAGAAGATAAGCCGTCAGCCCGCGCAAATCTCCATCGGGTTCGCTGTCCAAAATCTGCTGGGAAATATCCGCCACATCCTGCCAGCGCTGCCGACCGGCGTTCTGGTCCGCTATGTCATACATGCACAAAATTTTATCATGCTCCGACAAAGGAAGACCCAGGCACTGGTTCAGCACCTCCTCACCCGCCTCAAAGCGACGGTTGTTGAAATGAGCCTGGGCCAGATGACGGTATCCGTTGACCATTTCTTCCGGCCGCAAATCAGCCAGACCCAGATAGGAACTCCAGACGTCCGCCGCGCGAGGAAAATGGCGCAACATTTCGGCGCAGCGGCCCATGCGCCGGAGAATTTCCCCGGCTCGCCCCTCGTTCTCGGCGAATTCCTCCAGCATGACTTCCAGATATTCCAGACTGACCCGCGGTTCTTCCCCTTCGGCATTGACAGCGGTCAAAAGCATGTCCCACGCTTCCCAGCGCCGGTCGGCGTTCTGCTCCGTGCGCAAGGCCCTGCGCAAAAGCCTCTCGGCAAGGGGCCAGTCCCGCGCGACTATAGCCGAGCGCGCCCGCGCCACGTCATCCGCGGAAACAAATGTCGCCCCGGGTTCGCAACCTGAGGAAAGGAAAACAAACAAACCCAGCAGGATGATGGAAACAGGTCGGCACGTGTACAGCATAAGGCGTCCGGTCAGCCACTGCGTCTTTGCCGCTCCGGCATCATTGCCGCTCCGGCATATCCGGCCGCACGTCAGCCGGCAAAGCACTGTTGCCGCCAGGCCCGGCGTCGCGACTGGGGCGACCGCCCTCATCCACACGGTCAAAGGCAACAACGCAGGCGCCGTCGTCCAGACGCACCAGCATCACTCCCTGTGTGGCGCGGCCCGTGCTGCGCACTTCCTCCACGCCGATGCGCACAACCTTGTTGGCAGAAGTCAACAAAACCAGGCCGTCATTGTCATGCACAGGCATGGCCCCGATTACCCTGCCTGTTCTGGCTGTCACCCTGAAATTGAAAATTCCTTTGCCGCCGCGCGACTGCAAACGATACAGATCCACGCGACTGCGCTTGCCGTAACCATTTTCCGAAATGGACATGATTTCCGTGCTCTGGTCGGTTTCCTTAAGCACAACAACAGCAACCACGCAATCGTTGCGGCGCAGGGAAACGCCCTTGACGCCTGTCGCCGTCCGTCCCAAAGGACGCAAATCGTCCCCGGCGAAACGGATGGCCAAACCGTCCGCTGTAACCAGAACAACATGATTGTCCCGGCGTACAGGACGCACTGCCACCAACTCGTCACCCTCGCGCAGTCCCACGGCCATGATGCCGTTTTTGCGGCAACGGGCATAGAGGGAGGCGGCCGACATTTTGACCATGCCGTGCCGCGTGACGAACAAAAAGAATTTGTCTTCGGCAAATTCCCGCAAAGCCAGCACCGTGGTCACCCATTCACCATCCTCAAGAGGCAAAATATTGTTGATATGCACACCCCTGGCGGTACGGCTGCCCTCGGGAACCTGATGCACCTTGAGCTGCAGCACACGGCCCCTGTTGGTGAACAGGCACAGATACTGGTGATTGGTTGTGGTCAAAAATTCCTGGACATAATCGTCATCGGAAATATGCAGGGCGGCAATTCCCTTGCCCCCGCGCTTCTGCTGTTGGTAGTTCTCCAGGTTGGTGCGCTTCATGTACCCGCGACGGGACAGTGTGATGACCACCTCATCGTCAGCGATGAGATCTTCAACATCAAAGCCGCCCAAAGCTTCACTCAAGACCTCGGTGCGGCGCGGGCTGGCAAACGCCTCACGCAATTCCGCAATTTCGCGTTTCATTTCCGAACGCAGAATATCTGCGTTGTTGAGGATGGAGAGATAAAATTCTATTTTGCCCACAAGTTCGGCATACTCGTTCTGCAATTCTTCCCGTTGCAGCCCTGTGAGACGCTGGAGACGCATTTCAAGGATGGCCTTGGCCTGGATCTCAGAAAGGGCGAATTCGGACATCAAGCGGACGCGGGCCTCATCCGTATTCGCGGAAGCGCGGATCAGCGCGACGACGGCATCAATATTGTCCATGGCCGTCTGCAGGCCTTCAATAATGTGAGCGCGAGCCTGTGCCTTTTCCAAGTCAAAACGGGTACGCCGTATGACCACTTCGCGCCGATGATCCACAAAACAACGCAATGCCGTTTTCAGATTGAGCAATTGCGGTCTGTTGTCCACAACAGCCAACATGTTGATGCCGAAACTCGTTTCCAGGGGAGTGTACTTGTACAGAGCGTTGATGATGATATCCGGCACGATGCCGCGTTTGAGGTCAACAACGACGCGGATGCCCTTGCGGTCGGACTCGTCGCGCAGGCCCGTGATACCGTCAATTCTGCGTTCTGTCACCAGAGCGGCTATTTTTTCCACCAAAACGGATTTGTTCAGACCATAAGGTATTTCCTTGATGACAATGGATTCCAAACCCTTTTTGCGCTCTTCGACAACGACGCGGCCGCGAATCTTAACGGAGCCGCGGCCCGTATGGTAGGCGTCATAAAGCCCACGACCGGCGTAGACAGCGCCGTAAGTCGGAAAATCCGGCCCTTTCACATACTGCATAAGGTCGTCCACGCTGCACTGGGGATTGTCCAGCATGTGCCCGAGCGCGTCGCACAACTCTCCCAGATTGTGCGGCGGAATATTGGTGGCCATTCCCACTGCTATGCCCGAAGATCCGTTGAGCAGCAGATTGGGAGCTCTGGTCGGCAAAACTGTGGGCTCCTGCAGGGTATTGTCGTAGTTCGGCGAAAAATCCACAGTCCCCTTGTCCAGATCATTGAGAAACTCGTGGGCGAAACGGGACATGCGCACTTCGGTGTATCGCATGGCCGCCGGAGGGTCATTGTCTATGGAACCGAAATTGCCCTGGCCATCCACCAAGGGGTCGCGCATGGAAAAATCCTGAGCCAGGCGCACCAGGGCGTCGTACACGGCTGAATCGCCATGCGGATGGTATTTGCCTATAACATCGCCGACAATGCGGGCGGATTTTTTGTGCGGCCTGTTCCAGGCGTTGCCCAATTCATACTGGGCAAAAAGAATGCGGCGATGTACAGGTTTGAGCCCATCACGCGCGTCTGGTATGGCCCTGCCGATAATGACCGACAGGGAATATTCAAGATAGGATTTGCGCAGCTCTTTTTCTATGCTGACGTGAGGCAGTTCTGGCTCGGACACGATTTCCTCGAAAACTTTGTTAAATATCCAGGTCGCGCACCGCAAGGGCGTTGCGTTCTATAAAATCACGACGCGGCTCAACGCGGTCGCCCATCAATTCCACAAAAGCGTCGGAGGCCTCGTTGGCGTCCTCCACGGAAACGCGCAAAAGCACGCGATTATCCGGATTCATGGTGGTTTCCCACAACTGGTCGGGATTCATTTCTCCCAATCCCTTGTATCGCTGTATGTTGATGCCCTTGCGGGCCTCTTCCAGCACAAGGCGCGACAGGGCGAACACATCTTCGGCGCGGCTTTCGTTGTCGCCACGTTTGAGCGTGAAAGAAAGAGAACCGTATTCCTCACGTATGTCGGCAAAACTCTTCCATGTCAGCCTGAACAGCCGCGAGGCGAAAAACTCCATGCCCCGGCGCGTCTGATGGGCGCCCGTGCTCTCGAAGACCGCGAAAAGCCGTTCCTCGTCTTCATCCTCGCTGCGTTCGGATTCCATGTTCAGGGTATAACCGCGTTCCGTCAGCCACAGGTCAAAGTCCTCGTGTTCGCCTCGCAACAGGTTTTCGTCCACCGGACTGGGGCAGGAGGTCAAAGTCAGAAAAAGCCCGCGGGGCATGCCTGAGGCTTCGGCATCGGCCACGCGGGTCTGAATTTTCTCAATACGGCGCATCAAAGCTGTCAAATCGGCTCCGGACACTATTTTTCCGTTGGCGGTCTCCACGCGCAAATCATCGCTGACGCGACCCAGCAAAAACGTGTTCAGCTCTTCGTCATCCTTGATGAATTTTTCCATGCGGGCGTTGTGCGCACGATAGAGCGGCGGCTGGGCTATATACACAAAACCGCGTTCCACCATCTCCTGATACTGGCGGAAGAAAAAAGTGAGCAGCAATGTGCGTATGTGCGCGCCGTCCACATCGGCGTCGGTCATGATAATGATTTTGTGGTAACGCAACTTGTTCAAATCCGTGTCGTCCTGACCGATGCCGACTCCCATGGCTGTGATAAGGGCCTTAACTTCCTTGTTGGCCAACATTTTGTCAAAACGGGTACGCTCGGTATTGAGTATCTTGCCGCGCAAGGGCAAAATGGCCTGATGCTTCGGGTTGCGACCCTGTTTGGCGGAACCGCCGGCCGAATCGCCTTCCACAATGAAAAGCTCCGATTCACTCGGATCCTCGCTCTGACAATCGGCCAGCTTTCCGGGCAGGGAATTGTCGGAAAGAGCCCCCTTGCGCCGCACGAACTCCTTCGCGCGGCGCGCCGCCTCCCTGGCTCTGGCCGCGTCCACGGCCTTGTCAATGATCAGACGTATGTCCTTGGGATTTTCCTCAAAATGCACATTGAGCCGCTCATAGACCACATTTGCCACAAAACCGGCCACTTCGCTGTTGCCGAGTTTGGTTTTCGTCTGTCCCTCAAACTGCGGCTGAGGCAACTTGACGCTTATGACTGCTGTCAGCCCCTCGCGCACGTCATCACCGGAAAGAGGGACATTTTTAAGTTTTTTGGACAAATCCTGCTGATTTTTCACATAGCCGTTTATTGCCCGCGTCAACGCCGTGCGAAAACCGACCAGATGCGTGCCGCCTTCTTTTGTCCGTATGTTGTTGGCGAAGGTGAGCACGTTTTCCTTGTAGCCGGCGTTGTATTGAAGGGCGAAATCCACGGCGACGTTTTCCACCACGCCTTCGCCGGAAATGACAGGATGTATGCCCTGCTCTCCGGAATTGATATCCGCCGCGAATTGACGCAAGCCGCCATCGGCATGAAAAATATGGGTTTCGCCGATACGTTCGTCAATACACTCTATGGTCAGCCCCTTGTTGAGATAGGCCAGTTCCTCAAAGCGCTTTTTGAGAGTTTCGTAAGAAAATTCCAATACCTCAAAAATTTCCTCGTCAGGCTTGAAACGCACGGTAGTGCCGTGTCCTTCCACTTCGCCGATGACGGCGAGCTGATCCTGGGGAAGACCCCGGCTGTAATGCTGCCGATAGCGTTTGCCGTCTCGCCGCACAGTGACGGACAATGTTTCCGAAAGGGCATTGACGCAGGAAACACCCACGCCGTGCAATCCCCCGGAAACCTTGTAACTGGTATTGTCGAACTTGCCGCCGGCATGCAGCTTCGTCATGACGACCTGCACGGCCGGCACGCCTTCCTTGGGGTGAATATCCACCGGTATGCCGCGCCCGTCGTCGCGCACGGTCACACTGTTGTCCGCGTGGAGAATAACCGTAATATGCGTGCAGTAGCCAGCCATGGCCTCGTCTATGGAATTGTCCACAACTTCATACACCAAATGGTGCAGACCGCGCGCATCCGTGGACCCGACATACATGGCCGGCCTTTTGCGCACGGCCGAAAGGCCTTCCAGAATCGTAATGGAAGACGCGTTGTAGCTTTCTTCGACGGCTTTATCCGTGCCGTCCGTTTCAAACATGCTTTGTTGGCTCATTAAACATCTTCCTCGCTATAGTAAGCTTCTTCCAAAATCTTCATGGGCATGATCAAGACCACATAATCCTTGTCCTCATCCCCACGCACGCCGCAGGGTCCTTCTTTGGAGGTCATGGTCAGCGCGACCCGTCCGGAAACGAAATGTCCCAGCACATTGAGCATATGCCGGGCGTGAAAGGCTATGTGGCGCACATCTCCGTTGAATGTCGCTTCCAGGCTTTCCTGAGCGGATCCTGTCTCATTGTCCTGAGCGCTCATCTGCACTTCCGTTTCCGAAAAATCCATCTGCACCGTCGGTTCACTGTCCGAAAGAACTATCTGTATGCGGCTCAACGCATCCATGCTCTCCTTGCGGTCCACAACGGCCAGACTTGCGTCGGGGTTGGAAATGCGGGCCAGAAACACGGAATAATCCGGATACTCGAAATTTGATCTGGGCAGGGTGAAACTTTCCTTGCCGTCCACAGTGCGCAGAAAAATATTTTTTTCACTGATATTGATTTCTATTTCATCCGGATCAAGCCATTTTTTCAAATCCTGGAGGTATTTTTTCTGAACCAGCAGGCCGTGTTCCGGCAGACGCGCCGACAGTTCGTCATGCACAAAGGAAAAATGCGCCATATGGTGTCCGTCAAGACCACAAACGTCCACCCGACCATTTTCCACCGGCTTTATGCACATGCAGGTGAGGCCGTCTTCATTGATGTCGTCGCTTATGCAGAAATCAATTTTATTGAGAACGTCCTGCAAAAAATCTCCGGACCAGACAACGGCATTCTCTTCGGGAAAATCCTTGAAGGGCTGAAACCAGTCCGCATTGCTCACCGCAAGTTTGTAGACCCGCCGTCCCTGTTTGAGAAGCAGGTTTCCAGCCGCCTCATCCAGACTTATTTCCAGTTTTCCCGAAGGCAACTGGCGCACAAGGTCAACAAAGGCCCTCCCCTGAACGCCGGCCATACCCGGTTCCACAATCTCCGCCGGGTAGCTGCCGCTGAATTCAATATCCGCATTGGTGGACATGATTCGTACTGTGTCTCCCTCGGCCTTTATCCACAGGGAGCGCAAATAGGCCTGCCCACTTTTGGCCGGAATGACGGAGCCGGCTTTTTGTACGCCTTCAATGATATCCTCTTTGTTAACATAAACTTTCATTGTTTATTCCTTCTTATTAAAGGGTGTGTTCCTATGTTCCTGTTTAAAATAACTTAGTGATATTCATGAATTTTTAAGAAACATTTTCCTGCCAGATCAGGGAACGGAAGAAACATTTTTCTCCGTTGCATTCCAGCGCAGTCGCTTAAGTCAGGTTTTTTTCCACTTCAGACACCTTGTTGTGCACATCTTTGTTCACAACTATAATTTTTTTAATCCTGTTGAAGGCATAGATGACAGTGCTGTGATCTCTGCCTTCAAATTCCCTGCCGATGTCGGCGTAGGGCAGACGCAGCTTGCGGCGGCACAGGTACATGGCCGCATGTCTGGCCAATGTGGTTTCACTGTTGCGTTTGTCGCTGAGTATATCTTCAACGCGCACGCCGAAGACCTGGGCGGCTCCGGCGATGATTTTTTTGCAGGAGGTCGGTTTTTTAAGTCCGCCTGTGGAAAGTATGTTCTGTATGTCTGTTTGGGAAATCTTTTTTTTGTGTACCGAGATAAAAGCCTTGATTTTGAGCAGAATGCCGTGCAAAAGACGCGTTTGGGAACAAGTCTGGGCCAGAAAAAGGCATTGTTCACGATCCAGAGGAATGTGTTCCTTCTTGCAGACGGCGTGTGCGTATCTCAGGCGCACATCCATGTCCGGGGCTGAAAGTTCCGCCACAAGGCCGCTTTCCAGACGCGAGCGCAGGCGTTCTTCCAGAAGTTTGAGAGACGCCGAATTGCCGGCGTAGGCGAAAACCGCCTGACAGCATTTTTCAGCTGTGGGGCAGGCGTCCAGAAGTATTTCCAGCGTGCGCTGTTCACTCGGCTTGTCCGTCAGTTCCTGCATATCGTCGAGCAACAGAACGTTGTATCGTCGCCAGAAATGCTCTGGCCGCAGAGCCCATTGGGTATTATCCGTGCAAAAGCGCAGAGCCTTGGAACACACTATTCGTTCCGGAGGCATTTTTTTTCGGAAGGCTTCGGTCAAGTTTTGCAGAAGATGGCTTTTTCCGGCGCTTACCGGGCCGCAGAGGGTAAATGGACTGTAGGCCCCGCCGGGTTTGTTGCGGGCGATTTCCCCAAGGGCGGCCAAGGGGAACATGTTTTTCGCGTTGTACAGAAATGACGCGAAGGGGTTTTCTTCAGCGCGGGCCTGAGTGGGTGAAAACATGGCGGATGAAACAACTCTAAGTATTATTTTTATAGTAATTGTACATAGTTAAAAATATTTTCTTAAGACGGTCGCTTTACGTGGGCGCCATTCGATTCAAGAAAAACTCTACCATTTTTTTTTATTTCGAACAAGGGAGGAAATGCGCCGCCAACGAGGAGAATTTGGGAAGCATCGCCAGAGACGACGATTTTAGGTGGATAGTGTCGAATATTTTCGTTATCTTTGCCCATGACGTTGCTGAACGCCGCATGTCTTGCCCTATGAAAATACTGCTTGTTGACGTTTCCTCCCCCATAGCGCTGGCCATGAACGCTTTGGGACACGCGACGGAAGAGCTGCGGCCGCCGAGAGGCCTCGTTTCCCTGTCTCGTCTGCTGAAACAGCTGGCGGACAGAGGATTTGTTCCAGACCTGCTCGTGCAACAGGAAAGCCTGGGACAGCGTCTCTACCTTACCGGTCTGAAAAACGCCCCCTGTCCCACAATATTTTTCGCCATTGATTCGCATCTCAATCTTTTCTGGCACCAGTGGTACGGTCGCCTCTTTGACGCCGTTCTCACTCCTCATCTCAGTCTTTTTGAGGCATTGCCGGCGGACTGCGCCCTGCCTTCGGTCACCCGCATGGCCTGGTTCGGTCAGGCGCGCCAATGGCGGTCGCATGAGAGCCGCGCTCGCTTCATGGGGCTGTGCGCCCGACGCACGGAACACCGGCCCTTGCGGGAAAATTTTATACTGCTGCTGGAGCCGCGTGGGCTGAAATGCGTCGAGGGTCTTGACAATGCCGCCATGATGGCCCTGTACGACGACAGCCGTCTTGTGCCCAACGAATGTATAGCCTGGGAAAGCAATTTTCGTCTGCTCGAAGCGGCTTCTGCCGGATGCTGTGTCCTGACCCCGGATGTGGGGGAGGATCAGAACGCTTTGCTGGAGCCCGGCAAGGAATGTCTTGTCTGGCACGATGGGCTTGACCTGCTTGATCACGTGGCTTGGGCCAAAATGCGGCCGACCCCGGTGGAAAAAATCGGCAGAGCCGCCTTTGCCAGGATAAACGCCTGCCATCTGCCTGAACACAGGGCGCGGGCGCTGCTCGACACAGCGCGCGGGTTGCCCCGCAACAGACTGGACGGTCTGGCCGCCCGTCTGGCCCTGTGGCTGACCGCCGCGAAGCAGTCGCGCAACGGGACTTTCCCTCTCAACATCGCGGAGCACGCGACCGTTGGGCTGCACCTGCTCGAAGCGGCCTCTGCTCCGGAAAACCTGTCGGCTGACGCGCGCTCCCTTGTCTTCCACTCCTTGGCGCAATGCATACTGCTTTTGGCCGTTTCTCCCAAAACAACGCCCGAAGCCATGACTTTGGCCCGGGCGCTGGCTGCCGGGCAGTTTGGAACACAATCCGCCGAACACATTGAAACCGCCTCTGTGGCCTCAGCTCTGGCTCTGCGTGAAGGTGACTTCAGTCTGGCCCGGTTCTTCTGGATGCGCTGCCCGGATTGCCGTCACGCCAACGGCGCGGGGCAGCATATCCAAAACATTCCGAATGACGCGGCGCAATTGTGTTGTCGCTGGGCAGCGGCCCTGCGCCGAAGCGGCAGAACGGCCCAGGTGGGATTTTGTTTTCAGCCCGACAAAGGCGCATTGCCGGAATGCGCGCTGGAATACCTGCACTTTGCCAAATCTTTCCTCCCTGCGGGAGAAGAAGGCGACAGAACACGCAAACATATTCTCGTCCTGGAACGTGATATGACGGCCCTCCCCGTGCATCTGGGGCGGCATATGCACACTTTGGACGCTCTCTGCGCTCTGGAACCGGGAAACTGGCGTTTGCGCCTGTCTTACGGTATGACTTGCATCAAGGCCTGTCTTGCGGAAGAGGGCGTCTGCCTTATTGCCGAAGCGCGCCGCACGGCCCAAGCCGTCGGGCAGGAACAACGTTTCACAGCCTTGCTTCGTGGTCAGGGCTGCTCCGTCGAGGCGCTGCTGTGAAAGGTCTGATGGAAAGTCGGCGGGACTTTACCGTTCACCTGCGTCATGATATGTTCCCCTCCGGCGTCATTGAGGGTTCAGAGCCGACGGGGGTGGCCATGTTCCGCAAAATACGAGTCTCGCTTCTTGCCGCGGCCGCGCTTCTTGTCCTGGTCTTCGTCCTGAGCGTTTCCCCATCCCCTGCCGAGGAACTTGTTCTGTACACATCCGTCAAGGAACCTCTCATCGGCATGCTTGTACAGACGTTTCAGAGCATAAATCCCTCCGTCACGATCAGGTATCATGTGGACGGGAGCCTCAAGAGCGCAGAGCGTATCCTGGCAGAACACGCGGCAGGTCTGCCTGTGCCGGACGTCATCTGGTCAAGCGCTTTGCACAACTTTTACACCATGGGGGAACTGCATCTTTTCGAGCGGCATGTTTCGCCTCATGCTCCGGAAATCGTCAATTTTCTGCCCGGCGCCGAGGAATTTTTTTCCGCTACGCGTTTCGTCACCATGCCCATTGTTTACAATACGGAACTGGTCAAGGATCCGCCACAGGAATGGAGCGACATATTCAGCCCGGAGCTGCAAGGCGCCTTCTGCATTGCCGACCCGTCCGAGTCCGGCACGGCTTTCGCCGCTGTTTCCTTGCTGGTGAACCGTTTCGGTTGGGATTTCATGGATCAGATGGGAAAAAACGCCGGACAGGTTTGCATCGACGCCGGAAACGCCGTGGGGAAAACAGCCCGCGGGGAGATCAAGGCCTGCCTTGCGCCGGACTATATAGCGCGCAACAGCATCAAGAAGGGCGCTCCCCTGGCTTTGGCCTATCCGCCGGAGATGCTGATTGTGCCGACGCCCTTGGCCATCCTCAAGGACAGCCGCAATATGGAAGCGGCCAAACAACTGGCGGATTTCATCCTTTCCAGAGAAGCGCAGAAAATCATAGCCGCCGAGGGCAGCATGCCCGCGCGCATGGATGTGGATCCTCCAGAGGAATACGGCCTGCCCAGATTACAGGAGGCCTTCAGCAGGGCCATCTTGGGAGACTATCTCGACTTTGCGGAACACAGGGACGAGACGCTGGCGAAATTCGCGGCTGTTATGGGCGGCCGCAACTACGCCGGCAACGATTCTCCGCAGAAACACTGACAACGCGTCCGGGGCGGACTTTTCCCAAAAACGGGCTTACATGCCCAGCAGAGCGAAAACCCGTTCCGGAACCAGACCGCTGTGTACGGAAAGAGCGGCCACATTGTCCGAGGCGATCATGTTCAGCGTGTCGGTGTAGAGGCTTTGCTCTTCGTCCTCATCCAAAACAGAAATCCCGCTCAAGGTCACCATATCAGGCGCATCCGGCGTATTATGGGCGACCGGCGGCGTGGAGCCGCTGTCTTCCCCGCCCGGAAAACGGAACATGAACGGAATGGAGTGGGTAATGCCGGTGATTTCCATGTGTGGCTCCTTGGTTTCTCAACGTATTCATCTGGGGGGATAAAATTTCCCCCTGCGGGAGCGTGGAGCCCCCGGGGCCGAAACATGCAAAGGCCATGCCGATGGGATATCCTTATTCTTTCCAGGTATTGACAGCAAACGCCCTCCCGTATATTTTTCGGGCATGTTCAGGTGTTCCCGTCAGGCGGCGCTTTGCCTGCTCTTTACCGACGGCCGTCAATAAATCATCGCATCGAAGGAACGCGCCATGCCACTGTGCAGCATAGAAGAGGCCATCGCCGATATCCGGCAGGGCAAAATGATTATTCTTGTGGACGATGAAGACCGGGAAAACGAGGGAGACCTCACCATGGCGGCGGAACACGTCACCCCGGAAGCCATCAATTTTATGGCCAAATTTGGACGCGGCCTCATCTGCCTGCCCTTGGCGCCGGAACTGGCCGACCGGCTGCGCCTGCCGCTTATGACCCAGAACAACGGGTCCCGTTTCGGGACAAATTTCACGGTTTCCATAGAAGCGCGAGACGGCATCAGCACCGGCATCTCCGCGGCGGACAGAGCTGCCACCATCAGAACCGCCGTCGCCGACAAGACCAGACCGGAAGACATCGTCACTCCAGGTCATGTTTTCCCCATCAAGGCGCGACCGGACGGTGTGCTGGTACGCGCCGGGCAAACAGAAGGCAGCGTTGATCTGGCACGCCTGGCTGGCCTCAAACCGGCCGCCGTCATCTGCGAAATCATGCGCGATGACGGTTCCATGGCCCGCATGTCGGATCTCGAAGAATTTTCTCGCGAGCACGGCATAAAAATCGCCGCCGTCAAGGACATCATCCGCTATCGCCTGCGCCGGGGGCAGGTTTCCGTACGTTCCGCGGCCAGCGCGCATTTGCCGAGCCTGTACGGCGATTTCACCATACATGCTTATGAGAGCGATCTTGAACCAAACACCCACCTTGCCCTTGTCAAGGGAGACATCTCCGGCCCGGAGCCGGTACTCGTGCGTGTACACAGCCAATGTCTCACCGGGGACGCCTTGGGCTCCCTGCGATGCGACTGCCGGGGCCAGCTTGGCGCGGCCCTGCGCCAAATCGAAAAAGAGGGACGCGGCGCGCTGTTGTATATGCGTCAGGAAGGACGGGGCATAGGTCTTGCCAACAAAATCCGGGCCTACGCCCTTCAGGATCAGGGCTATGACACTGTGGAGGCAAACCGCAAGCTGGGCTTCCCCGACGATCTGCGCGACTATGGCATGGGCGCGCAAATCCTGGTGGATCTGGGCATCACGAAAATACGTCTGCTGACCAACAACCCCAAAAAAGTCGTGGGACTGTCCGGCTACGGCATAGAAATTGTGGAGCGTGTGCCCATAGAAGTGGAGGCTTGTCCGGAAAACGAGGACTACCTGCGCACCAAAAAGGAAAAAATGGCTCATCTTCTCACCGGCGTGCCCTGTCATTGATCCGGTTGAAAAACACGCAAACCCTACGGGGCGAGGGGATTTGACATATTTTCGTCAATAACGTATTCTTTGACATAAGGTTTGAAATATAGGGCGTGACGGGCTTTTCCCCTCATACCTTATACCTTTCTTTTTCCAGGTCGCACACGCAACCACTGTGCGGCCGCCCGTCTGCATTGCTCACGGCAATGTTCGTTCATGGGAATAACCGTCACCCCGCGTAACCGAGGAGGTTTCATGGCTGATCAAGCGCTCGTTAAAGACTTTGAGGACATGCTGGGCAAGGAAAACGTATTCGGCTCTGAAGCGGACAGACAGACGTACTCCTATGATTCCGCCGTATTGACGCCTGTTGTTCCGGCCCTTGCGGTACGACCGACCAATGTGGAGCAGTTGGGCCGTTGCGTCAAAAAACTCTATGACAACGGAATCCCCATGACTGTCCGCGGCGCGGGGACAAACCTTTCCGGCGGAACCATCCCCGATCGCTCCGACACTGTCGTGATTCTCACGACCGGCCTGACGCGCATCATTGAAATCAACACCGGTGATCTCTACGCCGTGGTTGAGCCCGGCGTCATCACCGCCGATCTGGCGACGGCGGCGAGCAAGGAAAATCTTTTCTATCCCCCGGATCCAGGTTCACAGGCCGTCTCCACCATCGCCGGCAATATCGCGGAAAACGCCGGGGGTCTGCGCGGTCTCAAGTACGGCTGCACCAAGGACTATGTCATGGGGCTGGAATTTTTTGACGCCACGGGCGAGCTGGTCAAAACAGGCTCGCGCACCGTCAAGTGCGTCACCGGCTACAATCTGGCGGGCATGATGGTTCAGTCTGAAGGCACTTTGGGCGTCATCAGCCAGGCAGTACTCAAGCTGGTGCCCCCACCCAAGGCCAGCAAGGCGCTTATGGCTGTTTTCGCCAACGTGCAGGACGCCGCGCAGGCCGTGGCCGGCATCATCGCCGCCCATGTCGTGCCCTGTACGCTGGAACTCCTCGACAACAACACCATCGTGCGCGTGGATGACTTCACCAAAGCCGGTTTGCCGCGAGAAGCGGGCGCCATTCTGCTTATTGAAGTGGATGGGCACCCGGCTCAGGTGGCTGATGAAGCCGAGGTGGTGGAAAAGGTGCTCAAAGCCAACAACGCCACGGATGTCAAGGTGCCCAAGGACGCGGCGGAGAAATTCAAACTTTGGGAAGCCCGCCGCATGGCCTTGCCGGTGTTGGCCCGTTGCCGTCCGACCACCGTGCTGGAGGACGCCACTGTGCCCCGTTCCCAGATTCCGGCCATGATGAAGGCCGTCAACGACATCGCCGCCAAATATCGGGTTGAGGTGGGAACCTTTGGCCACGCCGGCGACGGCAACCTGCATCCCACTTTTTTGTGCGACAAGCGCGACGCCGAGGAGTTTCACCGCGTTGAAGCGGCCATTGACGAAATGTTCGATGTGGCGCTCAAACTCCAGGGGACCCTCTCGGGAGAACACGGCATCGGTACGGCCAAGTCCAAATGGATGGAAAAGGAAACCTCACGGGGCACGATTTTATTCTCACAGCGCTTGCGGAAAGCGCTTGATCCCAAGGGTCTGCTCAATCCGACAAAACTTGTGGGGATTTAAGCATGAGCAACCTGCACGACCTGGCCCAGCGCCTCATGGCGCTGGACGACGACATTGTTTATTGCATGAAATGCGGTTTTTGTCAGGGCGTATGCCCTATTTTCGGGGCATCCGGCATGGAGGCGGACGTCACCCGCGGCAAGCTCGCCCTCATCAGCAATCTGGCCCATGAAACAATCAAGGACCCCGAGGCGGTGGCCGACAAATTGGGCCGCTGTCTGCTGTGCGGTTCCTGTCAGGCGGCCTGTCCGCCCGGCGTCAAAATTATGGATGTGTTTCTGGAAGCAAGGGAGCTCGTCTACGGTTACCTTGGCCTCAATCCCGTCAAAAAAATGATTTTCCGCATTCTGCTGGCAAAGCCTTCTCTTTTCAACTTCACCGTGCGTCTGGGCGCGCCCGCGCAAAAACTGGTCTTCCGCAAAACCGGCGAAGCGCAAAATACAACCTGCGCGCCCATGCTCAATTTCATGCTGGGCGACAGACATATCCGTCCCCTTGCGGCCAAAACGTCGCATGCCGAATACGGCTTTGTGGATGAAACGCGTTTTGCCGGCGGGCTGAAGGTGGCCTTTTTCCCGGGCTGCATGGGCGACAAAATGTATACAGGCGTTACCGGAGCCTGTCTGAAGGCCCTGCGCCACCACAAGGTGGCTGTTTACATGCCGGACAAGCTGGCCTGTTGCGGCCTGCCGGCGCTCTCTTCCGGCGACGTCAGGGGCATGCTTGAAGAGCTGAAAGTAAATCTCAAGGCCTTTGCCGGAAAAGATTTCGATTACATCATGAGCCCCTGCGCATCCTGTACAGCCTGCATCAAGGAACACTGGCCCCGCTATGCCGAGCGCCTCGGCGCCTGGGAACGGAAACTGGCCCGGGACATAGCCGACAAGGCTATGGACATCAACGCCTTTCTCGTGGATGTGCTCAAAGTCAGGGCCGCCTCGACCAACGCCAATGCCTTGGCCGTCACCTACCATGATTCCTGTCACCTCAAAAAAACTCTTGGCGTGGCCAGCCAGCCCAGGGAACTTATCGCAGCCAATCCGGCCTGCAAACTGACGGAAATGGCCGAAGCCGACAGGTGTTGCGGTTGCGGGGGGTCGTTCAACCTGTTCCACTATGATTGGTCACGCAAAATAGGCCAACGCAAGCGCAACAATGTGGTCGCATCCGGGGCGCGCGTTGTGGCGACCGCTTGTCCGGCCTGCATGATGCAGTTGGAAGACGTCCTCTCTCACAACCATGATCCGGTGGAAGTGAAACATACCGTGGAGCTGTATGCGGAAAGCCTGAGATAGGGGGACGAACCGCTGGACAAATGGGCACGGGCTTTGCCCGTCGTGAACTGAACTGCTGTAAAGGAGCTATATATGACACAAACGGATTCCGTCAGCCGACATGTGGTGGAAACATTCATCGCCAAGGCCGCGGCGGTCAACGCCGTGGTTCAGGAACTTCCCAACATTCAGGCTGCCTTGCGATACGTTGTGGATGTCTGCGCCGCCAAGCAGGCATCCGAGATTCTGGCTGACGAGCCAGGCGTCGAGCAGGGGCCTCCCGGCCCCAACAATCAGCCCACGCGCGTCAAACGCATTGTGGCCGCCCCCGACCTGGACGACGGGGAATATGACGTCCTGGCCAAAGCCTGTGAGGAAAAGGGCTTTTTGTGCATCCGCGAGGGGCTGCGCAACTATGTGGCTGGCTTTGACGTGGGCGTCAGCAAAGCCTTGCTGGGCGTCGCCGCCAGCGGCACCTGCCTGATGAACACCGACGGGGAAGATGCGCGTTTGGCCGGCATGATCGCGGAAATACACATTATCTTTCTGTGCGCGTCAACCATTTATCCCGATCTTCCTTCCATTGCCCAAAAGCTGCGCGAGCGCATAAATGAAGAGCCGATCACCTACACAACGATGATTTCCGGCCCGAGCCGCACAGCCGACATAGAGCGTGTAGCCGCCGTGGGCGTACACGGCCCCCTGGAACTGCACATCATTCTTCTGGAGGATTAAGGCATGCATCAAGCCCCAAACACACTCTCCGAATACCGCAAGGAGATTGATTCCGCGTTGCAGGATGAATTTTTGCGCCGCACGCTGGACACTTTTGCCGTGGCTTACCGAGCCAACCGCGAAACAATATTTCAGGAAGTGGACGAGCGCGGCATCATCAACCAGATCGCCGAATCCAGAGACAAAGCCTGCAAGCGCATGGAGGAGCTTTACGCGCAGTTCAAGGAGCAGGCGGAAAAACGCGGCGTGCGCGTGCATCGGGCCAAAGACGCGACCGAGGCCAACGAGATCATTGCCCGCATCGCCAGAGAAAACAAGGTCAAGCGCATCGTCAAATCCAAATCCATGACCGCCGAGGAAACGCAGCTCAACGAGCGTCTTTTCGCCGACAACTTTATTGTGGACGAGACGGACCTCGGCGAATGGATCATACAGTTGCGTCATGAGGGTCCTTCGCACATGGTCATGCCCGCCATCCATCTGTCGCGCTATCAGGTGGCCGACGATTTCACCAAGGCCACGGGCGTGAAGCAGGACACGGACATCCAGAAACTGGTCAAGGTGGCCCGCGTGCAGTTGCGGCGCAAATTCATCCAGGCCGACATGGGCATCAGCGGCTGCAATTTCGCCATAGCCGAAAACGGCACTGTGACCATCGTGACCAACGAGGGCAACGCCCGCATGGTGACGACGCTTCCGCGTGTGCACGTGGCCATCGCCGGTCTGGACAAACTGACGCCCACCCTGGAAGAAGCGCTCACGGCTCTGTTGGTTTTGCCGCGCAACGCCACAGGCCAGCGTTTGACAGCCTATGTGAGCTGGATATGCGGCGCCGGCCCCTGCTCCGTCAACCCGGACGGCAAAAAGATTCTGCATGTCGTCTTTGTGGACAACGGCCGCACGGAAATCGCCAAAGACCCGCTCTTCTCGCAGATATTCCGTTGCGTGCGCTGCGGGGCCTGCGCCAACGTCTGTCCCGTCTATCGGCTGGTCGGCGGCCACAAGATGGGCTACATATACATCGGCGCTATCGGCCTGATTCTTACGTATTTCTTCCACGGCAAGGACAAGGCCAAGGTGCTCTGTCAGAACTGCGTGGGCTGCGAAGCCTGTAAAAACGTCTGCGCTGGCGGCATTGATCTGCCCAGGCTCATCCGCGAAATACGCAGCCGCCTCACCGACGAACAGGGCGGCGACACCCAGGCTGTCCTGCTTTCTTCGGTCATGAAAAACCGCAAGCTTTTCCACAGCCTGCTCAAGTTCGCCAAATACGCCCAGAAACCCTTCACCGGCGGCACAGGCTTCCAGCGCCATCTGCCGGCCATGTTTCTGGGCAAGCACGGCTATAAGGCCCTGCCGGCCATAGCGGCCCAATCCTTCCGCGACCGCTGGCCGGAAATCGCCCCCAGGGCGCATGAGCCAAAATTCCGTGTGGCTCTTTTCAGCGGCTGCGCTCAGGATTTCGTCTATCCCGAACAGCTTGAGGATGCCGTCAAAATTCTGGCCGCCAGAGGCGTTGAGGTGGATTTCCCTCTTGAACAGTCCTGTTGCGGTCTGCCTCTGGAGATGATGGGACAGCGCAAAACAGCCGTGGAAGTGGCGGAGCAGAATGTTCGCGCTTTCTCCCGCAAATCCTACGATGCCGTCATCACCTTGTGCGCGAGCTGCGCCTCGCACCTGAAGCACAATTACGAAACCTTGCTGGCCGGCAATGCGGGGCTCTACGGCAAAACCCGGGAATTCGCGGAAAAAGTCGTTGACTTCAGCTCCTTTGTTCACGACACGCTGGGGCTTGGATCCGATGATTTCAACAATTCCGGCCAGAAGGTCGCCTACCACGCCTCCTGCCATCTCTGCCGCGGGCTTGGCGTCAGGCAGGCCCCGCGCGATCTCATCAAGGCCGCGGCCGAATATGCGCCCGGCGAGGAAGAAGAGCTCTGCTGCGGTTTCGGCGGGACATATTCCGTGAAATTCCCGGAAATTTCAGCGCAGTTGCTGGAAAAGAAACTTGACGCCCTGCGCAAGACCGGCGCGACCCGGCTGGTGGTAGACTGCCCCGGCTGCGTCATGCAGTTGCGCGGAGGCGCGGAAAAACAGGGGCTCAATGTCAAGGTGGATCATGTGGCGGATCTGCTGGCGGAAAATTTGAAACCGCAGGGGGGCAAAACGTAGAGTCCAGCGCATAGCGCATTTTCAAACATAAACCTAATTTAATCCAAGGAGGTATATATGAGTAATGGAATCCTTGCCGTTGTGGCGTTCCTGCCGATTCTGGTGGCTCTTGTGCTCATGGTGGGATGCCGCATGGGGGCCATGAAAGCCATGCCCATTTCCTGGCTGGTCTGCGCTCTCGGAGCATTCTTTTTCTGGAAGCTGCCGGCCGGTTACATAGCCGCCCTCAGCATCCAGGGCGTCATCAGCGCCGTGGGGGTGCTCATCATCGTGTTCGGCGCTTTGCTCATCCTCCACACCCTCCAGTATTCGGGAGGCATGGAGACCATACAGTACGGCATGCAGACCGTGAGCAAGGACATGCGCGTGCAGGCCATCATCATCGGCTACATGTTCGGAGCCTTCATCGAAGGCGCGGCCGGTTTTGGAACGCCAGCGGCCCTGGCCGCTCCGCTGTTGCTGTCTCTCGGCTTTCCGCCCCTCGCGTCGGCGGTGCTCTGCCTCATCTTCAACTCCTTCCCGGTGACTTTCGGCGCTGTGGGCACCCCCATCATCGTGGGTTTCGGCGCTTCCCTCAAAGGCACGGTTGAAGCCCTCATCGCCGGGGGCACAGTGCCGGCCCTGACCAGCATTGACCAGTTTTACAAAATCATCGGCGAAACAGTCACCTTGATGCACGGCCCCATGGCCTTTATTCTGCCCATTTTCACTTTGGGCTTCATCACCCGTTTCTTCGGGCCCAACCGCTCCTGGAAAGAGGGTTTCGCCGCGTGGAAATTCTGCGTTTTCGCGGCAGTCGCCTTTGTGACGCCCTACATGGTTCTGGCTTGGGCGCTGGGGCCGGAAATCCCCTCCCTGGTGGGCGGTCTCATTGGTCTGGGCATCATCATCGCCGGGGCCAAGAAGGGCTTCTGCGTGCCTGAAGATATCTGGACATTCGGCGAACCGTCCAAGTGGGAAAAGGACTGGACGGGCGACATCTCCTTCTCCGGCGAAACGGAACTCAAGGCGCACATGAGCCAATTCATGGCCTGGTTGCCGTATGTCATCATCGGCCTCATTCTGGTGCTGACCCGCATTGATTCCCTGGGGCTCAAGGGCTGGCTGAACGCCCACGCCGTGGTGTCCTTCAACGGCATTCTGGGCTTTGACGCGGTGGATGTGGCCGGAAAGAAAATGGGCGCTGTCAGCGAAAGCCTGAAGCTGCTCTATTTGCCCGGCACCATACCCTTCATGCTCGTCGCTCTGCTGACCATCGTCATGCACAAGATGCCCGGCGACAAGGCCATCAAGGCCTGGACGGAAACCACCGTCAAAATGAAGGCGGCCACCATTTCCCTGTGCGCCTCCGTGGCTCTGGTCAAGATTTTCCAGGGTTCCGGCTTCAACCCCGACATGGTTGCGCAGGTCGCCGCCGGTTCGGCCAAATTCCTGCCCTCCATGCCGCTGGCCATGGCGACTGCAATAGCTTCCGTGCTTGGCCCCATCTGGCCGATGTTCGCCTCCTACGTCGGCGGACTGGGCGCCTTCATCACCGGGTCCAACACGGTGTCGGACATGCTCTTCGGTCTCTTCCAGTGGGATATGGCCGGACAGCTCAAGCTGTCGCGTCCCATCATCGTGGCCGCTCAGGCGGCGGGCGGAGCTATGGGCAACATGATCTGCATCCACAATATTGTGGCTGTCTGCACAGTTGTGGGTCTGCTCAACCGGGAGGGGGACATCCTGAAGAAGACCTTCTGGCCCTTCCTCCTCTATGGCATCGTGGTGGGCATCATCGCCTGGATGCTCATCGGCATGAACTTCGGCCTGCAATTCTAAGCCGGCCATCCAGTTCTGACGCCGTTTTCAGGCAAGCGGGGGCGTGGAATGCGCCCCCGCGCCTTTTAAGAAAATCCGGAAAAACAGAAGCGCTCCCGGCATGATACGTTCCACTCTCTGCATCTGCGCCGGCGCCTGCCTGGGAGCCGTTTTACGCTGGCTTGCGGGACGCGCCCTGAATCCGCTCATTCCCGTGCTGCCGCTGGGCACTTTGGCCGTCAATCTGTTCGGTGGCTACCTGATAGGATTCGCGCTGGGAATATTCGCGCATTTTCCCGGCATCTCCGAACTGTGGCGGCTTTTTGTGATAACCGGTTTTCTGGGCGCCCTGACCACGTTTTCCACTTTTTCGGCCGAAGTTGTGCTCCTGCTTCAGGAAGGGCGCATCTTTCCCGGCCTGCTGCTTATCTTTCTGCATCTTGTCGGTTCGCTGGGCATGACCCTGCTCGGCGCCGGCTCTTCCGCCCTGCTGTGGCCGGCGCGGCAGGGCTGAGAGTTTCAGTTGGCGGACGATATCGCCGATTCGCGCCGGACTCTGGGTATGCCCGTCTCGCAGGGGACGCCCACCTGACACAATCCGCAGCCGTAGCCGTCAAAATGGTAGGTTTTGTTCACATAGGGCCTGGTCGTGCCCTGGAGAAATTCCCTGCAGCGGCGTTTGTCATGCCCGTCCGCGCTCAGCGCTCCGACCGGACAGCGCTTGATGCATTTGCCGCAAGTCCCGGAATTGAAAAACAGACAATATTCCCTGTGTGATGAATACGGTCTCGGCGAAGGCGGCAACGCCGCCCTCATGATAACCGAGCCGGTCCGCATTGATTTGCCGACAGGGGTGATCAACCCGTCGCACAAGCCAAAAGTGCCGAGCCCGGCAACATAGGCCGCATGCCTTTCCGACCATGTTGAGGCATAAACGAGTTTGTCGCACTCCACCCTGGACCATTCGGGCAGGAGCATGGGCGCTAAAGCCTGTACGCCGCGGCTGGCAAGCGTGTCGGGAAGATGCTTGCGCAGCCCCTGGTTGACGTGCTGTTCACCCATGATTCTGTTCCTGGCCCAACGCTCGGAGGGATAGGTCTTTTGCTTGCGCTGGTCTTTGCGCGTGCTGGTGGTTTGGGGTAATATCCAACTGACCACGGTCAGCTCTTCCGGGCTCGGATTTTCGCCCGGATAGGCCAGACGAAAGGCCTCGACCGGAGTCCAGTGAAACTCTCCGATGTGTTTTTTGAATTCCGTCCACAGGCTGTCGCCGCCGGAGGCGAAGCCAAGCAGCGGTTGTCCGAACGCCGGTTCAAAACCGCCCGGCATATGCAGATTGTTGACCGGCCCTGAAACAAATTTTTCCACAATGTCGGTAATCCGCGTACATGTGATGGCGTCGTCCCGCATCATAGCCTCCTGACTGTTTCCTGTGGCGGGTTTTCCGCAGGCAAATCCCTGCAGGGCAGTCACATGTTTCATTCGTGACCTGCACTGACGTTTGTCAGACAGGCAGTGAAAAATGTCAAGCGGCCTCCATCGAGCGTCTCGCCGCGGTTTTCGCTTTTCGTCTGCCTTGCCGCCGGTGTACAGTATGGGCCGATTGTGTTACCAGTCGCCGTATGCGTGAACCCCGCCACATTGACCGGCCCGCTCTTGTCGAACAGGCGCGGGCGCTCTGCCGGGCGCATGACGCTTCGCTTCTTTTCCTGACCCTGTTCGGCGCCACCCTGTATGGCACGGAATCGCCCGGCAAATCAGATATTGACGCGCGCGGAATTTTTCTGCCCTCTCTGGAGTCCCTGGCCCTGGACAAGGTTCCCCGGAGCCTGCGCTTTTCCACCGGCGACGGGACAAGGCGGAATACGGCCGGCGACGTGGACATTGACCTCTGGTCTGTACAGCGCTGGTTGCTGAAACTTTTGCCTGCGGGCGATATCGGGGCGATGGATCTGCTTTTTTCGCCGTCGAACGCCGACTGCACGCTCTACAGGCGCCAGGCGCTGGATGCCGTCTTCGCCAATCCCCTGCGGCTTGTAAACACCCACAAAAACAGGGCCTACGCCGAGTACAGCCTGGGTCAGGTGAAAAAATACGGAATCAGGGGTTCCCGCGTCGGCGCGCTGAAGGCGGTTCGAGACTGGTTGCGGCAACGCCGTCCGGATCCGACCGGACGCCTTGCTGACTGCCTGGAGGCCATAGTCGCCGCCTGCGGGGACAATCGTTATTGTTCCCTGAAGAACATACAGGGCGAAAAAGCGCTTCAGCTCGGCGGCAAACTGCACATGGGCGCGATTCGCGTATCGGAACTGATTTGCAGGGTGGAGGCGGATATGAAGCGTTACGGCGGGCGGGCGGATGCCGCCGAACGCAGCGAAGGCCTGGACCTCAAGGCGTTTTCACATGCCTTGCGCGCTTTGGAGCAGATGGAGGAACTGCTGCGGACAGGGAAGGTCGTCTTTCCTCTGCAAGGCCGGGAAGATCTGGCTGCGGTCAAGGCAGGGAAATACTCCTGGAAAGAGCTGGAATCGCGCATTCTGCACCATTTGGAAGCAGTGGAAGCCATGCAGGAGCACGCGCCCTTTGTCGGAGAACATGACGCCGCCTTCGCCGAAGAATGTGTGCTTGCCTGTTACGGCTTGACGCCCGCCGTTCAAAACTTGCATTCTTCGTCCATCGGGGATATTTTTTCCAAAGCATGCGATTGCGCTATCCCCAAGGAGACGTGAATGGAACTGAGCGTGAACGGCGCCAAAGAAATTTTTGAACAGGCCGCGGTTGTTTCGGATGTGCTCGACGCGCGCGGACACAACGAAAAAGTGGTGGTTGTGGAACTCAATGGCGTCATAGTGCCGCGTGGAGACTTCGCCCATACGGCGCTCAAGGAAGGCGACGAGCTGGAAATTGTTCATATTGTCGGCGGCGGGTAGCAGATGGACTCAAACAGGACCCACATGATGCATGATCCCTTTACGGTGGGCGGCGTCGCGCTGAAAAGCCGCCTTTTTATCGGCACCGGAAAATACGGCGCGGACGGCATTATTCCGGCAGTCGCCGAGGCAAGCGGAGCTGAAGTCATAACTGTAGCCATGCGCCGGGTGGAAAAAGGCAACCAGGGCATCACAAGCCATATACCGGCGCATATGCGGCTTCTGCCCAATACTTCCGGGGCCAGAACAGCCGAGGAGGCTCTGCGTCTGGCCCGTCTGGCCAGAGCAGCCGGTTGCGGGAACTGGATCAAGATAGAAGTCATTGCGGACAGCCGCTATCTTTTGCCGGACGGCTACCAGACGGCCAAAGCCGTCGAACTGATGGTCAGGGACGGTTTTGTTCCCTTTCCCTACATCAATCCCGACCTGTACGTGGCCCGTGACTGCGCGAGCGCCGGCGCCGCGGCCGTCATGCCCTTGGGCGCGCCCATCGGCACCAATCGCGGTCTGCGCACGAAGGAAATGATCGCCATCCTCATTGAGGAGATGGATGTGCCCGTTGTGGTGGACGCCGGCCTCGGAAGACCCTCCCATGCCTGCGAAGCCATGGAAATGGGCGCGTCCGCCTGCCTTGTCAACACGGCCATCGCCGTGGCCAGGGACCCTGTGGCTATGGCCGGAGCCTTTCGGGCGGCTGTGGAGGCCGGACGCGCCGCCTGGCTGGTCGGGCTTGCCGCTCCGCGCGCGCGGACAGCCGGCGCCGAGGCGTCGTCCCCTCTGACAGGCTTTCTGCGCAATACGCCGACAGTGGCCTGAACCGCGTCTTCATCCGCTTCCCGGTCAAGAAGGCTCCCCCTGAACGAAGAGACTTTGCGCATCAGTTTTTTGTCTTTCCCGCAAAAATTTCTTGACAAGGCGCGGATTCGTGAATAACGTTTTCAACAACACTTTTGTCGGCGTTCGTTCGGCCGGTTTTGTTTTGCCGCGGAATCTGCCCTGCCGTACCCGAACGCCGCTCAACGCAAAACTTGGGAGAAAATACCATGACAGACGTAACCATAACCCCTCCCCCGCAAAGTCTGGGGATGGGCACACAGCCGGTAATCATCAAGGCGCAGCCCGATTCCAGATTCATTCTCGCCTTTCCCGTTGACCAGGCCACCATAGAACGGCCCGAGGACTCCGACAGCCTTGTCTTCACCTTCTCCGACGGCAGTATTGTGGAGATCGAGGGCTTTTACGAGCAGTACACCAAGGACAATCTCCCCGAATTCGAGATCGAGGGCCAGAGCATCGCCGGCGTGGACTTTTTCGAGGCCTTCGCTCCGGACATAGAACCGGCCGCCGGAGTGGGAGTGAGCGCCAAGGGAGGACGCTATTCCAACTACGGCGACGCCGACCTCATGAACGGACTGCGCCATCTGGGCGATTTGGATGAAAATTTCACCCTGAGTTACCCGGATCAGGTGCAGGCACTGGATCCCGTGCCTTTCACCGTGGCCACAACGGCTTCCGGAAGCGGCGCGGCCTTCCCGGTTGCGCCGACAGCGCCCCCGACGCACGTCTCCGCTGTTCCGGCCGCGCCCCATATTCCGGATGTTCCGGTCCCGCCGTATATTCCCCCGGTCACGCCGCCTGTCACCCCGCCTGTGCCGCAAACCCCGCCGCCGCCCGAAGAGCGTTTCATCGTCTCGCGGGACGGCGAGCCCGTCACCAAAGGCGCGGTGTTGCACAATGACGGCGTGAGCGGCGCGCGTCTGACCGGCATCCTGGACAGCGACGGCAATCTGCTGACGACGGCGCAACTGAACGCCATGAACGGCGGCAAGGGCTATGAAACGCAATTCGGCTACGTCGCCATCGCCGGCGACGAAGTCGTCTACACCGCCAA
>JAISTW010000044.1 GCA_031272405.1 Desulfovibrio sp. | reverse complement strand
TAACAGGATTCCACAAACGATTTTGTACCCCAAAAGTTACCCCAAATTTTTCTGGTTACCCCCGCTTTTTGTTAGATGGAGATGAACATACTTTTCGAGAAAAAGCAAGTCCGTCAAGGACTTTTAGACCTTGACGGACTTCTTTATTTCAATTCCTGGTGGGCAGTACAAGACTTGAACTTGTGGCCCCCGCCGTGTGAAGGCGATGCTCTACCAGCTGAGCTAACTGCCCTTGAATGGTCAGTATAGACACGGCTGAGGTCAAAGTCAAGCCGGTCAGGCCGGAAAATGCGCTTTGGCGAATCTGTTTGCAATTTCCCTCAAAGTCGCTTAGACAGAGGCATGCGCATCATCGAACCCCACTTTGAGATTCTGGCCATGGACGACGGGGCGGACATACTGCGCCGCCTGGAAAAAGCCGGCCGCGTCTGCTACAAGTCCGAAAACAGGATCACGCCCGACTCCGCCCGCGATTTCGTGCGCACCATCCTGCTCTCCGGCCACCACAGCGTTATCGAGCACGCCGGCGCCACGGTGCGCATCGTCTGCGACCGGGGCGTCTCCCACGAGCTGGTGCGCCACCGTCTGGCCTCCTACAGCCAGGAGAGCACCCGCTACGCCAACTACGCCCGGGACAAGTTCGGCCGGGAAATCACGGTCATAAAACCCTGTTACTGGGCGGACGGCTCCCCGGAATACGCCCTGTGGCACGAAGCCATGCTGGCCGCGGAAAAGGCCTATCTGGCCCTCGTTGATGCCGGGGCCACGGCCCAGCAGGCGCGCGCCGTTTTGCCCAACAGCCTGAAGACGGAAATCGTGCTCACCTGCAACCTGCGGGAATGGCGGCATATCTTCGAGCTGCGCTGCGCCGCCGCCGCCCACCCGCAAATGCGCCAGATAACCCTGCCCCTGCTCGCTCACATGCACGAACGGCTCCCGGATGTCTTCGCCGATCTCTTTGAAAAATACAAAAAAGACGTTTCCGGCTGAAAACTTGCCTCTTTTGCATTGACATAACACAATAATCGTGCTTTTCTCTGCCCACAGTGCCGTGCGCCGGCGATCCGTTTTGCCGAAATGTCGCACGGGAGCCTTATTTTTTTGTTTTTTTAAGAGGGGTTTTCATGTCCAAGTCCATTTATGTCGGGAATCTTCCCTGGTCAGCTTCAGAGGAACAGGTGCAGGACCTTTTCGCCGAGCACGGCAAAGTGCTTTCGGTCAAACTTGTCAGCGACAGAGAAACCGGCCGCGCCCGCGGTTTTGGTTTTGTGGAAATGGAGGACGCCGAAGCCGACGCCGCCATTGAAGCTCTGGACAACTTCAGTTTCGGGGGACGCACCCTGCGTGTGAATGAAGCCAAGCCGCGCGCGCCGCGGCCTCCGCGTTTCTGAGCACACCCGACGCGCTTCGCATAGCCCCGGCGCTGCCGGGGCTATCTTGTTCACGGTCACGACAACCCATCACACATGGTTGAAAACCAGCGAGGACACGACCCATGCTCAATCCGGCGCAATGCGTGTTGTACAGCGGCGGCGCCGCCGGCGCGGAAGAATTTTTCGGCGGCCTTGCGGAAAGCTGCGGCATAGAAGAAGTCAACTACAGTTTTGAAGGCCATCAGATCAACCGGCTGCGGGGCGTGCGCGTGCTCACCAGTCAGGAACTCATGCTCAAGGACGTGAGCATGACCTATGTTTCCCGGCTCATGAACAGGGAGTACACGCGCGCTCCTCTCTTCCGCAAGGTTTTGCAGTCCATTTGCTGGCAGGTCAGCAGCGGGGAGCAGGTTTTTGTGGTGGGGGCCATACAGCAGGACGGCACCGTCAAGGGAGGCACAGGCTGGGGCGCGGAATTCGCCAAACTGTGCAACAAGCCCCTCTGCGTGTTCGACCAGCCGCGCGGCGCCTGGTTTGTCTGGAAGCAGGACACCTGGGTCAGCGAGGAAAAGCCCCTTGTCACGTCACCCCGTTTCGCCGCCACGGGCACGCGTTTTCTGGAAGACAACAGCCGTCTGGCCGTGCAGGAACTCTTTGAACGCTCCTTCGGCCCTGGCCTTCACTGACGCGGAGCGGATTGTCCTGCGCATCGCCCAGGACAATCTGCCGGACACCCTCACGCCTTACGCCGACATGGCCGCACAGGCGGGCCTGGAGGAAGCCGAGGTGCTCGCTCTGCTCAAATCCCTCAAGGAGCGCGGCGCCATCCGCCGCTTCGGGGCCAGCGTGAAACACCAGCACATCGGCTGGACGCACAACGCCATGGTGGCCTGGAAGATCAACCCGGCCGACGCGGACGCCTGCGGCGCGCTGGCCGCCCGGCATGAGCGCGTTTCCCACGTCTACTACAGGCCCAGTCCGGCGGATGACTGGCCCTACACGCTCTACACCATGGTGCACGGCCGCAGCGAGGCCGAATGCCGTGAGGTGGTGCAAGCCTTGCAGGGCGCCGGCCCGTTCCAGGGATATGCCTTTCTCAAGAGCCTGAAAGAACTCAAGAAAATATCCATGTCCTACTTTTAGCGGTGTCCGTTGCACATCGCTTTTTTGGGCGGACGGTTCAGGTTTCTCCCCCGCATGGCTGTGGCGAACAGCGTGAAGGGTACGTGAAGATGCTCGCCGGGCGGGGGGAGAAACCGGCGTGTCGCGGTGGGATGCCCTGTCCGCATACGCCAAGGCCCCGGCGGTTTCCCTGCCGGGGCCTGCACTCATGTGGGACTGGCGCGGCCGAAGCCGCGCCGGTTGCTGTTAGCCTTGCTCCTTTATCATCTTATAGGTCGCGTCCTGTGTCGCGTTTTCAAGGGCCGCGTTGTTCAGTTCAAGCGTCAGCCCGTCGTGGTCCGCGCTGGTGAAGGCGGTGAAGCCATCGTGTTGCGGCGCCGCATCCTTCCAGGTATCGCCCAGTGTGATGCTTCCGTCGTTGTTCACCGTGATGCCCAGGTCTGCGAGCGAGTTCAGGTCTTTCAGGTTGGTCAGGTCAGTGACATGTTCGGCATGGATGACGACTTCCACGTTGCTGACATTGTTGGCGTTAAAGAACTCTTCCACGCTGTCGTTGCCCATCAGCAGGAAGTCTATGTCCGCCCCGCCGTCTATGACGTCGGCCGGGTTGAAGACCAGTATGTCGTTGCCGGCGCCGCCGTAGAGGTGGTCAGTGCCGGCCCCGCCGTCCAGGGTGTCGTTGCCCGCGCCGCCGAAGAGATAGTCGTCGCCCGCGCCGCCGAACAGCTTGTCGTCGCCGCCGCCGCCGAAGATGACGTCGTCGCCTTCGTCGCCATACAGGGTGTCGTTGCCGCCTGCGGCGCCGAGCTCGTCAATGGCCGCGCCAAAGGTGACGGCCTTGCTTTCATCGAC